>CAZLYV010000046.1:0-9635 GCA_964563665.1 uncultured Acetobacteraceae bacterium
GCGGCTATCCCGCCTGCTTGGCGCCCGCGCTGCGCCCCAGCGCCTTGGTCATGTCGAACAACCGCCGGCGTATCTTGGGGTCGGTGATTTTGTAATAAGCGCGAACAAGTTCGAGGGTCTCGCGTTTGGTCATCGGATCGGCCTCGTAGGGCGCGGTCTCTTCCTCTGCGACGCCAAAGGCGTGCGCGTGACCCTTGGCGGCGGTGTCGGCGCCCATCTCCTCGAAAAAGTACGCCACCTGAACGTCGAGCACCCGCGACAGCTCGAACAGCCGCGAGGCGCCGACGCGGTTGGCGCCGCGCTCGTATTTCTGCACCTGCTGGAAGGTGAGGCCGATCGCCTCGCCGAGCTTTTCCTGGCTCATGCCGAGCAATGTTCGGCGAAGTCGCACCCGGGAACCGACATGGACATCGATCGGGTTCGGCTTGCCCACCACGCCGCGCCCGCGCCCGCGACGACGAACTGTTGCTGTCATGACCACTCCCTGAAAACACCCTTATCACGGGCCTCACGCATTGCGCGCGTCGGCGCCGGATTGGGTTTGCGCGACTTCTAAAGCATACAAACGTAGTCGGTCAACGGTGGTTGCAGCGAAATTCGACGTTCGCTGCACGATTGTTCGCCTTCGAGGGTTAATCTCGGTCAATCGGGGGCTATTGGCGTGCCCTCAGCCAAGCCCCAACCGACAGTAATGCCATCGCAAGTAGAACCGCAACCCAGTCGCCAAACCGCGCGTAAGGTGTCGCGTCCAGCGATCGCGGTAACCCGATATCCACTACGCCGCTTGAGCCAAGCCCGAGGCTGGCCGTTACGCGCCCGTAAGCATCGATCACGCCCGAGATGCCATTGTTGGCGGCGCGGACAACCGGCAGGCCTTCTTCGATTGCCCGAAAGCGCGCCGCGGCAAAGTGCTGGTGGGGGCCGGCGGTAATTCCAAACCAGGCATCATTGGTGACATTGATGATCCAGCCCGGCCGCTGTCGCCAATCGACCACGGCGCCAGGAAAAATAATTTCGTAACAGATGAGCGGACTCGCCGGCGGCAAGCCGGGGAGCACAAGCGTCCGGGGGCCGGGGCCGGCCGAGAAATCGATCGAGGTTACGGCGAGCGTCTCGACCAGCGGTAGCCCGCGAAACGGCATGTATTCGCCGAACGGGACGAGATGAAACTTGTCGTAGCCGGCGACGATCGCGCCCGAGCCATCGATCGCCTGCAAGCTGTTCCAGACCTGAATGCCGGCGGGGCCGCTCGCCGCGCGCGGTGCGCCGGTGATGACGAGACCGCCCGACGGGGTCACCGCGGCGATGGCTCCGCGGCGCCGCGCGTCATTGTCGAGCGTGAACGGCACGGCGGTTTCCGGCCAAACGATATGCGTCGCGCGCTCCCAACCGGGGCCCCGCGTAAGTTCGAGCAGGCGACGAAAATGCGCTTCGCTCAAGCCTGGGTCCCATTTGAGACTTTGCGGCACGGCCGGCTGGACAATGCGCAAGCGGATCCGCGGAACCTCGCCCCCATCGGCGCCGGCAAGGCGCCAGGCGCCGGCGATCCAAAGGACGGCGAGGATGGCGGCCCCAAGCGTCGTTGCGCGCCAGCGCAGCCACGACGTTGGCGCGGGCGATGGGGCGAGCGGGCCGCGGGCAAGCGTCGCGGGAAGTCCGGCGAGCGCCACCGTCACCAAACCGAGGCCGTAGGCGCCGATAACCGCCGCCCCTTGCATGATCGCCGGAACACCGTCCCAGGTCGTCGCAATCAGATTCCAGGGAAATCCGGTGAGCACGTGGCCGCGCAACCACTCGGTTGCCGTCCACGTCACGGCAAAAATCAGCGCCGCGGCAGCCCCGCGCGCGCCCGTCGCTTTGAGCGCCGCCGCGGCGAGCGCTGGAAACATCGCGAATCCCGCCGAGAAGCCGAAGACGGCGAAGGGAATCATCCAGCCATAGCGCCACGGATCCACCAGCAGCGAGAACGAAATCCAGTAGAGCCCGAAGGCGAAGAAACCGACGCCAAACCACCAGCCGAGGCTAAACGCGGCGCGGATTCCCCCGGTTCCTTCGATCAGCCAGAGAAGGATCGGGAAAACGACGAAGACGAGCGGCCACAGATCGGCGGGCGGAAGGGCCGTCGTCAGCACCGCGCCGAGCGTGACGGCTGTTGCGTCGCGCCGGACGCCGCCCTGCGCGCGCACGCTGCTTGCGAGCGCCGTGAGCCAATCCGTCACGCGCGCCGGAATGTCGACAATCCTCATCCGCCGCCGACGCTGCCCGGGTCGGCCGCGCCCGCGCCGGCCGACGACACGCGGCGGACTTTGATGCGTTTCAATCGTCTGGGATCGGCGTCAAGAATCTCGAACTCGAACCCCGCCGGCCCGGCGATGATCTCGCCGCGTCCCGGCAAGCGCCCGGCAAGGTAAACCACGAGCCCGCCCAACGTATCGATATCGGCGCCGCGTTGGTCTTGCGTCAGCACCGCGCCCACCTCGGCCTCGAACGCATCGATGCCGGCGCGCGCATCGGCAAGCAGCGAACCATCGCTCTCGCGAACCAGCCGCGGGCTTTCATCGACATCGTGCTCATCCTCGATCTCGCCGACGATCTCCTCGACCAGATCCTCGATCGTGACCAGGCCGTCGGTGCCGCCGTACTCGTCGACCACGAGCGCCATGTGGACGCGCGTTCGACGCATCTCGAGCAGAAGATCGAGCACGCGCATCGCGGGTGCGACGAACAGCACCGGGCGCAAGACGTCGCCAAGACGAAATTCCTTGGTCCCGCCCCAATAGGGCATGACGTCCTTGATGTGGACCATGCCGGTCACGTCGTCGAGCGAGGTCCGGTAGACCGGCAGACGCGAGTGCGCCTCGCGCGTCATGCAAGCGACGAGGTCGGAAAGCGAGATGCCCTCTTTGACCGCGACGATGTCGACCCGCGGCACCATGACGTCATAGGCGCCGATCTCGCGCAGCTTGAAAATATTGCGTAAAAGCGTGCGCTCCTGCTGGCCGATCGGCGCCGTGGGAGTCTCGCCCTCCTCGATGATCTCCTCGATCGTCTCGCGAAGCGCCGCGTCGGGCCTGCGATGGCGGAACAGGCCGCGCAGCCGCTCGATGAACGAGCTCAATTTCTCGCTGATTTCGCTCATGCGGGCGGGCGCGAAGCGGTCGCGCGATGCCGGGCTATGACTGGGGCCGACGCCTGGCGGTAGGGATCGGCGACGCCGAGGCGGGCGAGCACCCGTACTTCGAGCGCTTCCATCCGTCTGGCACCGGCCGCGCGGACGTGATCGTAGCCGAGGAGATGGAGGACGCCATGGACCACGAGATGCGCCACGTGGTCGGCGAGCGGCTTTGCCCCCGCCGCCGCCTCGGCTGCCGCGGTTTCGTAGGCAAGCACCACGTCGCCCAGCAGCAGCGGCGCGCCGGGAGCCGTCGTGCGACCGTCGCGGGCTGAAAATGACAGGACGTTGGTCGGCTTGTCCTTGCCGCGAAAATCGCGGTTGAGCGCGCGCACGAGCGCATCGTCGGCAAATACCAGCGTAAGTTCGCCGTTTGCGCCCGGGTCGAGTGCGCGGGCCCCCAGATCGAGCGCCGATTTAGCCGCGCGGCGCGCGAGCGCGCTATAGCGCGGCAAGAAGCGGCGCCACGCCGCGGCGCGGGTTTCGATCGCGATCAGCGGTCGCGGCAAAACGTCGATCGGCGATTCGGGCGCCGCGCGGCGCGCGCTCATCTGGCGCCTTTGCCCGGCCGCCGCGCCGGAAGATAGTCGCGCGTCGCGTCCGCGCCACGCACGCGGTCGCGCGCATCGTAGGCCTCGACGATCCTGGAGACGAGCGGATGACGCACCACGTCCTCGGCCCCGAATTCAACCACGACGATGCCGTCTATCCCGGCGAGAATCTCCATCGCGTCGCCAAGGCCGGAGCGCTGGCCCACCGGAAGGTCGATCTGCGTCAAGTCGCCGGTCACCACCATGCGGCTGTTCTCGCCAAGCCGGGTGAGCAGCATTTTCATTTGCATTTGGGTCGTGTTCTGCGCCTCGTCGACGATGACGAAGGCGTTCGACAGCGTACGGCCGCGCATGAAGGCAAGCGGCGCGATCTCGATCTCGCCGCTGGCCAGACGCTTCATCACCTGCTCGCCGGGCAGCATGTCGTAGAGCGCGTCGTAGAGCGGCCGCAAATAGGGATCGACCTTTTCGCGAATGTCGCCCGGAAGAAAGCCCAGCCGTTCACCCGCCTCGACGGCGGGTCGCGCGAGAATGATCCGGTCGACGCGGCCCGAACCCAGCATGTCGACCGCCGTCGCCACCGCAAGATAGGTCTTGCCGGTGCCGGCGGGGCCGATGCCGAACACCATTTCGTGCCGGCGCAGCGCACGCAAATACGCCGCCTGGTTGGCCGATCGCGGCATGACGTGGCGCTTTTTGGTCCGGATCGTCACGTCCTCGTCGCCGAACAGATCGCGCTCGTTCGTCGTTTCCGCGGCCTCGGCGAGTCGCACGGCGGCGTCGACTTCGCCGATGTCGATGGCCATGCCGCGACGCAGCCGTTCGTAAAGCGCCAGAATTGCATCGCGCGCCGCCTGAGTCCCCGAATGCGAACCGGTGATGGCAATCCGGTTGCCGCGCGAGGCGAGCGAGACGCCGAGCTTTTGCTCGATCCGGGCCAAATTCCGGTCGTGCTCGCCGAACAGCAAGGGCAACAAGGTATTGTCGTCGAAGTTGAGATGGATCGGGGCGCCGGCCCCTGAACTCGCGGCGCCGCTCACGCGCGAATCCTCTGGCGTCTGCCCGGATCGACGTCCGCGATATCGCCGGCCGGAACGCCGGCGAGCGAATTGGGCTCCACCCGCTCGATCCGCACGTCGAGGATGCGCCCGATCCAGTCCGGGCTTGGCCCATCGGGCCATACATGCACGGCCTGCAGATAGGGCGAGCGCCCGATCAATTGATCGGCATGGCGTCCCGGCCGCTCGAACAAAACCGGCAACACCTGGCCGACGCAGCGCCGATTGAACGCCGCGGTCCCGGCGCGCAGGAGCGCCTGCAGGCGCTGCAGGCGTTCTTCCTTCACCTCCTCTTCAACTTGATCCTCCATCGACGCCGCCGGCGTGCCGGGTCGCGGGCTGTACTTGAACGAATACGCCGACGCATAGCCGACCTCGCGCACGAGCGCCAGCGTCGCCTCGAAATCGCGCTCGCGCTCGCCCGGAAAGCCGACGATGAAATCGGAAGAAAGCGCCAGGTCGGGCCGCGCGTCGCGCAGACGGCGCACGATGCGAAGGTAATCCTCGGCGCGGTGCCCGCGATTCATCCGCTCGAGCAATATATCGGAGCCGGTCTGCACCGGCAGATGGAGGTAGGGCATCAATTTGGCGGTATCGGCATGGACCGCGATCAGATCGTCGTCGACATCGCGCGGATGCGACGTCATGTAGCGCAGACGCATCAGGCCGTCGATGCGTGCCAGCCGTCGGATGAGCGCCGCGAGCCCTGCCCGCCGCCCGCTCTCGTCCGCGCCGTGGTAGGCGTTGACGTTCTGCCCGACGAGCGTGATTTCGCGCGCACCGCGCCGAACCAGGCTCCGCGCCTCGGCCAAGACCGCGCCAAGCGGGCGCGAATACTCGGCCCCGCGCGTATAGGGAACGACGCAGAAGGTGCAGAACTTGTCGCAGCCCTCTTGTACCGAGAGAAACGCGGCAACACCCGCCGGGGCCGACGATTCCGGCAAGTGGTCGAACTTCGGCTCGACCGGAAAATCGGTCTCCAGCACGACTCCCGCGCCCCTGGCGGCGCGCGCCAACATTTCCGGCAGTCGATGATAGGTCTGCGGCCCGAACACCATGTCGACGAAGGGGGCACGACGGACGATTTCGGCGCCTTCCGCCTGCGCGACGCAGCCGGCGACCGCGATCAGCGTGCCGGCGTTCCTCGCCTTGATCGCTTTCAGGCGACCGAGATCGGAGAACACTTTCTCCGCCGCCTTCTCGCGGATGTGGCAGGTGTTGAGAATGATGAAATCGGCCGCCTCCGGGCGATCCACCGGTTCAAACCCGAGCGGCGCCAGGACATCCGCCATGCGAGCGGAGTCGTAGACGTTCATCTGGCAGCCGTAGGATTTGATGAAAAGCTTTTTGGTCAAGCGCGTCTTCAGCCGGCGCGGAGCGGCGGGCCCGGTTTTAAAACTACCACCCCCCTCCAAGCTGTCAAGGCGGCCTCCCTGCTTCACGATGCGGCCTCGGCGGCGGCCGGCCGAGGCGCGCCTTGCGCCGGCTGCGAGGGCGCCGGTGCCGGACGGCCCGAGTTGGCCGCCGAAAGGCCGGAGCCGATCGCGCGTTCGCAATAGTCGGCGAGCGCCTTGCGCGAGCCAAGGGCGGCCAGCGTCACCGGGGCATGAAACTGCAATTCGGCGGTGATTCGTCCGAGCGCGATCAGCGCCCACAAATGCGGCAGCAACTCCATGTCGCCATACCAGCTGAACAACGCGCGCCATTGGCGCCCGATCGGCATGCCGTCGAGCCGGGTATAGGCAAGCGTAACCGGCTGGACGACCAGCGGCTTGTGGTCGACGTTGCGTTCGGCGACGCTCAACAGCGAGCTTTTGAATGGCCGCAGATGCGTGCCATCGCTGCTGGTGCCTTCGGCGAAAAGAATCAGATTGTCGCCGGCGTCGAGCCGTCTTGCGACTTCGTCGCGATCGACATGGACGCGCGATACCCGGCGCTCGATGAACACGGTGCGCGCCAGCTTGGCGAGCCAGCCGAAAAACGGCCAACCGGCGATCTCGCGCTTGGCGACAAAGCAGCCATCGATCGTCGCACCCAATATCGCAATGTCGAGATAGGAGAGATGGTTGGCGACGAACAGCGTCGGGTGCGTCGGCGAGATTTCGCCCCGCAGGCGGAGCTCGATCCCGAGCACACGGCAGCACAAACGATGATAGAAACGCGGGAACCGCCCGACGAAGCGTGAGCCGGCGAGAATCAGGATTGCTTGCACCGGCATCAGCGGCACGGTGAGTGCAACGTAGAGGACGGCCCGCAAAAGCGCGCGAAACGGTGAACCGGGCATGCCTCGTCCCGCGTCAGTCGGTGCCGCCGCCCGCGGTGCGCCGGTAATGGTTGAAATACTTGTCCGTCACCCGGTCGGTGACGACGATGATGCAAACATCGGTCGTGTTGAAATCGGGGTCGATCACGGCCCCTTCGCCGACCAGGCCGCCGAGGCGCAAATACCCCTTGATCAGCGGCGGCAACGCGGCGAGCGCCGCGCGGGCGCCGAGCGCCGCCACCGCGGCGTCGGTGTCGATCTCGCCCGGCGGCAGCATGTTCATTTCGATGTAGCGGCCGGGCAGCGCGCGGGCGCGCAACGCGGGCGGCGCCAGATGGAAGTGGTGGAGGTACGACAGCGGCAGCGCCAGCGCCTTGGGGTCGGTTCCCGGCAGGCTGGCGCAGCCGAACATGAGCTTGATGTCGTGCTGAAAGACATAGCTGGCGATCCCGCGCCACAGCAATTGCATCGTCGCCCGGTTGCGGTAGGCGAGATCGACGCAGGAACGGCCCAGCTCCAGGATCTCGCCGGGAACCGCAAGCAGCGGCGCGATATCGAATTCGGTCGCGGTGTAAAAGCCGCCGTGCGACTTGGCGACCGAGCCGCGCAACAGGCGATACGTGCCGATCACGGTCTCGGCGTTGAGCGCGCGGGCGTGATCGATCACCAGCAGATGGTCGCAATAGGCGTCGAACGAATCGACATCGCGCGCCTTGGCCGCAATTTCCGGCGTCGCGCGGGCCGACATTTCCTCGTAGAAGACGCGATACCGCAGCGCCTGGGCGGCGTCGATGTCGGCTGGCGTGCGCGCGAGCCTAACTTCGAGATTGCCCGCTCTCAACGCGCCGGCGAGCGCGGCGTTCGCCGCGCCGGCAATATCGCCCACGACGCCTTTCGGCTGGACGCTCATTCGTATGCGATCATCCGGAGCCGGCCTTGCGCGATCCGCGCATGGGCACGCCGAACAGCTCGAGGCGGTGGCCGACCAACTCGTAGCCGAGCTCGTCGGCGACTTGGCGTTGCAGCGCCTCGATGCGCTCGTTCTGAAATTCGATGACTTTGCCGCTTTGCACGTCGATCAGATGATCGTGGTGCTCCTCGGAGGTCTCCTCGAACCGGGCCCGGCCATCGCCGAAATCGTGGCGCGTGAGAATGCTCGCCTCCTCGAACAGCCGCACCGTACGATAGACGGTGGCGATGCTGATCTTCGGGTCGATCGCCACGGCGCGACGATAGACCTGCTCGACGTCGGGGTGGTCGCTCGCGTCCGAAAGAACGCGCGCAATGATCCGGCGCTGGCCGGTCATCTTGAGGCCCTTCTCGATACAGAGCTGCTCGAGATGCGGAACGGCCCCGCTGTCCTTGCGGTCTTCGCTCGACATGACCTCGGATTATAGACGAAACGACGCCGCAATCCTATAAGCGGCGGCGGCGCCGTTTCCGGTCGGCTCGTACCAACTTTCGGCGTTTGGTCGAGTCACGCATGGCACGACCACGAAGCCAGAAAGTTGGTATCAAATCAGGATTCTGGTACTAGGGCATCGCTGCCTCGCGCCGGTAACGCCAATCAGCGATGCCGAGTACCAGGCCATTTGGCGAACCGCGAGCGGCAATGCCCGACGCGCCGGCGCGGGCGCCGGTTCTAGCGCCTTATTTTCGCTTTGGTGCCGAGCCCGAGATCGCGCGCGAGCTGGCTTCTCTGGCGCGCGTAATTGGGCGCCACCATCGGATAATCGGGCGGCAGATCCCAGCGCTCGCGGTACTGGTCGGGCGTCATGTTGTACGCTGTCTTCAGGTGCCGCTTCAGCATCTTGAGCTTCTTGCCGTCCTCGAGACAGATGACGTGCTCGGGCGTAACCGATTTCTTGATCGCAACCGCCGGCTCGGGACGCGGCGCCTGCGCGCCTTTGTTACCCACCGTCGACAATGTGTGATGCACCTGCTGAATCAGATGCGGCAGATCGTTCACCGACACCGTGTTGTTGGCAACGTGTGCCGCCACGATTTCGGCCGTGAGCGAAAGAATGCTCCCGGACTGGCTGTTATCCTGCATGGTTCGCGAAACTCCTCGTTGGGTTGTTGAGTGATCGTCCTGGATGTTGATTTCTCTCGTATTGCGACTTCTCGCGTGTCGTTCGTTTGCTGGGCGCCTCGCTAGCCCCTTTTCCCGTCGATCCGGTTGATCAGGCATCGCTTCGATCGATCAACCGTCATCGGCCGTGCGCCTGCTCCTGCCCCGTCCGGCCGCCGGCCGGCATTCCCTTGTCCCGGCATCGCCACCTCGCCGACGCCACCGGAGTGGGGTCGGCGTCATGGCGCCATCCGCGCCCGAAACCCGTCGCGCCATGGCCACTCGCGACAGGCGCTGTGCCTTGGTTCGACGACGCCCCAAAGCCAGCAGCAAAGTTTGTCCTGTTTTTCCCTGTGGCGTTTCCTGTTTTTGTTTCTTTTATCTGAATACATCAAGAATTCAAGAGTAATTCCGGTTCGAGGTGGAAAATTTTCCAAGTCTTGATAAAAACTTCGTGAGATTGTCGGTCGATCCATCGTGATATGCCACAGGCGTAATGGCGCTACCCGGTTAAATACCG
>CAZLYV010000046.1:9735-12654 GCA_964563665.1 uncultured Acetobacteraceae bacterium
GCCGCACCGGCATTGCCGGACCGCCGGTAGTAATCGGGTCGGCGGCCAACCGGCGCGAACCCTTCCCCGGCATAGAGCGCGCGTGCCGGCGAATTGTCCTCCGCGACCTCGAGAAAAATTGCCCGAGCGCCCGACGCGGTCGCCTGCCGTAAAACGTCGGCGAGCAGGACCCGCGCAATCCCGCGCCGTCGCCATGATAAGGCGACGCCGATCGACAGCAGCTCGGCCTCGTCGGCGGCAATCCGGGCAATGGCGAAGCCGGCCGGCAGCGGTCCATCGGCGCGCGCCACTTGGTCGAGCAACGCCAGACAGGCGAATGCGCCGGGCGAGCGAAGGACCTCGGTCACCGACTGGATCGACCATCCGTCAACGAAGCAAGACGTATGAAGGGTCGAGAGCATGGATGCCTCGGCCAGCCCGACCGGCGTGATACGGACCGCGCGCGTCATGCCCGAGCACCATTGCGCGACAGGCGCGAGCGCGGCAGTTTTGCCTCCGGTGGATGGAGGTAAAGCGGTGAGGGCGGCATCTCGGGGAGCGGCCGCATCGCGGCGAGCCGGGCAACGACCGCGGCCGAGGCGTGTCCCCTGGCTCGCGCCAATCTGGGCGCGAGGCCGAGCGCTTGAAACGCGGCGGCGACCGCCGGCGCCGCATCTCCAGCGAGCGTCGGCGCGCCGGCGCCATAGAGCGGGGCCATGGTTTGCGCAAATTCAGCCGGGGTTTGGGCGACCGGGTCGCACAGCGGAGCAAGAGTTGCATCGAATCGCTGGAGATAGACATCCGCCCGTTTCGAATCGAGGGCGACGACAAGCTCCGCACCCGATCGCTCCGCCGCCGCGACCGCCGCCGCCACCGCTTCCAGCGTCGTTACGCCAACCAGCGGACGGGCGCAGGCAAGCGCCAATCCGCGCGCGGCGGCGAGGCCGATGCGCAGGCCGGTGAAGTGTCCCGGCCCGATGGTGACCGCCAGGCGATCGAATGACGAAAAATCGCCGCCGGCCGCGCGCACCACGCGATCTATCATCGGCAGCAGCGCCTCGGCATGACCGCGCGTCATCTCCACCTCCTCGGCGGCGAGGATCATGCCATCCTCCCACACCGCGGCCGAGCAGGCGGTCGTCGCCGAATCGAGGGCGAGGATTCGCATCGCCCGCGCTATCGGCCGGCGCCGCGGCGGGCGCCCGCCGCATCGAGCCGGCGGGCGATCGGGTCGTCCGCGCCGCGCCGCAACGCGTAATCGAAGGCGGTCCGGCCCCACTGATCGACGAGTTTTGCGTCGGCGCCGCGCGCCAGCAGCAGCTCGACGATCGCCATATGGCCTCGCAATGCGGCAAGAATGAGCGCAGTCACGCGCTCATCGTCCTGCCGGTCGACCGTGGCGCCGTGATCGAGCAGAATTGCCGCGATCGCGCTATGTCCTTCGCGAGCGGCGAAAATCAATGCGGTGTTATTGCCAGAGTCGAGCGCATCGACCGACGCACCCAGCCCAAGCAGCGCAACGACGCTTGCCAGATCGCCACGCCTTGCGGCTTCGATCAGCGCCGCGCCGGGCTCGACCTCCGCCTTGCCAACGCCGATTGCGCCGGCGAAGGCCCAGAGGGCGATCAACGCGATCTCGAAAGCGCGCCGACGCGATGCTATGAGGGGATTGTGGAGACGACGCCCATGACCCTCGTAGCGATTGCGCCGCCCGATTTCGACGTCGTGCTTTCGCTCGCCTATGCCGGCCCCGACAATTTCACCGGCAAGCCGATCTACGCCCGCGCCGCCGCCTATTTGCATCCCGTCGCCGCCGGCCTGCTTTCGCGCGCGATCGGACTCGCCCTCCCGCTCGGCCTCAAGCTCAAGATCTTTGACGCCTTCCGCCCTTGCGAGGCGCAATGGGTGATGTGGAACCATACCCCGGATCCCGAGTTCCTCGCCGATCCACGCCGCGGGTCGCCGCACAGCCGCGGGGCCGCCGTCGACCTGACGCTCATCGACCGGGCGGGCCAGGAGCTCGACATGGGCACCGCGTTCGATGCATTCACGCCGCTCTCGCATCATGCCTCGAACGTCGTGTCGAGCGCGGCGCAACGCAACCGCTTGCTGCTCCTCGGCGTAATGACCGCGGCCGGCTGGGATTTTTATCGCAACGAGTGGTGGCATTACCAGCTCTTCGATCCGCGCCGTTATCCCTTGATGTCCAACAGCGTACTTACACCGGGCCTGATGTGACGCGATAGCGGTACGAAGCGCGCTATTCGATTCGGCATACCTCTTCGAAGGCGAATCGCGGACTGCGGGGGAAGAGCGTCCGGGCGAGTCCATAGCCAAGATTACACAGGAAATTCGATTTGAAGCGGCCATCGGGAAAAAACGCCGCGTCGACCTTGGCGTTGGCGAATCCCGACATCGGCCCGCAATCGAGGCCCAGCGCGCGCGCGGCGACCATCAGGTAGGCGCCCTGCAGCGTCCCATTGCGAAACGCGGTCGCCTCCGCCACTTGCTCCTTGGCGGGCCCGGTGAACCAGTTGATGGCGTCCGCCTCGTGCGGGAAGAGACGCGGCAGATGCTCATAGAAGCGGGTGTCGTAGGCGACGATCGCCGTCACCGGCGCCGCCATGGTCTTGGCGCGGTTGCTGGAATCCAGGGCCGGCCGGAGCCGTTCCTTGGCGGCCTGCGACCTTATGAACACGACCCGCATCGGATTGCTGTTGGCCGAGGTGGCGCCCATCCTGGCAAGCTCGTAGATCCGCCGCAGAAGGTTGTCGTCGACCTCGCGCGGTTCGAACTCGCTGTAGGTTCGCGCCTGGCGGAAAATGAGATCGAGGCCTGCGTCGTCGAGCGCGGCGATCGGATGGAGCGGATTGACGGACATGGCGCGGGGAGCCTCGCTTCGCGATCGATCGGTGCAACCGCCGGAGAGCATGCGGGCCC
>CAZLYV010000047.1:0-2099 GCA_964563665.1 uncultured Acetobacteraceae bacterium
GGCGCCGTCCTGGGCCTCTAGACGAAGGGGACGCGACCGCCGGTTTATAGCAGGACGGATTGCGCGATCAAACGGTCAATTCCATGCCGCTTTGCGCCGCATCCGCGGTGCGGCGTGCTCAGAGCGACTCGCGGCCGAGGATGACGATCACTCGATTGCGGTCGCGTTGCGTGTATTCGGGCTTGAGACGGGCAAGCTCGGGATCGTTGGTGCCAAACTCGACGACGATGCGCCCCTCCGGGTTTTGGGCGAGCCAGGCGGCGAAATCGGTGCGCGAAACTTGCGCGACCGGCCGCTTGAGCCGCCCGAGAAAATTGAACTCGCCGTGATACGTTCCGGCGTAAGCGACGGCGCTGCCGCGCGCCTGCACAGCCGCCACGCGCACCGCCACCGGCGCAAGGTCGAACGCGTCGCGCGCGGACGGCAGCCCCAGAAGGTGCAGGCTGGAGAAAAGCAAGATCGTCACCGCGGCGAGATGCGCCGCACGCCCTCGTGTGCGCGCCGCCGGGAACAGGCCTAATATCGCCGCGCTCGTAACGAGCGACATGCCAGCGACTTCGCCGAATTCCGGACCCCACACAGGAAAATTCCGCACGAGCGAATGCACTGCCCCCTCTTCCAGCAGCTCCGCGGCAATCGCGATCCCAATTCCAGCGACGCCAACGACTACGCCCGGCACGCGCAGATCGGACACTCCGGCCCAATTACCCATACGTCCGATCGATCCGGCCGAGAACAACGCCAGCGCCGGCAACAGCGGCAGGAAATAGTGCATCTGCTTGCCGCTGATCGCCGAGAACACGACGAACCCGCAACCGAACCAGACCAGGCACAGCCGCTCGACCGTGGGCCGACGCAGCAGCGATGTCGCGGTTACGCCGCGCCATAGCGCCGGCCACACGATCCACGGCAGCAGGAGCGGCGGCAGCAGCGGCACGTACCACCAGACCGGTCGCCGGTGGGCGAGGGATTCGACGACGCGCGAGCTCGTCTGGTGCCACAAGATGTCATCGCCATAGGCCGCGCCGCCGATTGCCGCCGCCGGCAGCGCCCAGAGGAGCGCCACGACCGCGCCGCCGACCATCCCGGCCGCGAGACCGCCATACCAGCGCGCGGAAGGCGGCATTCGTGGTCCCGTAAACAACCATGGCGCCACCAGCGGAATGGGCAACGCATAGACGAGCATCACCGGTCCCTTGACCAGAATGCCCAATCCCAACGAACCGGCGAAGGTCGCCCAGCCGGCGAGCGCCGATCCGTCCCGCGCCATCAGCACGCCAAGCACGCTCGCGAGCACGCAGCAAGTCACCAGCGTGTCGAACATGGTGGCGCTCGAATAGAGCGCCCATAGGGGCGTGCCGAGAAGGATGATCGCGGCCAGCAGCCCCCGTTCGTGCCCTTCGTCATCGTTCCACAGACGGCGCGCGACCAGCGTCGTCATCCACAGCGCAGCGGTGCCGGCGAGCGGGCCGACCAGTCGGGCCCAGGTCTCGCTGACGCCGAAAATCTTCCAGCCGGCCAGGATCAGCCAGAATACAAGTGGCGGCTTGTGGCTGTAGGGTTCGCCATTTGCATAGGGGACGAGCCACTCCCCGCGCTGCCACATCTCCCATGCAACGCCCAAGTAACGCGTTTCGTCGATCGGCAGCGGCGGACGAGTTAGAACGGCGACCAGCCCCATGCCAACCGAAACGGCCAGCACCGCCGTCAACCATGTGCGCGAGGACGCGCCGACGCCGCGAGTCCGGGAATATGCGGTTGATGTCATGCTGGCAGAATCCTTGCTCTGTTCGTCAGGGCGCAACCCGTTGGTCGTATCGCGCCGTGGCCGATTCGGGCGACCAATCCTGACGCGCGGAATATCGTGGCGGGAATAGGATGGGGGTAAAAATCGTTGAATTTCGAGCCGGTGGGACACGCGCCGTGGTCCCGGCGTTTTCGGGCGTGTTCCGATGAATCTTCGCCACCCTCTCGGTCTTGCGATCATGGCGCTGCTGGCGCTTCTTGGTCCCCCCTCCTTTCCGGTTGCGTCGTTCCGGCTGAACCGGTCGTGGTCGGCGAGGTGGTGACGAGCGTTTCGCCGCCGCCGCAGCGCTACG
>CAZLYV010000047.1:2199-11002 GCA_964563665.1 uncultured Acetobacteraceae bacterium
GTCATTGGCGCTAACCGGGGGCGCGAGGGCTCCCGCGCCGGACCGGCGCTACTCGGCCGCACGCTGGGCGGCGTGGCGGCGCGCGCTGTCGACAAAACCGCGTACGTGAACGGGATTGGTGTCGAAGGCCGTAACGAGGCGCAGCATCTGGACCTGCCGGTCGATGCTCGGCCAGCGATAAAATTTGAATCCGTCCGCTTCCAGACCAACGACCACGGGCTCTGGCATCGAGACGAAGATCTCGTTCGCTTCCACCGGGTGCTCGAGCCGCACGCCGGGCACCTTGGCGAGCTCTTGGGCAAGCTCGGCCGCCATGCGGTTGGCGTGACGGGCGTTGGCAAGCCAAAGATCGCCGGCGAGATAGGCCTCCATCTGCGCCGAGATGAAGCGCATCTTCGACCACAAATGCGCCGCCCGCTTGCGCCGAAAGCCGAGACTATCGGCCTTCCCGGAATCGAAGAACACCACGGCTTCGGCCCCAAGCGCGCCGTTCTTGGTCGCGCCGAACGACAGAGCATCGACGCCCGCGCGCCAGGTGAGCTCGGCGGGGGTGCAGCCGACCGACACCAGCGCATTTGCGAAACGCGCGCCGTCCATATGGAGTCCGAGGTGGTGGCGACGCGTCGTTTGCGCGATCGCGGCAATTTCGGCCGGCGTGTAGACCGTGCCGGCCTCGCTCGCCTCGGTGATGCTCACCGCGGCCGGCTGCACGTGGTGGACGACGCCCGCCCCGGCGTGTTCAAGCGCCTGGTCAAGCGCCTCGGCGACGATCTTGCCGTGCGCGCCCGGCACGCCGACGAGCTTGGCGCCGCCGGTGTAGAATTCGGGCGCGCCGCATTCATCGCTGTTCACGTGCGAGTCGGGATGGCAGTAGATGGCGCCCCAAGGCGGAGTCAGCGTGGCCAGCGCCAGCGCGTTCGCCGCGGTTCCGGTCGCGACCAGACAAACTGCACACTCGTGCTCGAAAATCTCAGCGATTCGTTTCTCCACGCGATGCGTGAGCTCGTCGTTGCCGTAAGGCATCACCGCGCCGCCGTTGACGCGCGCCAGCGCCTCGATGATCGCCGGATGCGCGCCGGCGGTGTTGTCGCTGCAGAAATTCATGGCCCCTCGATCGAATGTAAACAGCTAGGGCGCCAAGTCTAGCCGGTCAGGCCACCGCTCGCCACGATTGGGTTCAGCGCCTGGCGCGGCGGCCGCCATATGCTACAAATGCGCGCCTTGTGATTTCCGGACGACCAGCCTTTGACGCGGATGCATATTGCCGATGGGAATCTCCAAACCAACCGCGGTTCTGTTGATCGAAGAAGGGCTGCTCCGTCCGTTTGCCGGCGCCATGCTGCAGCTCGGCCGACAGGACATCGAAATGACGCGCGACGAGCTCGCGGCGATCTTGCGGCGGCATGGGCAAGGCCGCTTCAGCGATGTCGGCGCAGGCCATACGCGGGTGTCGGACCAGGAATTCTTTCACGCGCTCGGGTTTTCGGCGGTGGATTCGCTCGACGCCTCGGATTTCGAGGGCGCAAGCATCGTCTTCGACCTCAACCAGGCGACGCCGCCCGACGCGCTTTGTGAACGTTTCGATGTCGTGTTCAATGGCGGCACGCTTGAACACGTCTTTCACCTGCCCAACGCGCTTGCCAATCTCCACGCCATGCTTCGTCCGGGCGGGCGCGCGATCCACCTGGCGCCGGCGTCGAATTATCTCGACCACGGCTTCTACGCCTTCTCCCCGGGCTTCTTCGTCGATTACTATCGGGCCAACGGCTATGAGCCCGTCGCGCTCAAGCTGGTGCGCCTCGGCGCCGGATCACACGATCATCGCGCCGCTGTCCTCGACCTCGATCCGCGGTCCACGGCACGCCGCCCGCTGTCTTTCGTCGGCAGCCTCGATGGCGCGGCCTACATGATTTTTTTCGTCGCGATCAAGCGGCCCGAGGCGAGTGCCGCCAGAATTCCAATCCAGGCGCTCTATGCCGATTCGTGGAGCGCCGAAAATCGTCGGTCGCAAATCGCGCGCACCCATTCCGACCGCGCCGAGGGAAGGTCGCACGCCGCGCGTCTCCTGGCGCAGATCGCCGCCATACCGATTGCCGGACCATGGCTTGCCGATCTTGCGTTTTCGCTAGGGGCTGCGCTTCGCCGGGCGCGGGCCGGATGGCGTCGCATCCGACCGTGATCCGAGCCGCTCTCAGCGCGCTTCGTTCGGCAGAAAGCTCCCGATCACGGCGCCGGTCGTCGGATCGACGACAACGAGGCGCTCCTCGCCGCCGGACGCGCCGCGCAGATGGAGAACGATAAGATTGCCGGCGGCCGTCACGCTTTCGATCCGCGTCCCCTCGGGCAGGCCAAGCCCGATGCGCCCCCAGGCCGCGCTGGTGCCGGCGATGGGCGCACGGATGGCCGCCGGCGCGCGGGCGCTTGCGTCGAGACTCCCCCATCCCTGTACGATGCCGTAGATCAGCGCCGCAAACGCGATCACAATCAGAATCCCGAGCACGACGACAGTGATTTTGAGCGCGCGCATCGTTTTGACCGCCTATCCAGGTTTACGAGCTAAGGCCTCCAGCGATGGAACGTGAGTCGCATACGTCCGGCGGTCGTTCGCTGATCATCACGATCGCGGCATCGGCCGCCGATGAACGGCTCGACCGCGCGCTCGCGGCGGCGTTGGCGCCCGCGCTTTCGCGCAGCCGGGTCAAGACATTGATCGAAAGCGGGCAGGTCGCGACGAACGGTGCGACGATAACCGACCCCTCACGGAGGGTCAAACCGGGCCAAACTTTCGCCATCATTGTCCCCGACGCTGCGCCCACTGCGATCGAGCCCGAATCGATTCCGCTCGATGTCGTTTATGAGGATGACGCTTTGATCGTCGTCGATAAACCCGCCGGCATGGTGACCCATCCCGCTCCCGGAAATCCGCGGGGCACGCTCGTCAATGCGCTGATCGCGCATTGCGGCGACTCGTTGTCGGGAATCGGTGGCGTGCAGCGGCCGGGTATCGTGCACCGCCTCGACAAGGACACGCGTGGCCTGATCGTGGCGGCGAAGACCGACGCCGCCCACCGCCATCTCGCCGAGCAATTCGCCCGCCGAACGGTCGAGCGGGTCTATGCGGCGCTCGTGTGGGGAACGCCCGCGACGCCTGCCGGCACGATCTCCGGCGCGATCGGCCGCAGCCGTGGCGACCGTAAGAAGATGGCGGTCGTGCGCCAGGGGGGCAAAGCCGCGCTTACGCGGTACCGCGTGATCAAATCATTCGCCGGCGGCGCCGTGAGCCTGATCGAGTGTCGCCTGGCAACCGGGCGAACGCATCAGATTCGGGTCCATCTTGCCGCGATTGGACACCCGCTCCTGGGCGACCCGGTCTACGGCCGCCCAGCCTCACGGCGACGGGGGGCTCCGGCTGCCGTCAATGCGGCAGTTGCGAACTTCAAGCACCAGGCGCTTGAAGCCTGCGTGCTCGGCTTCACCCACCCGACGAGCGGCAAAGTGATTCGGTTGGAAAAGAATTACTCTCGTATATTCAATGAGTTAATTAGTACTCTAGAGCTTATATAAATGCCTCTAGTCAAGCGGAGGGTTAATAGATATGATATGTGGGCGAACCGATTTTCGCGCATTGACGCAGTGCAGCATTGGGCGCCTGTGGAATCCCTGCAGGTCCCCTGCGGCCGTCGGCGAAGGTCGGCCGCAGCGGATCGGTTGACACGGACGGTATTGGGCCCTTGAGCTACAAAGGCAAACGGATGGCGTCTTCGATCCCTGCCATTGCGTCGGAAAGCGGCCTCTCGCGGTATCTCCGCGAGATCCGCAAGTTTCCGATGCTGGAAGCGAACGAGGAGTTCATGCTCGCCAAGCGTTGGCGCGAGCATGACGACATCGAGGCTGCGCACAAGCTGGTGACCAGCCACCTTCGGCTCGTCGCGAAGATCGCCATGGGGTATCGCGGCTACGGCCTGCCCGTGTCCGAACTCATCTCCGAGGGCAACGTCGGCATGATGCAGGCGGTCAAGCGCTTCGACCCCGATCGCGGCTTCCGGCTGGCGACCTATGCCATGTGGTGGATCCGCGCTTCGATCCAGGAATACATCCTGCATTCGTGGTCGCTGGTGAAGATCGGCACCACGGCGGCGCAGAAAAAACTTTTTTTCTCGTTGCGCAAGATCAAGGGCCAGATGAAGGCGATCGAGGAAGGCGATCTCACGCCCGAGCATGTCAAGAAGATCGCCGAAGAACTGAACGTCCCCGAATTGGACGTCATCAGCATGAACCGGCGGCTTGCCAGCCCCGATCAGTCGCTGAACGCGCCGCTCCGCGGCGATGGCGATGGAGAGTGGCAGGACTGGCTGATCGACGACGAGGATAACCAGGAGATTCGGCTCGCCGAAAACGAGGAGAGCGCGCGCCGTCACCGGCTGCTCGATCGCGCCATGGCTTCGCTCAACGAGCGCGAGCGCCATATCCTCGCCGAACGACGCCTGCGCGACGAGCCGATGACGCTCGAAGACCTCTCGCAAAAATACGCCATCAGCCGCGAGCGCGTGCGTCAAATCGAAGTGCGCGCCTTCGAGAAGCTGCAGAAGACGATGAAGCAGCTTGCCCTCGAGGAAGTACGCGGGCAGGCCCAAAAGCTGCCCGCGCCGGCAAACCGGCAGAACTGAATTCTCTCGCGCGCGCGCCCCCCGCATGGGGATCCTTGGCGAACCGGCCTCGCGCCTCGCGGCGGGTGCGACGGCGGTACTGGATCGATCAATCCGCAAACGGATCGGCGACCAGGATTGTGTCGTTGCGCTCGGGGCTGGTCGATAGCAACGCGACCGGCGCCCCAATAAGTTCCTCGATCCGGCGGATGTACTTGATCGCCGGCGCCGGCAATTCGGCCCACGAGCGCGCGCCGCGCGTCGAGTCCTTCCAACCGGGCAGCGTTTCGTAAATCGGCGTCACCTCGGCCTGTAGCGTGGCGGCGGCCGGCAAATGGTGCAGCGTTTGACTGGCCGAGCGGTAGGCGACGCAGAGTCTGACCTCATCGAGACCATCGAGGACGTCGAGCTTGGTGAGCGCGATGCCGCGGATTCCGGCGACGCGGATCGCCTGGCGCACCAGCACCGCGTCGAACCAGCCGCAACGCCGCGGCCGGCCGGTGACGGTTCCGAACTCAAGGCCCCGTTCGCCAAGCCCCTTGCCGATGGCGTCGGTGAGCTCGGTCGGAAACGGGCCCTGTCCGACGCGCGTCGTGTAGGCCTTGGTGATGCCGAGCACGTAGCCGATCGCCGAGGGAGCGAAGCCCGATCCCGCGGCGGCCGTCGCGGCCACGGTGTTGGACGAGGTCACATAAGGGTACGTCCCATGGTCGATGTCGAGCATGGCGCCCTGTGCCCCCTCGAAAAGCACGCGCCGGCCGGCTCGCCGCGCCTCATCGAGGATGGTCGACACCACGTCGGCGTAGGGCAAAACCTTCGGCGCGATCTCGAGGAGCGAGGCGCGCAGCCCGTTGCGATCCACCGTGGGCATGCCAAATCCACGACGAAGCGCATCGTGGTGCAGCAGGAGCGCATCGAGCCGCTGGTCGAGCGCGCCCGGGTGAGCGAGGTCGCACACGCGGATGGCGCGGCGGCCGATTTTGTCCTCGTAGGCCGGACCGATCCCGCGCTTGGTGGTGCCGATGGCGCTCGCTTCGCGCAGGCCCTCGAGCTCGCGGTGCAACGGCAATATGAGCGATGCATTCTCGGCGAGACGAAGATTGGCCGGGCTCACGTGAATGCCCTTGGCGCTGATTGACTCGATTTCGGCGATCAGCGCCCATGGATCGACCACCACGCCGTTGCCGATGATCGACAGCTTTCCCTTGCGCACGACGCCCGAAGGCAGCAGCGAGAGCTTGTAGGTCACGCCGTCGATGACCAGCGTGTGCCCGGCGTTATGTCCGCCCTGGAAGCGCACGACGATCTCGGCGCGCTCCGAGAGCCAGTCGACGATCTTTCCCTTGCCCTCGTCGCCCCATTGGGCGCCGATCACGGTGACGTTCGCCATGCCGCGGCGCCCCTTAACCGACCGCCTGCGGCGCGCCGTTTGCAAGCACGTGCGAGCAGGCGAGCCGGCGCGCCTCGGCCGCCGCGTCGAGGGCTGACGCCAAGCCGGCGACCGTCACCCATCCCTCGCCGCGCCAGCGCGCAGCAACCGATGGCGGCGTGCCGTGCGGAACGAAAAGACGTCGCGCCGGGGCCGGCGGCGGCACCGCACGTAGAATGGAATCCATATAGAGCGTAACCCCGGTCGCCGGCTCGGCCACATCGGCGCCGATGCTCTCGCCCGAGAGGTAGCGACCGCCGCGGCCGAGTTCGCCGCGCACGCGATCGACAAAAAGCGTGAAGCACAGACCGCGGTGGTACTCGAAGCCGCGGTTCTCGACCGGATCGATGGTGAGCCGCAACTTCGGCGTCGCCGCGCGAATGAGCGCCGTCACTTCGCCGAGCCGCGCCGATTCGGCCGCTGCATCTGGCGGCAGATCGATCCGTTTGATGGCGGCGAGCGCCGACTCGGCTGGTCCGGCGGCGGCGAGGAGCGCCTGCAACGGCTTCGCCGCGGCGCCTGCCGTTGCCGCCACCGCGGCGGCGTCCTTGTGATCGAGCGCACTCCGCAGGCGCCTTGCTTGCGCCCCCGAATGGCCGAGCGGCGCCAGCAGTGCCGGCACAAGCTTGGGCGACGACAGATCGACCGTCAGACCGGCGACGCCGACCGCTTCGAGCGCGGCCACGGAAAGCAGAACGACCTCGGCGTCGGCGCTTGCGGCGTCCGATCCGATGAGCTCGGCGCCCACCTGGCCGAACTGGCGTTCGGGCCGCATGTCATCGCCTTTGACCCGCAAGACCTGCCCGGCATAAGAGAGGCGGAGCGGCCGCGGCACCTTGGCGAGGCGCGTGGTGGCGATGCGCGCGACCTGCAATGTCATATCGGCGCGCAGACCCATCATCCGCTGCGATACCGGGTCCATCAGCCGGAAGGTATGCGGCCCCATCGCCACGCCCGAACCGGCGAGTAGGCTGTCCTCGAACTCGACCAGCGGCGGCTTTACACGCTCGTAGCCGTGCGCGGCGCAAACCGCCATCAGCCGCTCGACGACCGCCGCCTCGTGCGCCGCCTCGGGCGGCAAAATATCACGCATGCCGGCCGGCAAAAGCGCGCGTTCAGCAAAATCGTTCATCGGGATCGCCGGGGTGCCCCCGTCCTCCGGCGGAGTACCTAGCGGGTTTACCCGCTTAGGGCAAAGGGTAATTCACCCGCGTTGTGGAGCTCTGGTTCTAGTCAGAACCTCAGCGCGCGCGCTTTGACGACGAGGGGTATGGCGCGCACCTTGGCGAGAATTGTCTCGGTCAGCGGCTGATCGACCGTTACGAGACAGATCGCGTCCTCGCCCGGCGCCGTGCGACCGAGGTGGAAGGTCGCGATGTTGACCCCGGCGTCGCCCAAGGTGCGGCCGAGATTGCCGATGAACCCCGGTTTGTCCTGGTTGCGCACGTAAAGCATGTGCGGGCCCGGCTCGGCCTCGATCGGGATGCCCTCGATCTCGACGATGCGCGGCTTGTTGGCGCCAAACAGCGAGCCGGCGATGCGGCGCGTGCGATCCTCGCTGTGGACGGTCAAGCGGATGACGGTCTGAAAATCGCTCGCCTGTTCGCGAGTTACTTCGCTCACCTTGATCTCGCGCTCGCGCGCGACGCTTGGCGCGTTCACCATATTGACCGAATCGAGCTGCGGCGCGAGCAGCCCGGTAAGCGCGCACGCGGTGAGCGGCTTGACGTTGAGCGCCGCCACATGGCCCTCGTACTCGATCGCAACCGAGATGACATTGCTATCGACGAGCTGGCCGATGAAGCTGCCGAGCTGCTGGGCGAGCGTCATATACGGCTTGAGCTTGGGCGCGTCCTCGGCCGAGACCGAGGGCGTGTTGACCGCATTCACGATCGTGCCATGGCACAGGAAGTCGGCGATCTGCTCGGCGACCTGGATGCCGACGTTCTCCTGCGCCTCGCTGGTGGAGGCGCCAAGATGCGGCGTCGCGATGACGTCGTCGCGGCCGAACAGGATGTGGTGCTTGGCCGGCTCGACCACGAAAACGTCGAGCGCCGCGCCCGCGACCTGCCCGGAATCAAGCGCCGCCTTCAAATCTTCCTCGACCACGAGCCCGCCGCGCGCGCAATTGATCAGCCGCACGCCCTTCTTCGTCTTGGCGAGCGCCGCGGCGTCGATGATGTTGCGGGTCGCCTCGGTCAACGGCGTGTGGAGCGAGATGAAGTCGGCGCGCGCGAGGAGCTGGGCGAGTTCGACCTTCTCGACCCCCAGCGTTTGCGCACGCTCGGGCGAAAGATAGGGGTCGTAGGCGACCACCCGCATCTTCAGGCCAAGCGCCCGCTCGGCGACGATCGAACCGATGTTGCCGCAACCGATGATGCCGAGCGTCTTGCCGGTAAGCTCGACGCCCAGGAAGCGGGTCTTCTCCCACTTGCCGGCCTGGGTCGAGCGGTCGGCGGCCGGAATCTGGCGGGCAAGCGCGAACATCAGGGCCAGCGCGTGCTCGGCCGTCGTGATCGCGTTGCCGGACGGCGTATTCATCACCACGACGCCGCGCGTCGTCGCCGCGGCCACGTCGATATTGTCGACCCCGATGCCGGCGCGGCCGATGACCTTGAGATGCCGCGCCTCGCCGATGAGATCGGCGCTTACCTTGGTCGTCGAGCGCACGGCGAGGCCGTCATAGCCGCCGATGATCCGCTTGATTTCGTCGGGTTTCAGGCCGGTC
>CAZLYV010000047.1:11102-12503 GCA_964563665.1 uncultured Acetobacteraceae bacterium
GGTGGCGCCGGCCCAGATCCGCAGGCCCGGCGGCGCGTCGCGATAGGCGTCGATGTCGTAGGCGACCTTCTCCGCCTCGAGCAGCGCCACCATCCGCTTAGGGTACGCCGCCTGCGCCTCGGGCTTCATTGCGATGACATATGGATCGACGATCTTCAGGCAGACCGAAGTGCAGGAGCGGATGCGCTTGTCCTCGGCGAGAAACCCGATCCACTTCGTGCGACCCGCCCATGACTCGATCGCCGCCAGATTCGATTCGGAGCGGCCAATCAGCGCCTCGAGGCCGCCGATGCTCGCCGCCCATTTGAGCCCATCGAGCGCGTCTTCGACGCAAAGCATCGAGGGCGTGTTGATCGTCTCGCCCTTGAACACGCCCTCGATCAACTTGCCGCCCTGGGTCAGGCGAAAAATCTTGGGCAGCGGCCAGGGCGGCGTGTAGGTTTGCAGTCGATCGACCGCGCGCGGGCTCAAGATCAGCATCCCGTGCTGCGCCTCGCCGCCCAGCACTTTTTGCCACGAATAGGTGGTCACATCGAGCTTGACCCACGGCAGGTCCATGGCGAACGCGGCCGATGTCGCATCGCAGATCGTCAGCCCCTTGCGCTGGGCAGTGATCCATTCGCCGTCGGGGACGCGCACGCCCGACGTCGTGCCGTTCCAGGTGAACACCACGTCGCGGTCGCAATCCGCCCGCGCGAGATCGACGATTTGGCCGTAGGGCGCATCGAGGATGCGCACGTCCTTGAGCTTGAGCTGCTTCACCACGTCGGTGACCCAGCCGTGGCCGAAGCTCTCCCACGCCAGCACGTCGACGCCACGCGCCCCCAACAGCGACCACAGCGCCATCTCGACCGCGCCGGTGTCGGAGGCCGGAACGATTCCGATCCGGTAGTCGGCCGGTACCCCGAGAATCTGCCGGGTGCGGTCGATGACCTCGGCAAGCTTCGCCTTGCCGGTCTTGCCGCGGTGCGAGCGACCCAGACAGGCGTCGCCAAGCGCTTGCGGCGTCCATCCCGGGCGCTTCGCGCAAGGTCCTGAAGAATAATTAGGAATTGTCGGCCTGATGGCCGGTTTTGCGATCGTCATGGCGCCATTCCTTGCAGAATGGCCGGAGCCCGTTGGGAGGCTCTGGCCCACCGGCACCATAGATCGAAGCGCGAAATGCTGCAATGCAAAAAGAGCCGCCCGATGGCGAGCCGCCAAAATCTCAGCCGCGGCGTTTGACGATGATGGTGACGCTTCCGGTCATCACCTTCTCGCCGTGCTGATTCGAAGTGGTGAAGGCGATTTTGACCACCCCGCGGTCGGGCTTCGAGGCCGATGGCCGCAGCTCGGCGACCTCGATTATCGCGCGGAGCGTGTCGCCGGCGTAGACGGGCTTGAGCCAGCGCAAATCGTCCA
>CAZLYV010000048.1:0-1124 GCA_964563665.1 uncultured Acetobacteraceae bacterium
TGCGGGGGCCTTGGCCGCTTGTCGCGGGCGCTGTTGCACTCGCGATCCTCAACTTCGCGACCCTCGTCGTTTCGGGTCACCCATGGTCGATCACCTGGGCGTTTGCGCTGTGGGGCGCCAAGGCCGCGCGGTTTGCCGGGTGGGATCCGGGCGGCAGCGATTTCTGGCAAGACGGATTCCCGCGCCAGGCGCTCGAGGCGAGCGTGCTCGCCGATGACACCTCGATGATGGATATCGGCCTCGTCCTTGGCGCATTCACCGCGGCCGCGCTGGCCGGACGCTACCGCCCAACGCTTCGCGTGGCGCCGCGGGCGCTGCTTGCCGCGGCGCTTGGCGGCCTTGTGATGGGCTACGGCGCCCGGATCGCCTTCGGCTGCAATGTCGGAGCGTTCTTCTCAGGGGTCGCCTCGACCAGCCTCCACGGTTGGCTATGGATCGCGGCGGCGATTCCCGGAACCTGGATCGGAGTCCGGCTGCGGCCTCTGTTCGGTCTTGCTGGCTGAGCGGGCTTAGCTGCGCTTGCGCAACGCGCGCCGCGCCGCGGCGATCTGCCCTTCGGGCGAGATCGGGACAATCGAGGTTACCTCGAGGTCGCGGTCCTCGTAGGTATTCCGACGCGGATGCGTGGCCTTCCAGGCGGCGATCGCGATGTCGCGCTCGCCGAGCAGGGCGACGATCTGCGGCCGGAACAGGCGGAGCAGGGCGGTGATCCAGCGGTTGACCGGCCATGACGGCTGTGCGTGCCCGATCGCAAAACGGTCAAGCATGGCAATGACGTCGGGGGCCGCGTACCACGTTTCGCCGGTCACCCAGCGGTTGGTGGTGAAAAGGCGCACCGGCCGCCCGCCCGTGTCCATCGAGATCGCGACGAGATGCGACAGCGCGTCGTTGCGGTCCTTGGGCGGTTTGTAGTTGGGCAAGCGGAGCGGCCGGGTACCCGCCGGCATGCCTTTCGGCCGGAGAAAAGTATGAAAATGCCCATGTTCGGGAAAGCTGCGCTCACCGGGTGGGTGGGCGTGGTAGTAGTACTGCGCCTGCGTTTCGCGGTCGAAGACGTCGTCCTTGGGATAGTGCTCCCACTCGAAGAAGGTTCCCTGGTCGCGCAGGAGTTCGTTCACGACATT
>CAZLYV010000048.1:1224-12499 GCA_964563665.1 uncultured Acetobacteraceae bacterium
GATCGACAAGTCGCCGAAAAAATACGGACGGGTACGCTTTCGCACCCGCCCGTAAATCAGGATCCCTAACTCGGCCGCATGAAAGTACCAGCGGCCGAACGAACGTCTGACGTTAGTTCTTCTTCGGTGCGCAGGGATTCTTCGCCGCGCAGGGATTCTTCGCCGCGCAGGGGTTCTTCTTCGCCGCGCAGGGATTGGCCTTGGCTGCGCAGGGATTGGCTTTGGCTGCGCACGGATTGGCCTTCGCCGCGCAGGGATTGGCCTTCGGTGCACACGCCGCAAACGCCGGCACCGATGCGATCGGGCTGGCCGCCATCAAACCGGCCGCCACGGCCATCGCGAGTTTCGCAGACTTCTTCATAGCAATTGCCTCCATGGAGTTTATCGGACCTGACGACGAACGCTTGTCCCTAGGAAAGCGGACTCGCCGTCATGCTCGACAACGAATAATTAGCCCCACCGTTCCAGGGAATGTTGTCACAGCTCCGTGAAACAGGTCAAAAGCCCGTGAGAACGTAGTGGAATAGGGCGAAAAGCCCCGCCAACAGCCGATCAGCCGATCGACTCGGCGTAATGACAGGATACTTGACGCCCGTTGACGTTGCGCAGGGCCGGCCGCTCGATCGCGCAGCGTTCTTTGGCGTAGGGGCAGCGCGTGTGGAAGGCGCAGCCCGGTGGTGGGGCGAGGGGGGAGGGTATCTCGCCCTTGAGCACGATTCGACCAATGCGGGACTTTGGATCGACTTGCGGGGTGCTGGCGAGAAGGGCACGGGTGTAAGGATGACGCGGATCGGAGAATATGCGCTGGCGGGGTCCGATTTCGACCGCGCGGCCAAGATACATCACCATCACCTCATCGGCGATGTGGCGAACTACCGAGAGATCATGTGAAATGAACAAGTAGGCGAGCCCGAGTTGTTGCTGCAGGTCCATCAGCAAATTGAGCACCTGCGCCTGGATCGAAACGTCGAGCGCCGACACCGGCTCATCGGCGACCACGACTGCGGGGTTGAGCATCAGCGCGCGGGCGATCGCGATGCGCTGGCGCTGGCCGCCCGAAAACATGTGCGGATAGCGGTAGAAATGTTCCGGCCGCAAACCGACCCGCGCCATCATTGTACGCGCCGCCTCGGCGCGCGAAGCGGCCGGCTGGTCGGTGTTGATGCGAAGCGGCTCGGCGAGAATGCCGCCGACCTTCTGCCGGGGGTTGAGCGATCCATACGGATCCTGGAACACCATTTGGACCGTCCGGCGCATTTTGCGCGCCGCGGCCCGGCTCATGCCTGAGCTGACCTCCACGCCGTCGATATCCAGTCGGCCGGCCGTCGGCGGCTCGATGCCGACCACAAGGCGGGCCAGCGTCGACTTGCCGCAGCCCGATTCGCCGACGACCGCAAGCGTCTTTCCGCGCGCGAGCGTGAACGAAACATCATCGACCGCGCGGAGCGTTCGACCTCGGGCGACTAGCCCGGCGCCAACCGTGTAGTAGCGGGAGAGCCCCTTGGCATCGACGATGGGTGTTTCGGTCATGTTGGCCGACCCGCGTCGTCGAGCGGCGTGTGGCAGCGAACGCGGCTGCCGAGGGCAGGCCGAAGGGCAGGCGGCCGGCTGCGGCAGCGGTCGTCGGCAAACTCGCAGCGCGGGCTGAACAGGCAGCCGGGCGGGCGATCGTCCAGGCCCGGCACGACGCCCGGGATGTTGGCAAGACGGGCGCGGCTTTCACCGTGCTCCGGCAGCGCCTGAAGCAGCGCCGAGGTATAGGGATGGCGCGGGCGGGCGAACAGCGCGTCCACCGTGTTCTCCTCGACCAGCTGGCCGGCATACATCACCGCGACGCGGCGCGCTGTCTCGGCGACCACGCCCATGTTGTGCGTAATCAGAATCAGCGCCATGCCGCGTTCGCGCTGCAGGCTTGCGAGCAGATCGAGGATCTGCGCCTGGATGGTGACGTCAAGCGCGGTCGTCGGCTCGTCGGCGATCAGCAGGCGCGGGTTGCAGGCAACCGCCATGGCGATCATCACCCGCTGGTTCATTCCGCCCGACATCTGGTGGGGAAACGCCGAGAGCCGCGCGTCTGGCGACGGAATGCCGACCTGCGCCAAAAGCTCGATCGCGCGTCCATGGCGCTGCTTGCGGCTTCCCCCCTCGTGGATACCGAGGGCTTCCATGATTTGGAAGCCAACCGTATAGCAGGGATTGAGGCTGGTCATCGGTTCCTGAAAGATCATGGCGATGTCGCGCCCCATGATCTTGCGGCGCGCGGCCGCCGGTAGCGCCAGGAGGTCCTGGCCGTCGAACACCAGCTTGTCGGCGACAACCGTTCCCGGGTAACCGATGAGCCCCATGACGGCGAGCATCGCGACGCTCTTGCCGGAGCCCGATTCGCCGACGATGCCCAGTACCTCGCCCTTGTCGATCGACAGGTCGAGACCATCGACCGCACGAAATCGTCCGCGGGCGGTGGCGAACTCGACGCTGAGATCGCGGATTTCGAGCAACCCCATCAGATCCCGCCGGAGATCATCGTTTCAGCTTCGGATCGAGGGCGTCGCGCAGGCCATCGCCAAGCAGATTGCAGGCGAGCACGGTGACGAGAATGGCCACGCCGGGAAAGGTCACAACCCACCAGGCGCGCTGCATGAATTGGAGCGAGTCCGCGAGCATGGTGCCCCATTCGGGCGTCGGCGGCTGCGCGCCAAGGCCGAGGAAGCCCAGCGCCGCCGTATCCAAGATAGCGATCGAGAATCCGAGCGTCGCTTGCACGATCAGCGGCGCCATGCAATTCGGCAGCACGGTGACGAACATCAGCCGCAATGTCCCGGCGCCGTTGAGCCGCGCCGCGGTCACATAGTCCTTCGTCAGTTCGACCAGCACGGCCGCACGCGCCAGTCGCGCGAAATGCGGCAGCACGACTATGGAAACCGCCAGCATTGCGTTGAACAGGCTTGGCCCCAGAATGGCGACGATCACGATGGCGAGCAGCAGACTCGGCAGAGCCAGCATGATGTCCATCATGCGCATGATCGCGATGTCGATGACTCCGCGGAAGAAGCCGGCGACCAGACCGAGCGAAATCCCGGCGACGAGCGACAGCGTGATGACGATGATGCCAATGGTGATGGACACGCGTGCGCCGTGGATGAGGCGGGTCAGGATATCGCGACCGACATCGTCGGTACCGAAAACGAATCGCCATGAACCGCCGGCTTCCCATGCCGGCGGTTGAAGGAGCGCGTCGCGGTACTGCTCGATCGGCGAGTGCGGTGCGATAAGGTCGGCCAGGATCGCCACGAACGCGATCGCAAGCAGCGTACCGAGGCCCGCCACCGCACCGCGGTTGATTTTGAAATAGCTCCAGAATTCGGCCAGCGGCGAAAGCGGAGCTTTCGCTGCGACCGGCGTATATACGGGTTGGGCAGGTACCGTCGCCATGGACCGACCTAGCGCCCGTGCCGGATGCGCGGATTGATCAGGCCGTAGAGGACGTCGACCAGGAGATTGACCGACATCACCACGGTGGCGACCAACAGAACGCCGCCCTGGAGCACCGGGTAATCGCGCCGGCGGATCGATTCGATGAGCCATTTTCCGACGCCAGGCCAAGAGAAGATCGTCTCGGTGAGGATCGCGCCGGTCAACAGGAGTCCCACCTGCAGGCCGATGACCGTAACCACGGGAACGAGCGCATTGCGGAGCGCATGGACGATGACCACCAACGCCGGCGACAGACCTTTCGCGCGCGCGGTGCGGATGTAGTCCTCGTTCAACACCTCCAGCATCGAGGAGCGGGTCATCCGGGCGATGACTGCAAGCGGGATCGTGCCGAGCGCGGTTGCCGGCAGAATCAAATGCCTGAGCGCCGAGACAAACGCCGGCCAATTACCTTCACGCAGCGAATCCCAGAGAAGGAATCCGGTGACGGGTTGGATGAAATGGATGACCGTGATGCGACCGGATACCGGGGTCCACCCGAACCCGACCGAGAAAGTGAGTATGAGCAGCAGCGCCCACCAGAAGATCGGCATCGAATAGCCGGTGACCGAGGCGCCCATGATCAGATGGTCGTACATCGAGCCCCGGCGCACCGCGGCGATCACACCCGCCGGCAGGCCGATCACCAGGGCGAACAGCATGGCGAAGCAGGAGAGTTCGATGGTCGCCGGAAACAGGGTAAGGAACTCGTGCAGCACGGGCTCGCGCGTGATGATCGAGCGGCCGAGGTCGCCTTTAAGCACGTCGACGATGTAGATGCCGTATTGGGTCAAGAGCGGTTTGTCGAGGCCGAGTTCGGCGCGCAACATCGCATAGCGGACGGGATCGATCCCACGCTCGCCGGCAAGCAGCAGCACCGGGTCGCCAGGCACCAACCGAATGAGCGCGAAGGTCAGCAAGGTCACGCCGAAGAAGGTCGGCACGACCAGCCCGAAGCGCGTCAGAAAGAAACGAAACATCTCTGCCAGATCAAAGAACGGCGGGGCACCCGATACGGTTGCCCCGCCGCAAAGCGTGTCTAAGTCTGCTTATTTGATGTCAACGCCATAAAAAACGTGGGCGCCGAACGGGCTCAGCTTGAAGTCCACGACTTCCTTGCGTACCGGCTTGTACTGCACCGAGTGCGCAACGGTGAACCAGGGCGCTTCCTCTTTGAATACCGCCTGCGCCTTCTGATAGAGCTCCGTACGCTTGGCGATGTCGGTGGTGCGCTTGGCCTGGACGACGAGATCGTCGAACGGCTTGTAGCACCAGCGCGCGCGGTTGGTGCCGTCCTTGGATGCGTCGCAGCCAAGGAGCGTGTGCAGGAAATTGTCCGGGTCGCCGTTGTCGCCCGTCCAGCCGAGAAGTACGGTCTGGTGCTCGCCGTCCTTGGAGCGCTTCAAGTACTCGCCCCACTCGAACGTGACGATCTTGGCCTTGACGCCGACCTTGTCCAGATCAGACTGAATCAGCTCGGCCATGCGCTTGGCATTCGGGTTATACGGCCGCTGCACCGGCATCGCCCAGACGTCGGTGTCGAAGCCGTTCGGGAAGCCCGCTGCGGCCAGCAACGCCTTGGCCTTGGCGGGATCGTACGGATAGTCCTTGACGTCCTGGTTATAAGACCACATGACCGGCGGAATCGGGTTGGTCGCCGGCGCGCCGGAACCGAGGAACACGGCGTCGATGATCGCTTTCTTGTTGACCGCGTAGCTCAACGCCTGGCGCACCCGCTTGTCGGTGAACGGCTTCTTCTCGGTATTGAACGCCCAATAACCGATGTTGAGGCCTTCCTGCTGCAGCAGGTTGATTGCCGGATCCTTGCGCATCGCGTCAAGATCGGCGGGATTTGGATACGGCATGAGGTGGCACTCGCCCGCCCTCAGCTTGGCATAGCGAACCGTCGCATCCGGCGTGATCGAATAGATGAGATCGTCGATCTTCGCCTTGCCCGCCCAGTAGCTGGGGTGGGCCTTGTAGCGGATCACCGCATCCTTCTGATAGGAGACCAGTTGGAACGGCCCGGTGCCAACCGGCTCGAAGTCGGTCTTTTCGGGCGTGCCGGCTTTCATCATCTTGTCGGCATACTCGGCCGACTGGATCGACGCGAAGTCCATCGCCAGGTCGGAGATGAATGGCGCCTCGGGCTCGGTCAGGACGAAGCGCACCGTATAATCGTCGACCTTGTCGATCGACTTGATGAGCTTCGGCAGCCCCATCGAATTGAAGTATTCGTACTTGCCGCCCGATACCTTGCTGAAGGGATGGTTGGGGTTCCACTGCCGACCGAAGCTGAAGATCACGTCATCGGCGTTGAAGTCGCGCGTCGGCGTGAACGTCGCGGTGGTGTGGAATTTCACGCCCCGGCGCAGCTTGAAGGTGAATACGGTTCCGTCGGCCGAAACGTCGAATGATTCGGCCAGGCCGGGCTGCACCTTGGTGGTCCCGCGCTCGAATTCCAAGAGGCGGTTGAAGATCGGCCGAGAGGACGCGTCGAAGGTCGTGCCGGCCGTGGCGACCATCGGATTAAAGCCCTCGGGACTGCCCTCCGAGCAGTAAACCAGGGTTTTCCCCGCCGCGCCCTGCGACGCGACGGCCATCGCGGCACCAAGCGCCGCGGCTGTGATCCGCAATTTCATGTTAACTTCTCCCTATTATGTGTTGTCGCATGAGGTTGAACGCCGCGGCCGGGACAAGTCCTCCTCCCCCCGGATCGGCGGTCCCCACGCGCTGTGGAAAAGTCTAGCATTCAAAATGGGTTGGTCCAACAGCGCTGGAGATCGAAGGGTGCGGCGGCGGGTCGGCGCACTTTTCGGCCGGCATTGGCCTCGGGCGGCTTATGTTAGTGTGGATCAAGCGCGATGCGGGAAACCGACGGCCTCGAGCTAAACGATCTATCGCGGCGGGATCTGATGATCCTCGCCGCCGCGTTCGCGATCGCTGTCGCGTTGCCGCTAGGCGTTTTCCTCGTTCTTTGGAGCCGGTCGAATTTCGACTGGCTGGCGATGCCGGTGGCCGTCGCCGCGGCTGTCCCTTGCGCCTTCGCGGTCATTCTCCTCGGCCGGTTCTTGCGCGCCCGCGGGCGGTTCCATCACCAGGCGGAGGTCTTCCAGCATCTCGGCGACACGATGATGTCCCCGCGCGTGCTGGTCGGCGCCGACGGCCGGGCGATCTGGTCCAACTCGCAGTTCCGCCGCGAGTTTCCGGTCGATTTCATCAGCCCGCTCGATGGGCTCGAGCGGCAGCTTTGCGGCGAGGCGGAGTCGCGCACGCGCTTCATCGAGGCGCGATCGCTCGCGCGCGCCGGCAAGGCGACCAATTTCGAGGTCACGCGACGCGACCCGAGCGGGCAGCGCGAAATCTATTCTCTCAGCGTGATTCCGCTTGCCGGCGTGCCGGGCATCGCGTCGTGGCAGATCGAGAACGCCACCTCGCGCCGCCTGATGGAAGGCGTCATTCGCGAGGAGCAGGCGAAGCTCATCGACTTCCTCGAAAACGCGCCGGTCGGTTTCTATTCGGTCGACGCCGAAGGTCATTTCCTGTTCGTCAACCGAACGCTTGCGACCTGGCTCGAGGCGACGCCCGACGCCATCGCCGGCCGGCGGGCGAAGCTGCAGGATTTTCTCGCCGAAGGCGTGCCCGCCGGCGCCGAGCCCTTCCGCCCGTTTCCCGGACCGCCGGGTGTCCAGGCTGGCGAAGTGACGCTTAAGGGCAAGCGCGGACGGGTCTTCCAGGCGTTCATCAGCCAAAGCGTCACGCGCGGCGAGGAGGGCGTCGTTCGCACGCGCTCGGTGGTGCGCGATCTCACGCCCGAGCGCGAGATGGCCGAGGCGCTGGCCCTTTCGGAGCGCCGCTTCAAGCGCTTCTTCGACGAGGCGCCCTTAGGCATCGTGCGGATCGATTCCGCCGGACGCATCGCCGACGCCAACGCCGCGTTTCGCCGCGTGCTGGGCGTGGCGCCCGAGGAAGTCGAGGGGACGCCACTGATCGGCTTCGTTCGCGATGACGATCGGGCGGAGGTCCAGGGCCGGCTCGAGCGCCTGGCAGCAGGCGCCGAGGAGGGGCAGGTTGGGGCGGCGCGCGCGCTCGATGTTCACCTGCGGGGCACCGGGCGCGAGGTCGTCGCCTCGCTGTTCATCACCCGGCTCGAGCAGGGCAGAGGGGGGCCGAGCCACGTCGTCCTGCATTTTTTCGACATGACCGATCAGAAGAAGCTCGAGATGCAGTTCGCCCAGTCGCAGAAGATGCAGGCGGTGGGCCAGCTCGCCGGCGGCATCGCGCACGATTTCAACAACCTGCTGACGGCGATGATCGGCTTCTGCGACCTCCTGCTGCTGCGCCATCAGCCGGGCGATTCGTCGTTCGCCGACATCATGCAGATCAAGCAGAATTCGAACCGGGCGGCCAATCTCGTGCGCCAGTTGCTCGCCTTTTCGCGCCAGCAGACGCTGCAGCCCAAGGTGCTCAACATCACCGACGTGCTTTCCGAGCTGTCGCACCTGTTGCGCCGGCTGATCGGCGAGAATATCGAGCTCAAGATGACGCACGGCCGCGATCTCCATCTGGTCAAGGTCGACCAGGGCCAGCTCGAGCAGGTGATCATCAACCTTGCGGTGAACGCGCGCGATGCGATGCCGCAGGGCGGCCGGCTCGCCGTCCACACCGCCAACGAGATGGTGGGTACCCCGGAGACACGCGGCGGCGAAACGCTGCTTCCCGGTGATTATGTCCGCGTCGACGTCGCCGATACCGGCGTGGGCATTGCCAAGGAAAATCTGAGCCGGATATTCGAGCCGTTCTTTTCGACCAAGGAAGTGGGCTCGGGCACCGGGCTTGGGCTTTCGACCGTGTACGGGATCGTCAAGCAGACCGGCGGCTACGTGTTCGTCGACTCTTCGCCCGGCAACGGCGCAACATTCACCATCTATCTGCCGCGCTGGCGGGGCGAGACCCGCGAGGCGGCCGCGGCGGTGGGCGAGGAGCCCCGGCGCGGCGATCTGACGGGTGTCGGCACCGTGCTCCTGGTCGAGGACGAGGACGCCGTGCGTCTGTTCAGCGCCCGGGCGCTACGGAACAAGGGCTATAAGGTCGTCGAGGCAAAGACCGGCGAGTCGGCGCTCCAGCTGCTCGGCAATTTCGACGGACAGATCGACCTGCTGATCACCGACGTGGTCATGCCGCAGATGGACGGCACGACGCTCATTCGAACGGTTCGCGAGCAGCGGCCGGACATGAAGGTCATCTGCATTTCCGGTTACGCCGAGGAGCAATTCAGGAAACATCTCGATCCAGCCGCCGGCGTCCATTTCCTCGCCAAGCCCTTCACCCTCGAACAGCTCGCCGGCAAGGTGAAGGACGTGATGCGATGAGGCCGCGTTTCTTCATGCCGCGCAGCACGACAGCAGGCGTACATCCTTGGTGAAAGCGAGCGCGGCAAGCTTCAATGCCTCAACCGTTGTCAGATAGGGAAAGATCGTTTCAGCGAGCTCGCTCACGGTCATCTTATGCCTGATGGCGAGCGCCGCGGTTTGGATGCTGTCGCCCGCCTCGGGAGCCAGAATGTGCGCACCGAGCAGCCTACCCGACGCGCGCTCCGCCACCAGCTTGACCAGCCCACGGGTGTCGCGTGCAGCAAGGGCGCGGGGCACCTGGTCGAGCGGTAGCACCGTTGTTCGAACGTCGAGACCGGCCGCGCGCGCGGCGGCCTCGCTTTGTCCCACCGATGCAACCTGTGGATCGGTGAACACGACTTCCGGCACGACGGTCGCGTCGTACCGGCGCGAGTCTCCGTTGAGTGCGTTTTCAGCGGCGATTTTGGCGCCATAAGCGGCCATGTAGACGAACATGTCTCGCCCCGTCACGTCGCCGGCGGCATAGACGCCGCGTCGCGTCGTACGCATACGGTCGTCGATAACAATGGCGCCATCGGCGTCGAGCGCGATCCCGAGATCGTCGACCCCGAGACCGGACGTATTCGGCCGGCGGCCCGCCGCTACGAGGACCCGCTCGGCAATCAGCGGGAACTCGTGGCCCTCTGCGTCGCGAACCGCAAGGCGTGCGCCTTCTGCGACGCGCTCAATCGAGCGATAGACAAGGCCGCCGCGGACGTCGATGCCTTCCGCACGCAGATAGAGCGCGAGCGCGGCACCGATCTCAGGCTCGGCGTCCGGCAGTAGCCTCGACCGGCAAACAATTGTTACGGCGACGCCGGCGCGAGCAAACATCTGTCCAAGTTCGCAGCCGACCAATCCGCCGCCGATGACCAGAAGCGAGCGCGGCAGCCGTTCGAGCGCAAGTGCCGCCGTGCTATCAAGGACGGGGATGTCGGCGAGCCCGGGTATAGGGGGCGACGCCGACGAGGCGCCGGTCGCCACGACGATTTTATCAGCGCGGACAAGCGCGTCGTTGACCAGGACGCCATCGGGCGCAAGGCGGGCTCCGCCCTCGACGTAGGCGATCGTGTCATAGTTTGGCAGGAGCCCGCGATACTTGGCCTCGCGCAGCGATGCGACGAGTTCGTCTTTTTGCGCAACGAGCGAGGACCAATCGGTCAGGCGCGCATCCGCGGCGATCCCGGCGAAGCGATTCGCGCTACGCGCCTGGTGCAACGACTCCATCGCGCGGATCAGCGTTTTCGACGGGACGCAGCCAACGTTGACGCATGTTCCGCCGATCGTGCCGCCACCGACCAGCGTCACGTTTGCCCCGAGTTCGGCGGCACGAATCGCGGCCGCGAACCCCGCCGATCCGGCGCCGACGACGACGAGATCGGACGGCCGAGCGAGCGCGTGGGGAGGCGGGCGGTGACCGCTCATTTCGCGTGCGGCCATCACCTTGTCTCCGAAGTGGCGGTGGATCGTGCGCCTGAGGCGGCTGCGCGCTCACGCCGCAGGCGCAGCAGGCCGTACACCGTCAAACCAAGAAAGAACGCGAGCGCGGGGAACAGCACAAAATCGGCCCATTTCAACCAGGCCGAAAGCCCGACCGCGGTCAGTCCCAGCACGAGCGCCGGCGTGAAGCAGCAAATCGCCGCGACGACCGATCCCGCGACCCCCGTTCCGCAAACCTTCTTGCAATTCATCAAGTGGCCTCCAGTTTTCGGATGCGTGGCGCGACGAAATGATCCTGGTGCGTAAACTAATCCACGATCGTAGAGGGGAACCCTACATTTATGGTCGCGGCGACCAGCGAAGCGACCGTCGTCACCGCGTCGTCGTAGACGACCTTTGCGATCGCCGTCGTCTCGCGCTCGGCCACCTCGACTTGGGTTACGCCAGGAACACGCGACAGCGCGCGCTTGACGATCGGGCCGCAAAGTTCGCAGGACACGTTGCTTACCCGCAGCACGGCGGTTTTCTCCGCCGCGGCAGCAGGCAAAGCGGATAGGACGGTCGAAAGCGAAAGGGCGGCGATGATCCAGTTCGTGCGACGTTTCAACGGTTGTCTCCTTGATCGGCGTGATTGGCCAGCGCCCGACTTACACATCGAGCACAAGGCGCGCGAGATAGGGAAAAGTTAGGGCGGCAAGCACCAGAACGCTTCCGGTCCATAGTCCGATCTTGGCAATCCGATGACTGGTCGGCTTGGCGCAATACGAGCCCGGCGCGCAGGCCACCCTCGGCTGGCGATAAACCGTTACGAAGCCGGCAGCGAGCAGGGTGAGAGCCAACCCGACGAAAATCGGCTGGTAGGGCGCAAGCGCCGTCAGGCTACCAAGCCACGCTCCGCTAGCGCCAGCCATCACCAGGGTAAATGGTAGAACGCAACACGACGTGGCGCCGATCGCGGCGAGGACCCCACC
>CAZLYV010000049.1:0-6350 GCA_964563665.1 uncultured Acetobacteraceae bacterium
TGCAGGGCGCGTTCTTCTTGCCCTGCTCGAACATGTCGCGCACGCGGCTGGCGCCGACGCCGACGAACATCTCGACGAAGTCGGAGCCCGAGATGGTGAAGAAGGGAACATTCGCCTCGCCGGCGATGGCGCGGGCAAGCAGCGTCTTGCCGGTGCCCGGCGGTCCCACAAGCAATACGCCCTTCGGGATCTTGCCGCCGAGCCGCTGGAATTTCTGCGGATCGCGCAGGAACTCGACGACTTCCTCGAGCTCCTGTTTCGCCTCGTCGATGCCGGCCACGTCGTCGAAAGTGACGCGCCCGACCTTTTCGGTCAGCAGCCGTGCCCGCGACTTGCCGAAGCCCATCGCCCGACCGCCGCCCGACTGCATCTGGCGCATGAAGAACACCCAGACGCCGATCAGGATCAGGAAGGGGAACCACGAGGCGAGAATCGAGAGCAGCGGATGCACCGGTTCATCGTTCGGCACCGCGGTCACCCGCACATTGGCCGAGGTCAATTTCTGGATATAGCTGGCGTCGTTGGGCGCGTAGCTCGAGAAGGCGCGGCCATCGGAGAAATGACCACGAATCGCGTTGCCCTGGATCGTGACGTCGCTCACTTGGGCGCGGTCGACCTGGGAGAGGAACTCGGAAAACGCCACCTGCGAGCTGGGCCCGCGCGGCGCCGAGCCCTGGAAAAGATTGAACAGGGCGATCAGCAGCAAGCCGATAATCACCCACAGCGCCAGGTTTTTACCGAAATTGTTCACGTGCCAAGCCTCATGCTTCCCTAGTCCACCAACCGCCAGCGACAGGGGTCCAAGAGCGTGCCGCGCCGACTTTGCCCCTCGCCTGTCGGCTCAATGCCGGCGCTTGCCTTACCCGGGAACGAATCCCGATCCGGCCAATGGCTGACGGGGGAAAAACAGCGCGCGAAAACGCTCAACGCTATCAGGGGATGCTCCTCGACGTCCATACAAGAGGTGGGGCACCGCACGCACCCCGTCAAGGTGGCGAAGCACCGGCAGGGTCGCCCCCACCGCGGCCGGAAACGATTGTTGCGCCAATCGCTTGTTCCCCCTCGCGGAACCCCGGATAGAGGCCCAGCCCGGGACGCCGATCGGCCCGATCCGGGCCTCCGGCGATAGCGGCCGGGGCAAATCTGTGATCTTGAATCGATCATCCCAGATCATTGTTTCACTGTCGTTAACGGCGACTTCGCCCGCCGCCGCGGCGGCTTCGCGCAAAACCACGATTCGACCGCGGCGCCGGGTCCAGATGCAGCCGCCCAGCGTGCGTGCGCGCTCATCGAAACCGCCGCTGAGCGCGGCATTGAGCCCTGCGAGGCGCGCGCGACGCGGCGGATAGGGCAAGCCCCCGACGGTCATCGCGACATGGCCAAGTGCTGCGAGGGCGAATGTTTCCTCCGCTCCCGACAGACGAGTCCAGTCGAGGATCGCCCACCCTTCGGGATAGATCGCCGCCGCGCGAGCGAGGAGATCGGCTAGCGCCGTTTCGTGGGCGACCCGACGACGCCCCAGTCGCTGGACCACCTGAGCGAGCGTCGCCACGTCGAACCCGGCCGATGCCAGCCCCGGCAGCAGCGCGCGCATTCGCACCCGCGCGAACGCCGGATTGACGTTGCTCGGGTCCTCCAACCACGCCTCGTCGCGCGCCAACAGGGTCGCCCTGAGACGTGCGCGCCCCACCCCGAGCAATGGCCGCACCAGCCGAATATCGGGTGTCTCGACCACCGCCGACATGCCGGCCAACCCCTCGCGCCCGCTCTTTCGTGCCAGGCGCAGAAGGAAAGTCTCGACCTGATCCTCCTGCTGGTGGGCAAGAAGAAGATGAAGCACCCCGTGATCGCGGCACCAACCCGACATCAGCGCGTAACGCGCCGTACGCGCCGCCGCCATGATTCCGGTCGCCGGCTTGGAGCCGGTCCATGGCAGGACGAAATGCGCGATTCCCCGGGCACGCGCCCAGTCGCCGATCCGCGCCGCCTCGAGCGCGGATTCGTCACGCAGGCCATGGTCGACGGTGAGCGCGACCGCGGTGCCGCCGCGCACCCGCACCCAATCGGCCGCGAGCAGGGCAAGCGCCATGCTGTCGCCGCCGCCCGAAAGCCCGACGGCGAGCGTGAGCCGGCTTTCGAACGGCCCGAGCGAGTCGAGCTGACGCGCGAACTCCGCCGCAGCGATGGGAGGCGCGTCCGGCCCGGTGGCGGCAATCGAGGTCACGGCGTCAAGGGCATTCGATCAACGCGCGCGCCTGCGAGTCATCAAGTGCAGCTGGCTCGCTGCTTCTCGCGCGCCAGGGTCTGCTTGATGGTGACCGCGGCCTGCGGATAGCGGCGCTCGAGCTCGCCGAAGGTGCCGCAGGCCTCGCGCGTGCGCTTCAGATTGGCGAGCGACATGCCGAGCTTCAATAAGTTGTCGGGCGCCTTGTCGCTGTTTGGATAACGCTTGAATCCTTCGGCGAACGCCGCGGCCGACTGCTGATAGTCCTTGCGCACGAAATAAGTCTCGCCGAGCCAGTATTGCGCGTTGCCGGCCAGCCGGTGGGTTGGATGCTGGACGAGAAAAGCGCGCAGCGCCTCCTCGGCCGGAGCGAAATCCGAGCCTTCGAGCTGACCCTTGCGCAGCAGGCCATAGGCATACTCGTACTGCGCTTCGGGCGGGCCCTCGGGTAGTTTGACCGCCCCCGCCCCTGGCGGGACCGCGGCGGTCTGGGGACCGGTCGCGGTCTGCGCCGGCGCCGATTGACCCGTCGGACCGCCTGGAACGATCCGAACCGGAACCTCGCCCGGAGCCAGTTGCGGCGATCCGCTCGCAGCACCAGAACGGCTCGTGCCTGCCGGAGCGGGTGTGGGTACGGCCGCGGGCGCCGGAATGGATGGGCTTGCGCCAACCCGCTGCGGGCCTGGCGCGCCGGGGCTGCCGCCGCGCTCGAGCGTCGACAGGCGGAAGTCGACATCGCCAACCAGCTTATCAAGCCGCGCTGAAATCTCCCGGAGCTCCCGGCTCATGCCCTCGACCCGGTTCGTCAGGTCGCGCAGCTGGGCATCGGTGTCGGCGAAGCGTTGGTCGGTCTGGGCAATGAAACCAGGCGAAGCGGCCCCGCCGGCCCCGCCGCCAGCCGACCCCCCGCCGCGCGCAAGTTGCCGCTGCAGCACGTCGACGTCGCGCTGGAGCCGCTCGATGCGGTCGGCGAGTCCGCGCAGATCCTGGTCCTGCGCCGACGCCGGCTGAGCCAGCAGCGCCAGCACCAGCGCGGCAGTCGCGGGGATCAGGACGAGGCGAGCCCGTCGGCTGTGCGCCATCAAGGAATGAAGGCGAATCACGACGCGAATTCTAGCGACTATTCTTGGGCAAAATAAAGGCGCCCGCCCAGACCTCGGGGTTGCCCCGGAGCCCGGCGGGCGCCATTACTCATGCCGGACGGATCGCATCCGGCCCGACCGCCGGAGCGGTCAGTTGATTACCGCGACGCCGCGACGGTTTTGCGACCACGCCGCCTCGTTCGAACCGAGGACCGCCGGCCGCTCCTTGCCGTAACTGACGGTCGCCACGCGCTTGGCATCGATACCCAGCGAGACGAGGAAGCTCCTCGCCGAGTTGGCGCGCCGCTCGCCAAGTCCGAGGTTGTATTCGCGCGTGCCGCGCTCGTCGGCATGGCCCTCGATCGTCACCGAGACGGTGGGGTTCTGCTTGAAGAACGTGGCCCAGCGCTCGACGGTCCGCCGCGCCTCGGGCTTGAGATCCGACTTGTCGAAGTCGAAGAACACCCGGTCGCCGACCTCCGCCGCAAATCGCTCCTGCAGCGTCTGGCTGCGGCTCACCCCGGCGCCGCCGGCACCCGCGCCGGACGTCGCCGCACTCTGATCCGATGCCGTTTCGCAAGCGGCCAGCAATAGCGCCGCAGCGAAGATAGCTACAACCTTCGAACGCATCTCAAACTCCTTATTGCCCTCTCGTGTGGCTTTGCACTCTCTTCCGGGAACCGCGGCCGCCTTGGTGCTAGAGGAATAGCGCAATACCGGCGTGGGCCGGGCGCCCGTCGGGGCCTCGTCTGGTCAAGATTGGCGCGGAATATATTCGGTTGGAGTCATGGAATCAAGGGGGACCAAGCGGGGTCCGACCCCTCGACCGGCGTAACGATTTCTCTTTCGTTGTAGCCGGTTAAGTCGATCGAATAGAGGCGAGTGGTGGCGCCAGCGCCGCGCGAATCGCCAGGCGTCTGGCGGAAGAACATCATCACCCGTCCATTGGGCGCCCAGGTCGGTCCTTCGACCAGATATCCCTTGGTGAGCAGGCGTTCGCTCGAGCCGTCGGGACGCATGACGCCAATGAAGAATTCGCCCTCGCTGATTTTCGTGAATGCGATCAGGTCGCCGCGCGGCGACCACACCGGGGTTGCATAGCGACCGTTGCTGAAGCTGATGCGGCGTACATTGTCGCCATTCGCCTCCATGACGTAGAGCTGCTGCGTGCCGCTGCGGTCGGAGTTGAAGGTGATCTGGCGCCCATCGGGCGAATACGAAGGCGAGGTGTCGATCGCCGGATGATTGGTGAGACGCTGGGTCGCTCGGGTGCGCAGGTCCATGACGTAGATTTCGCTGTTGCCGTCCTGGGCCAGGCTCATCACCACCCGGTTGCCGTCGGGCGAAAAGCGCGGGGCGAAGGTCATGCCGGGAAAATCGCCGAGCACTTCGCGCTGCAAGGTGTCGATGTTGAGCACGTAGACCCGCGGCCGGTTGTTGACATAGGCGAGATAGGTGATCTCTTGCGTCGTCGGTGAATAGCGCGGCGTCAGCACCAATTCGCGCCCGTCGGTGATGAAACGGTGGTTGGCGCCGTCCTGATCCATGATCGCCAGCCGTTTGATGCGCCGCTGCAACGGGCCGGTTTCGGCGATGTAGACGATGCGGGTGTCGAAGTAGCCTTCCTCGCCGGTGATGCGCTTGTAGATCGCATCCGAAATAATGTGCGCGACGCGGCGCCAATTTTGCGTCTGCGTGGTGTAGACGCGCCCTTCCATCTGGCCTTCGCCGAAGGTATCCCACAGCCGGAATTCGATCCGGAGCCGGCCGTCGCGCTGCAGCTCGACGTTGCCGTTGACCAGCGCCTGCGCATTGATCGCGCGCCAGTCGAGATAGCGCGGCGGCGCGCTCCGCATCGCCTCGGGCGTCTGGATGAAGGCGCGCGGATCGAGCGGCCGGAACAGCCCCGAACGATCGAGATTGGCCGAGATGACTTGCGTTATGTCGCGGCCGATCTGCGTTTCCTGCGCTTGCGCGCCGTGGAGCGGCGAAACGGCGATCGGCATCGGCTCGACGCGGCCGCGCGTGATGTCGATGCGCGGTTCCCCCTGGGCTGGCCGGACGGGCGCCGACAACAACAACACGACGATCAGGACCATCGACGGCAAAACCCAGACACGGCGAAAGCGATTCATCTCGACCTCTTGCATCAAAAAAATATCCACCTTGGAGCGCCATGAGAACCGGACGATTGCGCCCCAACGAGGATTACCGCAGGCCTAGCATCTCGCGCGGGCTGAAGACCAGGGTCAGATTGCGGAACGATTCGTATCGCTCGCGCGAGACCGGCAACGGGCTGGCGCGAAGCACGGCGCGCTGCGCGCTCTCGGCGGCAGCGCGATAGAATTCGTCGCGCTCCATACGCGACTGGTCGACGATTTGGGCGTCGCGCACCGTGCCGTCCGGCTCGAGTGCCACCCGTACTTCGACCACCAGATCGGGCGCGTCGCGGGCGCCGACCGGCGGGTTCCAATATTTTTCGATGTGCGCGCGGATCGCGTCCTGCTCGCTGGCGCTCATCGGCAGCGCCGGGTTGTAGGGCGTGTTCTGGGCGCGCGGCGCCGCGGCGGCCTGTTGCTGCTGCGGCGGCTGCGCGGGCGTCGGTCGTGGCTTGGTGCGTGTCAGGTCGCGCAAGACCGTGTCGAGGTCGAAGATTTGCTTGGGCGGCGGCTTTTGCGCCGGCGGCGCCGGGATCTGCGCTTGCTGCTTTGGCGGCTCGGGCTTTGGCGGCTCGGGCCGCGGCGGCGGCGGCGTCGGGATCGGCGCCTCGGTCCTGGGCAGCGGCGGCGTCGGTGGCGCCGGTGGTGGCGGCGGCGCCGGCGGCGGCGGCGGCGGCGGCTTTGGCGGTTCGGGTTTGGGCGGCTCCAGCTTGGCGGGTTCCGGCTTGGGCGGCTCGGGCTTCGCTGGTTCGGGCTTGGGCTGGACGTTGGTCACCGCCGCGAGCGGCAGCACCTCGATTATCAGCGGCGATTCGGGCGCGATCTCGGGGCGGAAGAGTTGCGGCACGCCGAACCAGGCGATGAGGAACACCGCCACGTGCAGAA
>CAZLYV010000049.1:6450-12150 GCA_964563665.1 uncultured Acetobacteraceae bacterium
CGGAAGAGTTGCGGCACGCCGAACCAGGCGATGAGGAACACCGCCACGTGCAGAAAAGCTGAGTAGATGGCGGGGCGGCCCATGCCCGGCGGCCTCACTCGGCCTCACCGCACCGTCCGCTGCGCCGGTCTTCGCGGCGGCGGGCCGACGGGAAGTTCGGCTACCAGCGCCACCTTGGTGAATCCGGCCGAGCTGATCGTGCCCATGATCTCCATCACCTTGCCGTAGGTCAGCGCCTTGTCGCCGCGCACGAAGATTCGATGGTCCGGCTTGTTCCGGGTGATCGCCTGCAGCCGCGCAATCAACGTTTCGGAATCGACCTCGGTCTCCTGCAGGAAGATCTTGCCCGCCGCATTCAGGCTCACCACCAGCGGCTCGTCCTGCCCGGTCGCCTGGGCCGCCTGGGTTTGCGGCAGATCAACGTCGACCGCGGCGGTGAGCAGCGGCGCCGTCACCATGAAGATCACCAGCAGCACGAGCATCACGTCGACGAAGGGCGTCACGTTGATTTCGCTGACCAACTGCCGGCGGCGGCTCGAGCCATAGCGGCGCATCGCGTGGACCAGGGGACCGGCCATGGGCTCAGGCCTTCTCTTCGAGCTGGCGCGAAAGAATCGCGCCGAATTCGTTGGCGAACGCCTCGAGCCGGCCGGCGTAGCGCGCCAGGTCGCTCGACAGCTTGTTATAGGCGACGACCGCCGGGATCGCGGCGACGAGGCCGAGCGCGGTGGCGAACAGCGCCTCGGAAATGCCGGGCGCGACGATCGCCAGGCTGGTGTTCTTGGTGGCGCCGATGGCGTGGAACGATTGCATGATCCCCCACACCGTGCCGAACAGGCCGATGAACGGCGCGGTCGACCCGACCGAGGCGAGGAAAGTCATGTAGCGCTCGATGCGGTCCATCTCGCGCGACAGCGTCACTTGCATCACGCGCTCGATGCGCTGGGCAAGCCCGGCGCGCATCTGGGAGACGGCGATCGAGCCGCGCGAAGCCGAGCGCCGCCATTCGCGCATCGCCGCGCTGAACATCGCCGCCATCGGTTCGACCGGCTGGTCGCCGATGCGGTCGTAGAGATCCTCGAGCGCACCTCCCGACCAGAACGAGTCCTCGAAATCGCCCGCCTGCTGGTGCAGGCGCCGCAACTTCATGACTTTCTCGATAATGATCGCCCAGCTCCAGAACGACGCCAGCACCAGGATTACGATGACCAGCTTGACGATGACGTCGGCGTTCCAGAACAGCCCCCACACCGACAGTTTCTCCACCGCGACGGAGCCCACGAGCGCCGCTGCTTCGACCGCTTTATCCATCTGCCTCTCGCTTTCCGTTCGGCCCGAGTTTTCGGGACAAAGATGGCGTAACTGTGACCGGCGTCAGCGCGCGCGCGACCACCGCGGGAACGCGCGCCGGCCGGCCGTTGCGCCCAACGCAGGCGATCTTGACGCTGAGCCGGACGAGCGCCGTCTCGCCGCGCCGGACAAGCTGTTCCAGATCGATCGAAGCGCCACGCAGCGTTCGAATCCGCGTCACCACATCGAGCCGATCGTCGAGCCGCGCCGGCGACAAAAATTCGACCTCGCACGCGCGCACCGCGAAAACGATCCCGTCTTCCGTCAGCAGCCGCTTGTGATCGATGCCGCGGGCACGGAGCATTTCCGTCCGTCCGCGTTCGGCGAACCGCAAATAATTCGCGTGATAGACCATCCCCGCCGCATCGGTGTCCTCGTAATAGACGCGCAAAAAGAGCACGTGCGGCTCAGGCATCCTCGCCCGCCTCGTCGTCCTCGCCGGCGACATCGCGCCGGCGCCCGATCAGCTCGAGCTGTTGGGCCGTGCCCTTGGGCGGCGTCAGGCCGAGGTAGCGCCAACCCTTTTCGGCGAGCATCCGCCCGCGCGGCGTGCGCTGCAGGAGCCCTTCCTGGATCAGGAACGGTTCGATCACGTCCTCGAGCGTATCGCGTTGTTCGGCAAGTGCGGCGGAAAGCGTTTCGATTCCGACCGGGCCGCCACCGTAATTGTCGGCGATCGCGCGCAAGTAGCGGCGGTCCATCGCATCGAGCCCGAGGGTGTCCACCTCGAGCCGGTTGAGCGCCCAATCCGCCGCCTTGCGGTCGATTCGCGCCGTTCCGGCGACGGCGGCAAAATCGCGCACGCGACGCAAGAGACGCCCCGCCACGCGTGGCGTCCCGCGGGCGCGTTTGGCGATCTCGGCGGCGCCATCTTGCGCCAGATCGATCCCGAGCACCCGTCCGCCGCGCCGAACGATCTGCTCGAGTTCGCCCGGCGTGTAAAAGACGAGGCGCAGCGGTATGCCGAAGCGCTCGCGCAAGGGGGTCGTGACGAGCCCGGCGCGCGTGGTGGCGCCGATCAGCGTGAACGGCGGCAGGTCGATCCTGACCGAGCGCGCCGCCGGCCCGGCGCCGATGATAAGATCGAGCTGAAAGTCCTCCATCGCCGGGTAAAGGATCTCCTCGACCGGCGGCGCCAGGCGATGGATCTCGTCGATGAACAGAACGTCGCGCGGCTGAAGGTTGGTGAGCAGCGCCGCGAGATCTCCGGCGCGCACGATCACCGGTCCGGAGGTGGCGCGAAAGCCGACGCCGAGCTCGCGGGCGATGATCTGGGCGAGCGTCGTCTTGCCGAGACCAGGCGGGCCGTGCAGCAGGACGTGATCGAGCGCCTCGGCGCGCGTGCGCGCCGCCTGGATGAAGACCTCCAGATTCTCGCGCGCCTGCTGCTGGCCGATGAATTCGCCGAGCGTTTGCGGCCGCAAATGCGCCTCGGCGGCGTCGCTGGGGGCGAACTCCGGGCTGACGCCGCGTATCTCGCTCACGCCCCAAGCTCCCTAAGCCCGGCCGGAATCAGCGCCTCGACCCGCGCCCCGGCGCCAAGCTTCTTTAGCGCCCGCTCGATGGCGCCCTGCGCCTCGGCGCGCCGATAGCCGAGATTGATCAGGGCCGAAACGGCGTCCGCCGCCGGGCCGCTGGGAACACCGCCGGCGCCATCCCCGGCCGGGAACGTAATCACCGCGCCCAGCGACGCCGCCTTGTCCTTGAGTTCGCTCGCCAGCCGGTTGGCGAGCTTCGGGCCGACACCATCGGCGCGCGTCAGCATCGCCTTGTCGCCCGCCGCGACCGCGCTCGCCAGCTCGCCGGGCGAAAGTGCGGAAAGCAACGCCAGCCCCACCTTGGCGCCGACGCCCTGGACGGTCAGCAAAAGCCGGAACCAGTCGCGTTCCGGGACGTCGGCAAAACCATAAAGGTCGATGGCGTCCTCGCGTACCATCGTCTCGACCAGCAGGCTCACCGGCGCGCCCGGCGTCGGCATAGCGCCGAGCGTGCGCGCCGAGACGCGCACCAGATATCCAACCCCGCCGACATCGATCACCGCGTGATCGCGTCCGACGCCGTCGAGGATTCCGCTCAACTTGGCGATCACCGCGCGCCCCCGGTGGCGGCGATCCGCTCCCACACCCGGCTGGTCTGCTGGTGATGGGCATGGCAGATCGCCACGGCGAGGGCATCCGCGGCGTCGGGTCCGGCGATCGCCACGCCCGGCAGCAGGCGGCGCACCATCATTTGCACCTGCCCTTTTTCGGCGTGGCCGACGCCGACCACCGCCTTCTTGACCGCGTTCGCCGCATACTCGGCCACGGCAAGCCCGGCCCGCGCGGGCACCAGCAGCACGACGCCGCGCGCCAGGCCCAGCTTCAAGGTCGAGACGGCGTTCTTGTTGACGAATGTCTCCTCGATCGCCGCCGCCTCGGGCGCGTATCGCTGGATCACCTCGCTCAACTGGTCGTGGAGCTGCGCCAGACGCTCAGCCGTCGGGCGCCTCGCGTCCGTCGTCGCGACGCCGTTCGCGACGTGGCGAAGCCGCGCGCCATCGACATCGACCACGCCCCAACCGGTTGCGCGCAAGCCAGGGTCAAAGCCGATGAGCCGCATCCTCGCCTCACGCCGAAAGGCGCGTGAGTACGTCGTCCGCCACCTCGAAATTGGCGAAGACGAACTGCACGTCGTCGCTGTCCTCGAGCGCTTCGACGAACGCGAGCATCGCGCGGGCGCCGGCTTCGTCGAGCGGCACGCTCGTCGTCGCACGCCACTGGAGCCGCGCGTTCGCCGCCGGACCGAACTTCGCCTCGAGCGCATCGCGCACGTTCGTGAAGTCGTCGATCGTGGTCGATATTTCGTGCCCGTCGCCCCTAGACTCGACGTTATCCGCGCCGGACTCGAGCGCCGCCTCGAACATCGCATCGCCCGATGCGGCGCTCGCCCGATATTCGATCACGCCCTTGCGTGCGAACATGAAGGCGACCGAATTCGCCTCGCCCAGGGATCCGCCGTGCTTGGTGAAAATCGAGCGCACTTCGCTTGCCGTGCGATTGCGGTTGTCGGTCAGCGCCTCGACGATGATCGCCACCCGGCCCGGTCCAAAACCCTCGTAGCGCACTTCCTCGAAGCTGGCGCCCTCGCCGCCGCCCGAGCCGCGTTCGATCGCTCGCTCGATGGTGTCCTTCGGCATATTGGCCTCGCGCGCCGCGATCATGGCCGCGCGCAGTCGGGTGTTGTCGTTGGGATCGGGCAGGCCCGAGCGCGCCGACAGCATGATTTCACGAATGAGCTTGGTGAAGAGCTTGCCCCGTTTGGCGTCCTGCTTGCCCTTGCGGTGCATGATGTTCTTGAACTGGGAATGGCCGGCCATCTGCCTTCGGACCCTCGGCGCTGTCGAAACGAGATTGCTCGGAACGCTAGGTTTTGGATGTAAGCTTGAAAGATATACCAAATCTAGTCGAAAGTCATACGCGCACCATGCGTCGGCTATCATTGCAATGTGGCGCCAGTTTGGCGCCGCGATATCGACCCGAACCCCGCCAGCCGCCAGGTCAGGCCGGCCAGGCGGGCTGGAGGCGTCCGCCGAGCCGAAGCGGGGCCAATTTCAAGGTGAGCCCGCTGCGGTCGTCGATCTCGGCGTATATGGCGCAGAGCGTCGCCGGACCCTCGGCGGGCGTGAGCCGTTCACCGGGCAGCTTGCGCACGAATTTGGCGATCGCCGCCTCCTTCTTCATCCCGATCACCGAGTCATAATCGCCGCACATGCCGGCGTCGGTCTGATAGCCGGTTCCGTGCGCCAGCACCTGCGCGTCGGCGGTGGGTATGTGGCCGTGCGAACCGACGACAAGCGAAGCGCGGCCGTCGGCGAGGTGGCCCAGCGCCATTTTTTCCGACGACGCCTCGCCGTGAACGTCGATCAGGATCGCCTGCGCCGTCGTTGGCAAGCGGTGCTGGGCGAAGACCGCTTCGAGCGCGGCGAAGGGATCGTCGAGCGCGTCCATGAACAACCGGCACATCAGGTTGACGACGACGACTTTGCGTCCGCTCTTGGTCGTGTACTGGCCCAGCCCGCGGCCGGGCGTGCCCTTGGGATAATTGATCGGCCGCAGCAGGCGCGGGTCGCCGTCGATGTAGGCGATGATTTCGCGCTGATCCCAGACGTGATTGCCGGTGGTGATGCAGTCGACGCCGGCGGCATAGAAATCGCGGGCGATGCGCTCGGTGATGCCGAACCCGCCGGCGGCGTTCTCGCCGTTTACCACCACGAAGTCGAGCGCGAGCTTGCGCCTGAGTTCGGGCACGCTCTCGATCACCACGTCGCGCCCGGCGCGCCCGACGATATCGCCGCAAAACAGGATATTCATG
>CAZLYV010000050.1:0-12108 GCA_964563665.1 uncultured Acetobacteraceae bacterium
TCGAGGCGGGCGGGCTTGCGAGCGCGCAGTCCAAGTCTTCATCGCGGGCCTGAACCATCTTGTCTCTCAGCCGCGCGCCCGTTCGGGCATTTTGTTTATTGTAGACAATCTCCGAGGCAGCAAGCATTCTCTGCCGGAGGGGCACGGGACCACCTCAAACGGTTCGGGAGGGAATGGCGGCATTGAGTCCACCCCACGCATCGCGGGCGCTCGAGCGATTCACGGTACTCGACCTGACACGGGTCAGATCGGGGCCGACCGCCGTCCGTCAGCTCGCCGATTGGGGGGCGAACGTGGTCAAGATCGAGCTGCCGGCCGCGATGGACGCCGGCGAGGCGCCGGGTGGCCCGCGCGACGGACCGGATTTCCAAAATCTCCATCGCAACAAGCGTAGTCTCGCGCTCAATCTAAAATCCGCCGAGGGCTTGCGGGTCTTCCGGCAAATGGCCCAAAAGGCCGACGTCGTCGTGGAGAATTTCCGCCCGGACGTCAAAGCGCGCCTCGGCGTCGACTACGCTGCGCTCAGCGTGGTGAATCCGCGGCTGGTCTACGCCAGCATTTCCGGCTTCGGCCAAGACGGCCCCTATCGCGATCGTCCGGGCTTCGATCAGATCGCGCAAGGAATGGGCGGCCTCATGTCGATCACCGGGCTCCCGGGGCAGGGGCCGGTGCGCGTCGGCATTCCGGTCGCCGATCTCTCCGCCGGCCTCTTCTGCGCGCTCGGGATCCTCGTCGCGCTTTTGGAGCGCGAGCAGTCGGGTGAGGGCCAGTGGGTTCAGACCTCGCTCCTGCAGGCGCAAGTATTCATGCTCGATTTTCAGGCCGCGCGCTGGCTGATCAAAGGCGAGGTGCCGAAGCAGGCCGGCAACAACCACCCGACGAGCATTCCAACCGGCGTGTTCAAGACCGCCGACGGACACATCAATATCGCCACGACCGGACAAAAGATGTGGGAACGCTTGTGCCGAGCGGTCAACGGCGAGGCGCTGTTGGGGCGGCCCGAATATGCCACCGCGGCCGCCCGCTCGACCAATCGCAACGCGCTCAATGCCGAAATCGACCGGCTGCTTGCCGGAGCGACGAGCGCTGCATGGGTCGAGCGCCTCAATGCGGCCGGCGTGCCCTGCGGCCCGATCTATGCGATCGACCAGATGTTCGCCGATCCGCAAGTGAAGCACCTGGGCATCGTCGAGAAAGTGGAAATGCCGAACGGCGCGATGCTCAACGTGGTGGGACAGCCCGTGACGCTGTCGCGCACGCCGGCCCAAATCGCCGCGCCACCGCCGGAGCTGGGCCAGCATTCCGAGGACGTGCTGCGCGAATTCGGGTTCGCCAGCGACGAAATAGATGCGTTGCGGCGGGGCGGGGTCATTTGACCCGGCGCTCGCCCGCGCTGAGACGATGACCGTAGGAGGCAAGACGAGGATGACCGCCACCGACAAGATGCTGCAGCGCAAGGAAGGCCGCGTCGGCTATATGATCTTCAACAATCCCGAGCGCCACAACGCGGTGTCGCTCGAGATGTGGCAGGCGGCCGAGCGCATCCTCGACGATTTCCGCAACGACGACGCGATTCGCGTCGTCGTGCTCACCGGCGCCGGCGGCAAGGCCTTTGTGTCGGGCGCCGACATTTCGAAGTTCGACGATGAACGGGCGACGATGGACGCAATCCAGCGCTACAACGCGACAACGGAAAAGATCTACGGCGGCGTCCACCAGTTCCCCAAGCCCACCATCGCGATGATCCGCGGCTACTGCATCGGCGGCGGTCTTGGGCTCGCGGTCGCCTGCGATATCCGCATTTGCGCCGAGAACGCGCGCTTCGCGCTGCCGGCGGGCAAGCTCGGTCTCGGTTACGGGTTCGCCGGGCTGAAGCGCTTCGTCGACGCGATCGGCCCGGCATTCACCAAGGAAATTTTTTTCACCGCGCGCCAGTTCAACGCCGCCGAGGCGCTGCAAATGCAGTTGGTCAACCGGGTGATCGACGATGGCGGGCTCGAGGCGTACGTCAAGGACTACGCCGACACCATTGCCGCGAATGCGCCGCTGACCATCGATTCGATCAAGTATATCGTCGGCGAGGTATTGAAGACCGAATCAGCGCCTAACGTCGCGCGCTGCGCCGAGCTGGTGAAGGCCTGTTTTGCCAGCCGCGACTATGCCGAGGGCCGGCAGGCATTCATGGAGAAACGCAAACCGGCGTTCACCGGAAGCTGAGACGATCATCGGGCCGAGGAAGAACCGCAATGCGTATTGAGATAGCCCAGCCGATAACCGCGCTCGCCCTGGTACAGTCGAAATCGTTGCCGGCGCTGGTCCAGGACGAGATCCTCAAAATGATCCTCGCCGGCGATCTCGACGCCGGGGCCAAGCTCAACGAGGTGGCGCTTGCGACACGGCTCGGCGTCAGCCGGGGGCCGGTGCGCGAGGCGTTTCGCGCGCTCGAGGAGGCGGGCCTCGTGCGAGGCGAGAGGAACCGCGGTGTGTTCGTTCGGGAAATCTCGGACGACGAAGCTTCGGAGCTTTACGACGTGCGTGCCGGCCTCGACGAGACCGCGGGCCGGCTGCTTGTGCGCCGGATCAGCGACGCCGAGGTGGACGAGCTCAGAGCCATGGTCAAGGACATGAGCCGTGCGGCGTCGATCGAGACGTATTTTCCGCTCAATATCCGCTTCCATGATCGCATCGTCGAGCTGACCGGAAACCGCAAGCTGCTGGCGATGTATCGGCGGCTTATCAACGAGATGCACCTGTTGCGCCAGCGCGGCCTTGTGTTTGGCGGCGGCCTGTTGGTGTCCAACGACGAGCATGCAATCATCGTCGAGGCGCTGGCGCGGCGGGACGTGCGGGCGGTTACGCGAACGATGCGCGATCACGTGCTGGCCGGCCGCGAGCGGCTGCTGGTGGCCATGCGCGCGGTTCGTCCGCGAGGTGGAAACGTGACGGCGGACGCGGCAAAGGACTAGGAGGAGAGCACGTTGGCCTCGGTTGAACTACGTGGCCTCACCAAGCGTTATGGCGAAATCGCGGTTGTCGACGACATTTCGCTCGCCGTCGATCACGGCCTACTCGTGTGTCTGCTCGGACCCTCGGGATGCGGCAAGACGACGACGCTGCGCCTCGTCGCCGGGTTCATCGAACCGGACGCGGGCGAGATCGTGGTCGGTGGCCGGGTCGTGTCGTCGCCTGCCCGGACGCTGCCACCGGAGCGGCGCGGCATGTCGATGATCTTTCAGAGCTACGCCTTGTGGCCGCACATGACGGTGGCCGAGAACGTCGCCTATGGGCTGCGGCTCCGCAAGCTCGACCGGGAGGTGATCCGCGCCAAGGTGGCGCGGATGCTCGCGACGACACGGCTCGAATCGTTGGCCGAGCGATACCCGGGCGAGCTTTCCGGCGGTCAGCAACAGCGCGTGGCGCTTGCTCGCGCGCTCATCGTCGAGCCCGAGACCCTGCTGCTCGACGAGCCGCTCTCGAACCTCGATGCGAACCTGCGCGAGGAGATGCGGTTCGAGGTGCGCCGCCTCCACGACCAGTATCGCTATACGACGATATACGTGACCCACGATCAAGCGGAGGCGATGACTACCGCCGACCGGATCGTCGTCATGAACGCCGGGAAGATCGAGCAGGGTGGTACGCCCGAGGAGATTTACCACCAGCCGCGCTCGGAATTCGTTGCCCATTTCATCGGCGGAACCAACATCGTGCGGGGCCGGAACCTTGGCGAGGGGGGAATCGAATTCGCCGGCGTGCCGCTCCGCTGCGGCGCCGGCGCAGCCGATGGCATGGGCGAAACCGCGGTGTCGATCCGCCAGCACGACATCCGGTTGCTGACCGCGCAACCCCGCGAGCCGATCGAAAATCTGGTGCCGGCGACGGTCGCCCGTCAGGTCTTTCTCGGCGGGACGCGCGATTACCTGGTCGAAGTCGCCGGCGGGACGCAGCTCCGGGTGAGCGCGCCCGCCGAGCAGAGCATCGCGCCTGGAAGCGCCGTATGGCTACATCTTCCGCCGGATCGTTGTCGTGTGCTGGCGCGCTGAGATGGTGCGCCCACATCGTGGCCAAGGACAGTTTCACAGGGAGGAGAAAATGGGAAAATTGAAGCTTCGACGGCAGGGACTGATCATTGCAGCTTGCCTATTCGGCCTTTTCGCGCTTGGCGGATCGCTGATGGCGGCGCCGCCGCCGCCCGCCTCGATCACGCCCGAGCTCGTCGCGGCGGCGCAGAAAGAGGGTAAAATCGCCTGGTACACCTCGGTCGACGTCGCCGTCGCCGAAAAGGTGGCCAAGGCCTTCGAGGCGAGGTTCCCAGGTATTTCGGTTCAGGTCGAACGCGCCGGTGCAGAGCGTATCTTCCAGCGCATCGGCCAGGAATACGGCAGCCGGATCTACGTGGCGGACGTGATCAACAGTTCCGATGCCGCCCATTTCATCATCTGGAAGCGCGATGGCTGGCTGGCGCCCTATTTGCCCGATGACGTCGCCCGTCACTACCCGGCGGAGCAGCGCGATGCCGACGGCATGTTCGCGAGCTGGCGCGCCTCGCTCAGCGTCATTGGGTACAACACCAAGCTCGTCAAGCCGGAGGACGCGCCCAAAAGCTTTGCCGATCTGCTCGATCCAAAATGGACCGGACGGATCGTCAAGGCCCATCCCGGCTACAGCGGGACGATCCTCACCGCGACATTCCAGATTTCGCGTGACCTTGGCTGGCCGTATCTCGAGAAGTTGGCGAAGCAGAAGGTGCTCCAAGTGCAATCATCGACCGAACCGCCGAAGAAGCTGGCCATCGGCGAACGCCAGGTGATGGCGGATGGCAACGAATACAACATGTTCCTGCTGCGAGAATCCGGCCAGCCGGTCGAGATCGTCTACCCGAGCGAGGGCACGCCGCTCGTTGTCGGGCCGTCGGCCGTGTTTAAAAACGCCCCGCATCCCAACGCCGCGCGGCTGTTCCAGAGCTATCTGTTCACCGTCGAAGCGCAGCAGCTCCTGATCGACGTCGGGGGCTTGCGCTCCTTCCACCCGCTGGCCAAGGAAAAGGCCGGGCGCACGCCGCTCGCCCAGATCAAGCTGATGAAAGAGGATCCGGCCGCGGTGGAAAAACAGGTCGAAGAACTGAAGGAGAAATACACGCGATATTTCGGCACATGAGACCAGACGTCGAGAACCTGCGCGCCGTTGCATTTGGCGCAATGGTTAGAAAGGGCCAGCGGTGAATCTTGCCTTAGCACCACACGCCGCGGCGCGAGGCCTTAGGTTCGACCCGTCGAAGCCGACCCTGGTCGGCTTCGCGGGGTTCCTTTGCGTTCTCATATTTCTGCCGATGTTTTGGCTGATCTATTACAGCCTGACCGACCGCGCGGGCGGCTTCACGCTGGACAATTTCCGCCAGCTCGTCACCAACCCGACATTCGTCGATCCGTTCGTCACCACGCTGACCATCGCCCTGGCTGTGAGCATCGCCTGTTGCGCCATCGCGGCGCCGATTGGTTGGCTGGTCGCACGGACCGATATGCCGTTAAGGCGGACAGCGCGCATGCTGGTCATGGCGTCGTTCGTAACGCCGCCATTCCTGGGCGCGATCGCGTGGGAGATTCTGGCCGCGCCGAACAGCGGACTTCTTAACCAGTGGTACCGTGGCGTGACCGGCGCCGGTCCCGACGAGCACCTGTTCAACGTCTATTCGCTCGCCGGACTCATCTTCGTCATCGCCTGCTACACCTTCCCTTACGTTTTCGTCCTGGTGGCGAACGCGCTCGATCGCATTCCGGGAGACCTCGAGGACGCCTCCGCCATTCTGGGCGGGCGGTCGTGGTACACGGCGCGGCGCGTGACGATACCGCTGGCCTTGCCCGCATTGCTCGCGGGCGCGCTCGTCGCGTTTCTCCAGGCGATGAATTTGTTCGGATCGCCGGCGATTCTGGCGCTCCCGGCCGGCTTCCATACCACGACGACGAAGATCTGGAGCCTGTTTCAATATCCGCCGAAACCGGGGCTTGCCGCGGCGGCGGCGCTGCCGCTTCTCGTGTTGACCGTCGTGCTGCTGCGAACCCAGCAACTCATCCTCGGCCGACGGGGCTATGCCGTCGTCGGCGGAAAAGGGTCCGAGCCGCGCCTAGTACGGCTAGGTCTGCTCCGCTGGCCGGCGCTCGCGGCGGTGATGATCGTTCTGTTGAACCCCGTTTTCCTGCCGTATGGTGCGCTCGTGAAGGCGGCGTTCTCGCGCGTCTATTCGCAGCCGCTCGCCTGGGAGAATCTGACCCTCCACAACGTCGAGTTCGTGTTCTTCGAGTTTTCGGCGACGCGGGCGGCGCTCCGCAACACGTTCGTGCTGGGCGCGCTCGCCGCCACGCTCGGGACGCTGCTGGCCTTGGTGATCGGCTACCTTACGGCGCGCCGTGCGATCATCGGGCATCGGCTGCTCGGAGTCCTTGCCACCGCCCCGGTGGCGATTCCCGGCATCGTGCTTGGCGTCGGCCTGTTCCTCAGCTATACCCGGCCGCCGCTGGTGCTCTATGGCACGCTGTGGATCCTGCTGCTGGCCTATCTGACGATCGAGCTGCCGGGCGCCTATCAGCAGCTTCAGGCGGCGTTTCGCTCGGTCCACCCGGACCTCGAGGACGCAAGCCGCATCCTGGGCGCGACGCGCCTGCAGTCGCTGCGCCACATCACCGCGCCGTTGCTGCGCTCGGGCGTGATCGCGAGCTGGTGCTTCATATTCATTGGCGTGATCCGCGAGCTTTCCGCCGCCATCATGCTGTTCACCGCGAACACCAAGGTGATTTCCGTGGTGATTTTCGATCTCAACGAAAGCGGAGACCTCGGCGCCATTTCGGTGCTCGGACTCACCATGCTGCTCATCACGTTCGCGGTCGTCGTAGCCGCCAACCGGATTCCGGGTCTTGGCGCAATCCGGTTGCGCGGGGGATAAACCCAAATGAAAGACGGGAGAAACGCCATGGCCAGATTTGCACAATGTCTGATGATCGGCGCCGCCGCGACGGTCGCGCTGACGCTTACCCAGGCACAAGCGCAAAACAAGTATCCGCACGCGTCGGTAACGCTGGTGACTCATTCAAGTCCCGGCGGCGGCAGCGACGTGTTCCTGCGCGAGATGGCCAAACATCTGGGGCCGGCGATGGGCGTGAATTTTGTGGTTGATAACGTTCGCGGCGGCAGCGGCGCCCGCGCCGTGGCCAAGGTCGCACAGTCGCCGGCCGACGGCGCGGTCTTCTATGCCACCACGCCGACCTATATCCAGACGACGCTGCTCAGCAAAACCGAGTTCGGCTACGACAGTCTCGAGCCGCTCGTCATCGTGTTCTTCGATCCCGAGGTGATCTACACGCGCGCCCAATCACCGTTCAAATCGTTCGCCGACGCCGTTGCCTACGGCAAGCAGAGCCCGGGCAAGGCCAAGTGGGGCGCGGCGAACCCAGCGTCGCTCGAGCGCATCGCGCTCGAGAAGCTCAATCGCCTGACCGGCATACGCGCCGCGGTGGTGACGCACGAAGGGGGCGGCGATTTGATGATCAACGTGCTCAACGGTACCCTCGACATCGGCATCGGCGAAATCCAGGAAATCCGCGCCCAGCTCGACGCCGGCCAGGTGCGCCTGCTGGCCGCGCTCACCGACCAGCGGCTCGACCAGTTTCCAAATTTGCCGACGGCGAAAGAGCAGGGGATCGACTTGACGGTCACCAAGTTCCGCGGCCTCGCCGGGCCCAAGGGATTGCCGGCCAACGTGATCGCAGCCTGGGAAGCGGCGATCCAAAAAGTGCTGGCCAGCCCAGCGTATAAGAAAGAATACGAACGCGAAAATCTCATACCCGCCTTCATGGGCCATGCCCAGGCCGGCGCGTTCACCCGTGAATTCGCCAAAGAGGTGACGGCCTCGCTTCGCGACTTCGGTGTGACGCAGTGAACCGGCGCGGGGCCGGTCGGGAGATTGCGCTTGGCGGATTTGTCGTTGTGCTGGCGGCGGGCTACTTCGCCGCCGCTGCCGCGCTGCCGGTCAGCCTGCTGACGGACGAGGTTGGCGCCAGCGGAGTGCCCAAACTGCTCGCGGTAAGCCTTGGCATTTTGGGAGCGATGCAGCTCGGACGCACGGTTCTTTTTCCGGTAAGCGTGGACCTTGCTGACGGGCCCCGCGGCGCGGCCACGCATGCGCGTGCCTTCGGCATGCTGGCGATCGGGACCGTCTACACCCTGGCGACACCGTATCTGGGCTATCCGGTCGCGCTGGCCGCGCTGATATTCGTCGTCGCGGCTTACGTGGGCCTCAGACCATCGCCGCGGCTCGGCCTGGTGGCGGTGACCGGCGCACTGTTCTTCTGGTTCACGTTCGTCAAACTGCTCGGCATCAGCATGCCCGTGGGTGCCTGGCGCTGGGCGGTTGGTTGATCCCCGGAGCGACTTTCATGCACGATGTGTTCGTCGCCTGGACCGCGTTGACCTCGGGATGGGCGATTCCAATGACGATCGTCGGCGTAACTTGGGGAATCTTCGGTGGCGCGCTCCCCGGCATTTCGCCGTCGATCGCGATGGCGCTGTTGCTTCCGTTCACCTACAGCCTCGACCCGATCTCGGCGATCGTGCTGCTCGCTTCTGTCTATGTCGGAGCGGAGTACGGCGGTTCGATTCCGGCGATCCTGATCCGCACACCCGGCACGAATTCCGCCGCCGCGGCCACAATCGATGGCTTCGAGCTCAACCGCCAGGGGCGGGCCGGCGAGGCGCTCGGAATATCGCTGGTATCCGGATTGGTCGGAGGACTGTTTGGACTCCTCGTGCTCGTGCTGTTGACCGAGCCGCTGGCGAGGGTTGCGCTCGCCTTTACGCCGCCGGCGTATTTTGCGCTGGGCGTACTCGGATTGAGCGTGATCGCCAGCCTATCGGGCGGTTCGCTGATCAAGGGACTGATCGCCGGCATCATCGGATTGATGATCGCGACGATCGGCACCGATCCCGTGTCGGGAGTGCCGCGCTTTACCTTCGGCTCACCCGATCTGCTGGGCGGCATCCGGCCGATCCTGGTGATGGTGGGGCTGTTCGCGGTGAGCGAGCTCTTCATCCAAGTCTCCGAGCCCGAATGGGCCAAGGCCGGCGGGCGCGACACGCGCCTCAAGCTGCCGAGCTGGCCGATTTGGAAACGCATGTTTCGGCCCCATGTCATCGGCGCGGTGATCGGCACCATCGAAGGAGTGACGCCGGGCGCCGGCGGCACCATCGCCGCGTTCATGTCGTACAACGAGGCGCGTCGCTGGTCGCGGCACCCGGAAGAGTTCGGCCATGGATCGATCGAAGGCGTCGCGGCGCCCGAGGCGGCGAACAACGTCGTCACGGCGACGGCCTTGGTGCCGCTCTTGAGCCTCGGCATTCCCGGCTCGAACTCGGCGGCGGTTCTCCTGGGCGGGTTTCTCATCCACGGGCTTATTCCGGGCCCGATGCTGTTCGAGCGTAATCCCGAAGTGGTTTACGGGCTTTATGGCGGCCTCTTCGTGGCAAATATCGCGATGCTGCTGATCGGTCTCGTCATCCTTCCGCCCTGCATCTGGCTGGTGAATCGGCCAAAGCCTTACCTGCTGGCCTTCATCTTTGCCCTGATCGTGTCCGGCGTGTATTCGATCGAACAAAGCTTCTTCGACCTCGGCGTCGTGCTCGCAGGCGGCGTGCTCGGCTATGCGATGCGCTGGCTCGGCATGCCGTTCCTGCCAACCGTGCTTGGCGTCGTCCTAGGGTACCTCGTCGAATCGAACTATCGCCGCTCGCTGGTGATCTCGAGCGGCGATTACCGGATCTTCGTCGAGGATCCGATCTCGCTCGCCCTGCTGGTCGGCGCGGTCGTGTTGCTCGCGATCTCGATTTATCGCGACTCGCGCCGCGGTGGCGCGCCCGCATCGGGTGGGAGCAGCCCGTGATTGAAGCCGTTCCCCTTGCGTCGATCGCCGAGCGGCTCGCGGCGAAAATCGTCGCTGTCGATCCCGCCCGGCTGCCGCCGCAGGTGCGTGAACGGTGCGAAGAGTTGGTGCTCGATATTTCAGGTTTGTGCATCGCCGCCCGCGACGAGGATTACACGCGCGCCGTCCTCGCGGTTTGCGACGAGGAGGGAGTTTGCACCGCGATTGGCCAACCACGCACGATGAGCGCGGCAGGCGCGGCGATGGTCAACGGCACGGCGGCGCACGGCGAGGATTTCGACGACACCTTCGAGGGCGGTCCGGTGCATGCGGGCGCGGTGATCGTGCCCGCCGTAATGGCCGCGTGCGAGCGCGACGGGCGGGATGGGCGGTCGGCGCTCCGCGGAATTGCGGTCGGCGTCGAGACGATGTGTCGCCTCAGCCTCGTCGTTCCGAAGGCGATCCACCGCGCCGGATTCCATCCCACCGCGGTGCTGGGCGCGGTCGCCGCGGCCGCCGGGATCGGCGCCGCGCTGTCGCTCGGGTCCCGCCAGTTGGTCGACGCGATCGGCATTGCCGGCAGCATGGCGGCCGGCATCATCGAATATCTCGCCGAGGGGGCGTGGACCAAGCGGCTGCATCCCGGTTGGGCGGCGCAGTCGGGGCTGCGGGCGGCGCTGCTGGGCCGCGCGGGGTTCGTCGGGCCACGCACCGTCTTTGAGGGGACCCACGGCCTCTTTAATGCGTTCGCCCACCAGGCCGACGGCAACTACGGCGCGCTCATCGATGATTTTGGCGAGCGGTGGGTCACCGAGACGATCGCTTTCAAGCCTTATGCCTGCGGAACGATGACCCATCCCTATATCGACTGCGCCAAGCGGCTGGCCGGGCGGGGGATCGCGGCCGACGATATCGTCGAGATCGTCTGCGAGGTGGCGGAGGGCACCGTCCACCGCTTGTGGGAGCCGCTCGCCGCAAAGCAGCGGCCGCCAAACGGGTATGCGGCAAAATTCAGCACGCCCTACTGCATTGCCGCCGGGTTCATTCTTGGCGGCGCGGGGCTCGAGGCGTTCACCGACGCGGCGGCGCGCGATCCGCGTCTTGTCGCGCTTGCCGCGAAGGTGCGATACGAGATCGATCCCCAAAATCCCTACCCCAGTCGCTACACCGGGCACATCCGCGCGCGGCTCGGCGATGGCAGGCTGATCGAGGAACGGCAACCGCATCTGCGCGGCGGTGCCGCCGAGCGGCTGTCGCGCGCCGACATCGCCGACAAATTCGAGCGTAACGCCCGGCACGGCGGATGGTCGGCGGCCAGAGCCACTGCCGTCTTATCGCTCGCCGAGACGATTTTCGATGGACCGCTGAATCTTACGCCGCTACGAAGTTGAATCGATGACATCGAACACGAGCGACCGGGAAATCGCCGGACTGGTGGCGCTCGTCACCGGCGGTGGGCGCAATATCGGACGGGCGATCGCGCTGGCGCTCGCCTCTGGCGGCGCATCCGTGGTCGTCAACGCGCGCACGAACGGGGCGGAGGCCGAGGCTGTTGCGCGCGAAATCACGGCGCGTGGCGGCGCGGCGCTTTCCTGCCTCGCCGACGTGACCGATCCGGAAGCGGTCAAGCGAATGGTATCCTCGGCGGTCGAGCGTTTCGGTCGGTTGGACATCCTGGTGAACAACGCCGCGGTCCGTCGCGAGACGCCGATCGACCGCCTCGAGCTCGCCGAGTGGCGAAACATCATCGCGATTACGCTTGATGGCGCCTTCAATTGTCTCAAGGCGTCGCTGCCGCATCTGCGGGCAAGCGGCCGTGGCGCAGTGATCAATATTGGGGGTCTTACGGGCCACACCGGCGGAAAGAACCGCGCGCACGTCGTCGCCGCGAAGGCGGGTCTTGTCGGACTCACCCGGGCGCTTGCCCACGATCTTGCTAGCGACGGCATCACGGTAAACTGCGTGTCGCCCGGGCTCATCGACACGGTGCGCGGCGGCGCCAACCCCACCGAGCCGCATCATCACCAGACGCACGCAACTTTGGTCGGCCGCCGCGGCACGCCGGACGAGGTCGCGGCGACGGTCCGCTTCCTGTGCGGCCCCGGCGCACGCTACGTGACCGGCCAGACGATTCACGTCAACGGCGGCGTATATCTCGGTTGACGCATCGACGATGACGTTCCTGGGCCTCGATTTCGCGGCG
>CAZLYV010000051.1:0-8441 GCA_964563665.1 uncultured Acetobacteraceae bacterium
TCGCCGGCATCGCCCCAGCGCAGCGCCGGTTTGAGCGTGGCGTGGGCGAGATCGATCGCCGGCGCGCCGTATCCGGCTTTTTCGAGGTCGACGAAGATCGCCGTTCCATCCTCCCGCACGATGAAATTTCCCGGATGGGCGTCGAGCGTCACCAGCGTGCGGGGCAGGGCCGCCAATTCGCCCGCTTGATTGCCGGCATACTCGCGCGCCCAGGCAAGTTCGCTTTCGATCTGCCGGCGCGCCTCGCTCGCAGCGCACGCCGCGGCGAGATACTTGGCATTGTGCTCGACCAGGTTCAGCGTCGCGGCGAACGGTTTCTCCCAGTCGGGGAGCGGGGCCCGTGCACGCACCGTGGGCAGGGCCAGCGTATGGATGGCGGCCAGCGTCGCGGCGATTGCCCCAAGCTCGTCCGGCAATCGTGGCGCCCGGCCGACGATCTCGTCGACGACGAGCGCACCAAACGGGGCGTCGGCCGATGGCGGGACGATTCCAAGGAGGCGCGGCGTCCGCCGGCTGGCGCTCGCCCGGGCGAAGGCGGCGGCCTCGCGGAAGAGGCTGGCGGCGGGCGACAGCGCCGGATCGGCGGCACGCGGGACCCGCAGCACTATGCCTCGTCCAGCGATGCGCCAATGGGCATGCGCAAGCCCGGTCATCGCCAACGGTTCGATCGCCGCCTCGCTCGTATCGTGGAACTGCGGATTGGCGCGGAGCGCGCGCGCGAGCGTCGATGGATCAGGAAGCGATATGGTCATGGTGTCGGCAACATAGCCGAGGCCCGCGGCGGTTGTCGAAATGGTATGATCGAGATTGCCTCATAGCGGAACGCCCTTGCTCAGCATCATCATCCCGACCCTCGACGCGGCCGATACGCTCCCCGGAACGCTCGCGGCGCTCGCCGAAGCAAAGATGGCCGGCACACCCCATGAAATCGTCGTCAGCGACGGCGGTTCGCGCGACCAAACCTTGGTGCTTGCCCGCGCGGCCGGTACGCGCGTGATCGAGAGCGCAAGCGGTCGGGGCGCGCAACTCGCGGCCGGCGCCGCGGCCGCGCGCGGCGACTGGCTTCTCTTCCTCCACGCCGACACGCGCATCCAGCCGGGATGGACCGTGGCGTTGCGCCGCTTCTGCGAGTCGAACGACAATGGGGAACGCGCGGCGTATTTCCGATTTGCCCTCGACGATCGGAGCGCAATCGCGCGTTTGATCGTGGCCGCGGTCAATTCGCGCTGTCGTTTGTTCGCGCTGCCCTACGGCGACCAGGGCTTGCTTCTCACGCGCGCCTTCTATGGAAAGCTCGGCGGATTTCGCGCGTTGCCGCTGATGGAGGACGTGGAGATGGTGCGACGGATCGGCGGGCATCGGCTGGTGGCACTCGGCCATGTCGCGGTCACGTCGGCGGCGCGCTACCGGCGTGACGGCTGGCTCGTTCGTCCGGCGCGAAATCTTTTATGTCTCGCGCTCTATTTTTTGGGCGTCGATCCGGCGCGCATCTCCCGGATCTATCGTTGAGGTCGGGACGGTACCGAATGCGCCGCCGGCATCTGGTCATCTTCGCCAAAGCGCCGCGTCTCGGCCGGGTCAAGTCGCGCCTCGCGCGCGGCATCGGTACAGGCGCGGCGCTTGCCTTTTATCGCCGCACGCTCGCCAACCTGCTGCGCCGCCTGGCCCGGGATTCGCGCTGGCGGACCACCCTCGCCATCGCGCCCGATCGCGATGTGCATGCGGGCGCGCTGTGGCGTCGCCTGGGCGCACGCTCGGGGCTCGCGCGCCGCGGGCAGGGGCCCGGCGATCTCGGCCAGCGGATGGGCCGTGCTTTTCGCGATATGCCGCGCGGGCCCGTCGTCATCATCGGGGCCGATATTCCGGAAATCGGAACCGCGCAGGTCGCGCATGCCTTCCACGCGCTTGGCGCATGCGACATCGTGCTCGGGCCGGCGCCCGACGGCGGGTACTGGCTCATCGGTCTGCGCCGGGGGCCGACGCTTCGCGGTCTATTCACCGCCGTGCGGTGGTCATCGCCGACCACGCGCGCCGACACGCTCGACAACGCACAGAGGCCGAGCCGCGCGCCATGGGGCGTTCGGCTTCTCGAATCGCTCGACGATGTCGATGATATCGAGTCGTATCGACGGTTTCGGACGCGACGGTGACCGCCACCCAACACGCCTGACCAAACTCGTTGCTACGCCAGCGCCTTGGCCTTAGGTGTCAGATGCTCCTGAAGCCGCGGCATCAACTCGACGAGATTGCACGGCCGGTGGCGATTGTCGAGCTGCCAGCGCAGGATTTCCTCCCAGCCGTCGCGACACGCGCCGGGCGAGCCGGGAAGGGCGAAAAGATATGTCCCGCCGGCGACGCCGCCGGTGGCGCGGCTCTGGATGGTCGAGGTGCCGACCTTCTGGTAGCTGATCCAGCGGAACAGTTCGCCGAACCCGCTGATCTCCTTCTCGTACACCGCCTCGAACGCTTCGGGCGTCACATCGCGGCCGGTCACGCCGGTCCCGCCGGTCGCGATCACCACGTCGATCGCGGCATCGGCGATCCAGGCGCGAAGCTGGGCGGCGATGTCATCCTTTTCGTCGCGCACGATCTTGCGGGCAATGACCTTGTGCCCGTCGCGCTCGATCATTTCGACGAGCGTGCGACCCGATTTGTCGTCCTCGAATCGGCGCGTGTCGGAGATGGTCAGAACAGCGATGTTGACCGGTAAAAACGGCCGCGTTTGGTCAATCTTTGGCATTGCGGGCGACGTTCCTTGCTTCGTCGTCAACCGCAATGTAGGTCGGCCAGTCGCCGGCTGCAATGGCATCGAGCGAGGGCGTCTTGTGGCCGAGACGCATCGCGTACATCCAGTAATGATAGAGCACGCGGGCGACGAAATGCCGCGTCTCGGGCGAGGGCAGGCTTTCGATGAACAGGAGGGGATCGTTGTTCGCTTCGCCGATCACCTCGCCGCGCTTTTTCCAGCGGCTGAGATTGCCGGGACCGCCGTTGTACGCGGCGGCAAGCAGAATTAGATCGCCCTGGACGATTTCGTTCTCCAGCAGCGTCCGGATATAGCGCTGCCCCAGCGTCAGGCTGTATGCCGGATCGTAGAGCCGCTCGAAATTGCCGCGTATCTGGCCGCCGGTAAGATGAGTCGCCGTCTGCGGCATGATCTGCATCAGGCCACGCGCACCGGCGGGGCTCGCCGCGCGCGGATTGAACGCCGATTCCTGGCGCGCGATCGCGAACAGCAACGCACGATCGATCTCGAAGCCGCCGGCCGGGCGCCAGCGTGGGATCGGATACAGTGCGCCGTCGTGCGGCCGGCCATCGATTTCGGCGAGCTCGCGGCCAAGCGCCACCGACAAATCGGGCATGTTGTGGCGCATGGCGATCGCCAGCAGCGCCCGGGTGATTCCCTGCGATCCGCCGGTCGGCAGCCGGCGGAGCTCGGCCTCGGCGCGCCCTTGCTCGCCGATCTGGAGCAGGGCGAGCGCGCGCGCGCCGCCAGAGCGACGTTGGAGCTGATCCAACTCGCTGTCGATGAGCGGCGGCACGTCGAGATTGAGGTTCGGCAATACACCCAGCGCGCGCGCCGCGATCAGGCCATAGAAGCTGCGTGGCTGCTCGGCCGCGATGCCGAGCCAGTAATTCACTTGGTCGAACCGTTTGCCTTGCAGATACGCGCGCGCCGCCCAGAACGCGCCAGCGGCGATGTCCCACGACTGGCCGCCGGGTGTGCGCGCGAGCGCTTCGAAGTAGCGGGCAGACGCAAGATGGCGGTCCTGCCGGTAGAGGGCGAGGCCGGCGATCCAGTTCGACCGTGGCACGCCGGCGCCCGACCGGCTTGCCGCTTCGCCGGCAAGTTCGAACGCCTTGCCGGTGTCGCCGCGTGCAAACCACCCGGCGGCGATCGCTGCCTTGAAGAAATCCTGCTCAACCGGCGCCAAGACTCGCGCCGCCTCGCGACCGCGTATCATGCGCTCGGCATGTTCAAGCTCACCGATCCGCAGGAGATTGCGGATCTCGTTCTTGAGCCCGGAGCCCCTTGGCGAATCGTCGATCGAGGCGCGCCGTCCGGGCGAGGGCAGCAGGTCGCTTGGCGGCCGGAGTTCGTCGGGGCCAAGCGCACCATAGACCGCGGGTCCAACGCTGGGTGCCGGCGGAGCGGCCGCGCCCGGGGCGGCGCGCCGCAGGGCCAACCGGTAGATCGCTGGCGCATCGGGATGGTCGGCGAAGCGGCCGAGCCAGTGAACCAGCTCGCCGTAGCTCGTCCGGTAGCGCGGGTGGAGATAGCGTTGGGCAAGAACGGAGCCGAGCAGCCGGCGATCGCCAAGACGCTCGATCTCGCGATCGGCGGACGACCAATCGCCGCGGGCTTGGGCGTCAAAGGTCCGCCGGTAACGGGCTGCCTCGGCCGGCGCGAGGATCGCGGGGAGAATGACCTCCCGGTTGGGCGCGGTCAGGTTCGCCGGCAACGAAGCCGTGCGCGTCGCATCCGCCGACTGCGCGTAGGCCGGCATGCTTGGCGCGCTCGCCACGCCGACAAGCAGACCGAATGTCAGGATCGCAGAGACACGAAGTCCAGCGGCGCGGATATCGCGCCGGCGCGAGGATCCCTGGCTTGTGGAAATATTCCCAAGTCCGGCTCGCATGATTGCGGCCTTGATAATTGATTAAACATATCCGGCGCAAGCGATAATCGCCGGACCGAGCGATCACAAGCCAGTCATTGATCTGTGGATAACTGGGAAAAAAGCCAGATGGGTCAGGATTTAACTGACAGCCTTGAGCTTGTTCTTGATCGCCAGGAAATCGCGCCAGGCTTCACGTTTTTGGCCGGGTGAACGCAGGAGGTAGGCGGGGTGGAAGGTGGCCAACGCCTGGACCGGGCGCGGGAGGTCGGGGATTGAGTAGTCGAACCAGCGGCCCCGGAGCTTGACGATCCCCTCGGGGGTTCCGAGCAAGGTCTTGGCCGCCGTCCCACCCAGGAGAACGAGAATCACGGGATCGGCCAGCGCGATGTGCCGCTCGATGAAAGGCAGGCAGATGGCGATCTCGGCTGCGGTCGGCGACCGATTGCCGGGCGGACGCCACGGAAGAATATTGCTGATATAAACCTTGCTTCGGTCGAGGCCGATGCAAGCCAGCATTCGATCGAGAAGCTGGCCGCTTACCCCGACGAAGGGTTTTCCCTGGCGGTCTTCATCGGCGCCAGGCGCTTCGCCGACAAACATGATTCGGGCCTTGGGATTGCCGTCGGCGAAGACGAGCCGGGTCGCGGTGGCTTTGAGTCCGCAGCCATCGAAGGCGGCGATCGCCGCTTCGAGTTGGCCCAGCGTATGTGCTGCGGCAGCCGTGGCGCGAGCACCCAAATGAGCGGACGGAGCCATCGAAGGTGCTGCGGGGGTCACTCTCTCTTTAACCGCTGACGGCGCCGCCGGCGGCATGGTGACTTCCAGTGCCCGCGCCGCCCGTGGCGACTGCCGTCCGGTCCCGTCCGGGACGGCAAATCGATCGACCGGCACCTCGCCGATCGCCTCGTCGGCGCCCATCTCCAGGAGCCAACGCAAGGCGGCGATTCGTTCGGGCTCATGCATGCGTGACACTTTACCACGGCCGGCGATGGCACGAGGGCCAACCGATCGAGTATACAATCACGGTTCGCGATCGTGGGCAGAGCGGAGGCGAAAACGCCGTGACGCGGGAAAAAATGGAATACGACGTCGTCATCGTCGGCGCCGGTCCGTCCGGGCTGTCGGCGGCGATCCGCCTTCGCCAGCTTGCCGCCGAAACGGGCAAGGAGGTCCGCGTCTGCGTGATCGAGAAAGCCTCCGAGGTCGGCGCGCATATCCTTTCGGGCGCTGTCTTTGAGCCGCGGGCGCTTGGCGAGCTCGTCCCGGATTGGCAGGACCGCGGCGCGCCGCTCAATACCCCGGCCGCGAGCGACCGCTTTCTGATGCTTACATCGGCAATGTCGATCCGGCTGCCCGTGCCGCTGCAGATGCGCAACCACGGCAACTACATCATCAGTCTCGGGAATTTGTGCCGGTGGCTCGCCAAGGAATCCGAAGCGCTTGGCGTCGAGATTTATCCCGGCTTCGCCGCGGCCGAAGTTCTTTACGACGAAAACGGGCGCGTGACCGGGGTCGCGACGGGCGATCTTGGAATCGGCAAGGACGGCAAGCCCACGGCCAATCATCAGCCGGGCGTGGAGTTGATCGGCCGCCAGACTTTGTTCGCCGAAGGCTGCCGCGGCTCGCTCACCAAGACGCTGTTCGAGCGGTTCCGTCTCGGCGCCGGCGTCGAGCCGCAGACCTATGGCATCGGCCTCAAGGAGCTGTGGGAGGTGGCGCCGGAACGTCACAAGCCAGGAACCGTCGTCCATACCATCGGTTGGCCGCTCGATCGCCGAACCTATGGCGGCTCCTTCATTTACCATCTCGAAAACAACCAGGTGGCGGTCGGCTTCGTCGTCGGGCTCGATTACGAAAATCCGTACCTGAACCCGTTCGAGGAATTCCAGCGCTTCAAGACGCACCCGCATATTCAGCCAATTTTCGCCGGCGGTCGCCGGATTGCCTATGGCGCGCGGGCCCTCAACGAAGGCGGCTTCCAATCGATCCCCCGGCTCACCTTTCCAGGGGGCGCGATCATTGGCTGCGCCGCGGGCTTCCTGAACGTGCCCAAGATCAAAGGTACGCACACCGCGATGAAGTCGGGGATGGTGTGCGCCGAAGCCGTGTTCGACGCGCTCAGCGGCGATGATCCGACGGCCGAAATCGCCGATTACCCGGCGCGGCTGCGCCAATCGTGGGTGTGGGACGAACTCTATCGGGTGCGCAATATCCGGCCGTCATTCCATTGGGGAATGTTCGGCGGGCTCGCCTATTCGGCGATCGATGCCTATTTGCTGCGCGGCAAGGCGCCGTGGACGTTCAAACACCGTGCGGACCACACGACGCTCAAACCCAAGGACCAATGCCGAGCGATCGTCTATCCGAAGCCGGACGGCAAGGTTTCGTTCGATCGGTTATCCTCGGTCTTCCTCTCGGCGACAAATCACGAGGAAAACCAACCGCCGCATTTGAAGCTCAAGGATTCACGCGTACCGATCGCGCATAATCTCGCGCTCTACGATGCCCCCGAGCAGCGCTACTGCCCGGCCGGCGTGTATGAAATCCTTCGCGACAGCGATGGTGGTAACCCGCGGCTTCAGATCAATGCCCAGAACTGCGTCCACTGCAAGACCTGCGACATCAAGGATCCGCTACAGAACATCGATTGGGTCGTGCCCGAAGGGGGCGGCGGACCGAACTATCCGAACATGTGATGCGCATGACTGACCGGACCGTGGCCGCCGGCGCCGGCTCGGGTCATGGCGCGCGGCGGCGCGATTGGCTAATGTCCCCGCTGAGCCCGGCAAGAGATGTAAATTCACCAACCGCAAGAGCACGCATGACACGAACGAGCACGATTTGGCGAAAGCGGACCGGCTGGAGAGCATGGCTGGCCGTGGCGGCCCTGGCGATGCCGCTTGGCGGATGCATGGCCGACGGCGACCTCGCGGCGGCGCGCAGTCAGGATACAATTCTCGACGGTTCGGCCGCGGGCGGATACCTCGCCGCACGTTATGCCGAACGGACGCGCGACTATGACGTCGCGGCGCGGCTCCTCATGCAAGCGGTCGAGGACGAGCAGGACAATTTTGATCTCCTCATCCGGGCGCACTCGGCGCTCATCGCCGCCGGCCGTTTCGACGATGCGGTCAAGATCGCCACGCGCATTCTTCAGGTAAGCCAGGGCAACCCGTCGGCCCAATTCACGCTCGCCATCGACGACGTCCGCCGCGGCCAGTTCGCTTCGGCCACGAGCCGCCTGGAGAGCATGCCGATATCCGGCGTGAACCGCATCGTCGTCCCGCTGATGAACGGCTGGGTCGCCGCGGCCCAGGGACGCCCGGCGGTGGCGCTCAACGCGATTCGGCCGATCAACGAGGTCGAGGGCTTCCGCCCGCTTTTCGAATATCACGCGGCGCTCATCAGCGATTTCGTCGACCGGCCCGCCGAGGCCGAAGATCATTTCCGCCGCGCGATCGATGGCAACGGATCGGCGGCCGGGCGACTGGTGTCGGCCGCTGGCGCCTTCCTCGAGCGTCAGGGGCGACCGGACGAGGCGAAGGCGATCTACGCTCAGCATCGATTCCAGCGCGACGCGGCAAACGACGCGCCGACGCGAATCACCAACGCGCCGGCCGGCATCGCCGAGGGCCTGTTTGATGTTGCGAGCGCGCTCCGCCAGGAGAACAGCCAACCGCTCACGCTTAACTATGCGCGCCTGGCCCTGGGGCTGGTTCCCGATATGCCGGATGCGTTGCTGCTGGTGGGCGAGATACTCGATGGGCAGGGGCAGCGAACGCAGGCGCAGGCGCTCTACGAAAGGGTTCCGCCGCAATC
>CAZLYV010000051.1:8541-12045 GCA_964563665.1 uncultured Acetobacteraceae bacterium
GAACGCGCCAAGCAGTGGCCGCGGGCGGAAGCCGATTTCCGGCGCGCGCTCGAACTCGAGCCGGACCAGCCCGACGTTCTCAATTACCTCGCCTATTCGTGGGTCGATCAGGGCATCAACTTCGAGCGCGCGCGCGAGATGCTCGATCGCGCGGTATCGCTGCGCCCCAACAGCGGCCATATCGTCGACAGCCTCGGTTGGGTGCTCTATCGCACCGGTAAGTTCCAGGAGGCGGTGCCGGTGCTCGAACGCGCGGTCGAACTCCAGCCGGAAGACCCGGTGCTGCTCGACCATTTGGGCGATGCCTATTGGCGGGTCGGCCGGATCCTCGAGGCGACGTTCCAGTGGCGCCGCGCGCTCGGCAACAAGCCGGATGCCGAGGTGAAGGCGAACCTTGAGCGCAAGCTGCAGGGAGGAATCCCGACCGCGACCAGCGAGCGCCGAAACTGACCAGCCGATCGCGTCGAGGCGGGCGATGGTGATCGAAGCTGCCCCCGCCAAGATCAATCTCTATCTCCATGTCGTCGGCCGCCGCGCCGACGGCTTTCACCTGCTCGATAGCCTGGTGGTCTTCGCCGAAATTGCCGATCGGGTCGAGGTATCGCCCGCCGCCGACCTTACTCTCACGATCGATGGGCGGTTTGCGGAGTCGCTTGCCGATCTGCCGGCTGAAGCAAATATCGCCATGCGCGCGGCGCGCGCTCTCGCCGGCGCGTTTGCGGGTGCCCAAGGGGCGGCGATCCGCCTCACCAAGAATCTGCCGGTCGCGGCGGGAATTGGCGGCGGATCGGCCGATGCCGCGGCGGTCTTGCGCGCGCTCGATCGCCTGTGGAGCCTCAAAGCCTCGGATCGTCGGCTCGTGGACCTCGCGGCAACGCTTGGCGCCGACGTGCCGGCGTGTCTTGCCGGCCGCCCTTCGTTCGTCGGCGGAATCGGCGAGGTGGTTCAACCGGCGCCGCGCCTGCCATCCCTCGGCTTGGTGTTGGCAAATCCGGGCATCGCTCTCTCGACGGCCGAGGTTTTTACCCGGCGCCGAGGCGCGTTTTCGACGCCCGGCCGATTTTTCGAGCCGCCGCGCGACGCCCGCGATCTCGCCGAAATTTTGGCGGCACGCCGGAATGATTTGACCGCCACCGCCGCTCGCCTGGCGCCGGCGGTGGCCGAAATCGAGGGCGCGCTTGCTTCCAGTCCGGGCTGCTTGCTCGCCCGGATGTCGGGCAGCGGGCCCGCCTGCTTCGGTCTTTACGCCGACGAGGGCGCGGCGGGTCGCGCGCGCGCCTTGTTGGCCGAGCGGGCGCCGTCCTGGTGGACCGTCGCCACGGCGATCGGGCACTGAACCATTAAACGCTGGCGCAAGCCCCTGATCGCCGGCCTTTGGTTGTCCCGTCGCGGCGGCGGTGGTAAGTGCTAGGGCGTTCGGCGAGCGGATATCTCAAGGAGCGTCGATGCGCGAGCGCATTGCCCTTATCACGGGCGTCACCGGCCAGGACGGCGCCTATCTTGCCGAGTTCCTGCTCGACAAAGGCTACGTCGTGCACGGGCTGAAGCGCCGTTCGTCATCCTTCAACACCGGACGCGTCGACCACCTCTACCACGATCCGCACGAGCGAAACGTCCGCTTCTTCATGCATCACGGCGACATGACGGACGCCACCAATCTCATCCGCATCGTCAAGGAGACGCAGCCGACCGAGATCTACAATCTCGCCGCCCAGAGCCACGTTCAGGTGAGCTTCGAGACCCCCGAATACACGGCGAACGCCGATGCGCTCGGCGCGCTCCGCCTGCTCGAGGCGATTCGCATCCTCGGCATCGAAAATCGGACGCGCTTCTACCAGGCTTCGACCTCCGAGCTCTACGGGCTGGCGGGCGAGCGGCCGCAACGCGAGACGACGCCATTCTATCCGCGCAGCCCCTACGGCGCGGCAAAGCTTTACGCCTATTGGATGACGGTCAATTATCGCGAGGCATACGCGATGCACGCCTCGAACGGCATCCTGTTCAATCACGAGGGTCCGACGCGCGGCGAGACCTTCGTCACGCGCAAGATCACCCGGGCGGTGGCGGCGATCGAGCTCGGGTTCGAGACCAGGCTTTTTCTCGGCAATCTCGACGCTTCGCGCGATTGGGGACATGCGCGCGACTATGTCGAGGGCATGTGGCTGATCGTTCAGCAGGACAAGCCCGACGACTACGTTTTGGCCACCGGCGAGACGCACAGCGTGCGCGAATTCACCGAGCTCGCCTTCGCCGAGACCGGCCGTGCGCTCGTCTGGCGCGGCACGGGCGTCGAGGAGAAGGGCATCGACGCCAAGAGCGGCGCGGTGCTGGTCGAGGTCGATCCGCGTTATTTCCGGCCCACCGAGGTCGATTTTCTGCAGGGCGATCCGACCAAGGCGCACGCCAAGCTCGGCTGGCGCCACAAGACGACCTTCCGCCAACTGGTGCACGAGATGGTTGCCGCCGACCTCGTCGAGGTCAAACGGGAGCACGACGCGCATGGCCGCCGCGGTTGAGAAAAAAGACTTCCCGCTCGCCGGAAAGCGCGTCTGGGTCGCCGGTCACCGCGGCATGGTCGGCTCGGCGATCGCGCGGCGGCTCGGCGCGGCGGGTTGCGAAATCCTCGCCGCCGGCCGCGAAACGGTCGATTTGTTGCGGCAGGACGATGTCGAGGCGTGGCTTTCGGCGGCGCGACCCGAGGCGATCTTCCTCGCCGCGGCGCGGGTCGGCGGAATTCTCGCCAACAACACGCGGCCGGCCGAGTTCATTTACGAGAATCTGGCGATCCAGACCAACGTCATTCACGCTTGCCACAAGGCCGGCGTGAAGAAGCTCCTGTTCCTGGGCTCATCGTGCATCTATCCGCGGCTGGCGCCCCAGCCGATGCCCGAGGAGGCGCTGCTGTCGGGCCCGCTCGAGCCGACCAACGAGTGGTACGCGGTGGCGAAAATCGCCGGCCTCAAGATGGCCCAAGCGTATCGGCGCCAGTACGGCGCCAATTTTATCTCGTGCATGCCGTGCAACATCTTTGGACCTGGCGATAACTACGACCTTGAACAGAGCCACGTCGTTGGCGCGCTCATGGTCAAGCTGCATCGCGCCAAGATCACCCGCGCATCCACGGTCGAGATCTGGGGCAGCGGCACGCCGCGCCGCGAATTTCTTTATGTCGACGATCTCGCCGACGCGGCCGTGTTCCTGATGGAACGCTATTCGGCCGAGCCGGCGATCAATGTCGGGGCGGGCGCCGATGTCACGATCAAGGAGCTCGCCCGGATCATGGCCGAGGTGATCGGCTTCAGGGGCGAGTTCGTGTTCAACCGCGAGCGCCCCGATGGGACGCCGCGCAAGCTGCTCGACGTTTCGCGGCTCTCCGCGCTCGGCTGGCGGCCAAAGATCGACCTCGAGACCGGGCTCGCGCGCGCTTACAAATGGTTCAGCGACAACGCCGCCGCCGCGGCCTGACCGGCCGCACCAGCGGCCGATTGCCGAGGTCGAGGATTG
>CAZLYV010000052.1:0-5857 GCA_964563665.1 uncultured Acetobacteraceae bacterium
GCTTTCTGATTATAGAGCGCGATTCCGCGCAGCAGGTCGAGCGCGCGGGCGAGCTGATAGTCGTTCGCCGGCGTCGGCATGCTGCTTAGCGGCTCCTCGCCCTCGGCAGGCGGAGTCTGCGAAGCCGGGGGTGCTGCGCCCGAATCGGGCGCGGGCCCTCGCTGCGGCGCCTGCTCGTTGCGCAGCGCTCCCCTGAGATCAGCCTCGCGGCGCTGGCGCGGTTGGTCGATGCGCTCGAGTCGCGCCTGCTCGACGATGATGTCGGGATCGATGCCGAGCGCCTGGATCGAACGGCCCGAAGGCGTGTAGTACTTCGCCGTCGTCAGACGAATGGCGCCCTGGCCGCCGAGCGGAATGATCGTCTGCACCGAACCCTTGCCGAAGGAACGCGTGCCAAGAACGATCGCGCGGCGATGATCCTGCAGCGCGCCGGCGACGATCTCCGAGGCCGACGCCGAGCCGCCATTGATCAGCACCAACATCGGCATGCCACTGATGATATCGCCTGGCTTGGCGTTGTAGCGCTGCGCATCCTCGCTGCGCCGTCCGCGGGTCGAGACGATTTCGCCCTTCTCGAGGAAATCGTCGGCCACCGCGATCGCCTGGTCGAGCAGCCCGCCGGGATTGTTGCGCAGGTCGATCACGATGCCCTTCAGCTTGCTGCCCATCTGCTCGCGCAGCTTCAAGATGGCGTTGCGCAAACCGGCGTCGGTCTGCTCGGTGAACGAGTTGATGCGGACATACCCGATGTCCTCGTGCGCCTGGAAGCGCACCGACTGGATCTTGATCACCGAACGGGTGAGCGTGATATCGAACGGTTCCTGGGTTCCGCGACGAACGGTGAGCTTGATCGTGCTGTTGGCCGGCCCCCGCATGCGCTCGACCGCGTCTTGCAGCGTGAGCCCCTGAACCTGCTCGCCGTCGAGATGGGTGATCAGATCGCCGGGCTTGATGCCGGCGCGAAAAGCGGGCGTGTCGTCGATCGGCGAGACGACCTTGACCAGACCGTTTTCCATCGTCACTTCGATCCCGAGGCCGCCGAACTCGCCGCGCGTCTGCACCTGCATGTCGCGGAATGTCTTGGGATTGAGATAGCTCGAATGCGGATCGAGCGAAGTCAACATGCCGTTGATCGCGTCCTCGATCAGCTTGCGATCGCCGACTTCGTCGACGTAGTCCGAGCGCACCCGCTCGAACACGTCGCCAAATAGATTCAATTGCCGATATGTCTCGGAGGTGTTCGTCTGCGCGTACGCGAGCGACGACACAAGCCACGCGGCGCCTAGCGCTGCCGCTGCGACCCGATGCAAATTCATCCGCTAACCTTCTCTTTCGGCGCCGCCAGCCACGGCAGGGGATCGATCGGCTGGCCGTTGCGGCGCAATTCCAGGTAAAATTTCGGGGTGCCCGTGCCCGGTACTTCGGTTGAGCCGACCGGCTCGCCCGCTGCCACCCACTGCCCGACAGCGGCGTCAATCCGGCCAAATCCCGCCAACAACGTATGATATCCCTCGCCGTGTTCGATGATCAAGATAAGCCCGTAGGTCCGGAACAAACCAGCGTAGGCAACCTGGCCCTCGAAGGGGGCGACGACCTGGGCCCCCGGCCGGGTTTCGAGGGTCAGCCCGCGCACCGGCGGGCCGGCGTTGGCGGCATGGCCGAAGCCGGCGACGATACGCCCACGCACCGGATAGACCAGAGCGCCTTGCGCCCGTGAGATCAGCCGCGCTCCGCCGGCCGCCGGCGCGACCGCCGCAACGGCCGCCGGGGCCGGGGCCGGCTGCTCGGCGCGCTCGGCCGCCTCCCGGCGGCGCCTCTCCTCGGCCTCGCGCTCGGCGACCAGCCGGTTAATGAGGTCGCGGATGTCGGTCGCCTGGCGCGACAGCCGGGCAAGGCGCGCCTCGGTTTCGCGGCGTTCGGCCTCGGTCAGCCGCTGGAGCGCGATCTTGCGTTCGATCAGCCCGGCGAGACGAAGCTGCTCGGCCGAGAGCGCGGCCGTCGCTTGCCCAAGCGACTCGCGCTCCTGGGCGAGCTGGTCGCGGGTGGCGGCAAGCTCGTCGAGGTCGCGGCGTAATGCCGCAGCCCGCTGTTCCACCTGCGGCACCGTGGCCCCCAGCAGCATCGCCCGCCGGGCGGTGTCGGCAGGCGAATCCGGCATCACCAGGAGCGCCTCGGGCGGCATCCGCGACAGGCGGACGAGCGCGCTGAGAAGGCCGGCGAGTTCGCTGCGCCGCTGGTCGAGCGTGGCGCCCTTGGCCGCCGCTGCATTATCGAGCGCCTCGATCCGGTCCTCGAGCGCGCTTACCTTCGCCTCCTGCGTCTGGACCGCCGCCGCCGCCGCCACGGCCTGGATGTTGAGCGCCGCGAGCTCGATGGCGATCGCCGTGGTCTCACCCGACAGCCGCTCCTTTCGCTGTCGCGCCGCATCGAGCGAGCGTTCGATCGATTCGAGCCGCGGCGCCAGCTTGTCCGGAGTCGGGGCTTGCTGGGCCGTTGCGGAGCCGGCGAGCGCAAAGGCTCCGCTCACCAGCGCGCCAAGCGCTATCAGTCCACCACGGGGGCGCTCAGTGCGCGGCACCGGAGGCGGTGGCGCGGGTCGCGTCGCGCGGGCCAAGCGCGGATCGAGCGACGGTTCGGCGATCAAAGAGCGGCCGGTCATCTCGGCCGGCTGGGGCAGGCCGAGAAGCTCGAGCAGGGTGGGCGCCACGTCGGCGAGTTTGCCGTTGCGAAGCGCCACTGGGGCATTGCGGCCGGGTCCGCCGGCGCCGATCAGCATGACCGGCACCGGGTTCGTCGTGTGCGCGGTATGCGGCTGTCCCGTCTCGGGATCCACCATCATTTCGGCGTTGCCGTGGTCGGCGGTGATCATCAGGGCGCCACCCTGCCGCAGGACCGCGTCGGCGACGCGACCGAGACAGAGATCGACGGTTTCGACCGCGCGCTTCGCCGCGGCAAAATCGCCGGTATGCCCGACCATGTCGGTATTGGCGTAATTGACGACGATGAAGTCGAATGCGCCCGACTCGATCGCGCCGAGCAGCCGGTCGGTCAATTCGTTGGCCGACATTTCGGGCTGCAGGTCGTAAGTCGCGATTCGGGGCGAGGGCACGAGAATGCGCTGCTCGCCGGAAAACCGGCGCTCCTCGCCGCCGTTGAAGAAAAACGTCACGTGGGCGTATTTCTCGGTCTCGGCGATACGAAGCTGCTTGAGGCCCGCGCGCGCGACGAGCTCGCCCATCACATTGGTGAGCTCGGCGGGAGGAAAGATGGCGGACAAGAAGCGGTTGAGCTCGCGCGAATACTCGGCCATGCCGAGCCCCGCGGATAAGCGCGCGACTCTCCGCCGCGCGAATGCCGAGAACACGGGATCGAGCAGGGCCGAGAGAATCTGACGCGCGCGGTCGGCGCGGAAATTCGCCATTGCCACGCCGTCGCCGTCGCGCATTCCGCCATAGCCATCGAGTATGGTCGGACGGACGAATTCGTCGCTCTCGCCGCGCGCATAGGCGGCCGCCACCGCCCCCGGCGCATCGGGCGCTCGTTCACCCTCGGCGTCGACGAGCGCCTGGTAGGCAAGCTCGATGCGCTCCCAGCGCCTGTCGCGATCCATCGCCCAATAGCGGCCGCTCACCGTGGCGATCGTGATCGCCGATAGATCGGCGACGTCGGCGAGAAACTTGCGCAAATAGCCTTCGGCGCTTTTTGGCGGCGTATCGCGACCATCGAGGAAGGCATGCACCCTGACCGCGAGGCCCGCGCGCGCAAACGCGCGGGCGAGGGCCACCACGTGGTCCTGATGCGAGTGGACGCCGCCCGGCGAGAGCAGGCCCATCAGATGGATCGCGCCGCCGGCGTGCTTCACCTTGGCGGCGAATTCGCGCAATGCCGGGCTCGCGTCGAGCGAGCCGTCGGCGATCGCCTGGTCGATCCGCGGCAAATCTTGCATGACCACGCGCCCGGCGCCCAGGTTCATATGACCGACCTCGGAGTTTCCCATCTGGCCCGGCGGAAGGCCGACATGCAATTCCGAGGCCTCGAGAAGAGCGACCGGCCAGCCGCGCGCGAGCCGATCGAGATTGGGCGTCCCGGCCTTGCGGATGGCGTCGTCGTCCGCCGGTTCGGCCCGATGCCCCCAACCGTCGAGAACGCACAGGACAATGGGCCGCTGGCGCGGCGTGAACGCGGTCATGGCGCTCGAATATAAGGGAGCGTCGCCGGTTTCCATAGCGGAGACGGCGCGAATCGTTGTGCGTGGTATATGGGTTCCATTCGTCTCAAACCCGGTGATAAGGGTGACCTTCGAGGATCGCGCGCGCCCGGTATATCTGCTCGACCAGCATCACGCGCACGAGCTGGTGCGGCCAGGTCATCGCGCCCAGCGACAGCACCAGATCGGCGGCGTGGATGATCGTGGGATCGAGCCCATGCGAACCGCCGATGGCAAACGCGAGGTGAGCGACGCCATCGTCGCGCCAGCGGCCGAGGCGCATGGCCAAATCCTCGCTTGAGAACGCCCGGCCGCGCTGATCGAGCGCCACGATGCGGGCGCCTTTTGGCGTCGCTTTCATGAGAAGAGCTGCCTCGCGCGCCATGAGTTCGGCGGGCGGGAGCTTGCGGGGTTCTTCGACCTCGACCAGGTCGATCCGCCAGCGCTCGTGCCCGCCGGCGGTAAGACGCCCTACATACTCGACGTAGAGCTCGCGCAATGCCGCGTCGCGCACGCGACCGACCGCCGCAATCAGAATGCGCAACCCGGCTCCTCTCGTAAGTGCGGCCAAACGGTCGCGGCGCGCTTGGGCGGCGTCAGCCCCCGAGCGCCGCCATCCGCTCCGGCTCCGGTAAGCTCGCGTCCCACATCTTCTCGAGGTTGTAGTGGGCGCGCATCTCGGGGCGGAACAGATGGACGATGACGTCGCCGGCGTCGAGAAGCACCCAGTCGCCCCGCTGGGCGCCCTCGACGGGAACCGAGTGCAGGCCCTTGTGCTTCAGTTTTTCGACCAGATGGTCGGCCATCGCCGCGAGTTGCCGCTGATTGCGGCCGGTGGCGATGACCATGGCGTCGGCGATGCTGCTCTTGCCGGAGAGATCGATGACGACGATTTTTTCCGCCTTGTCGCCATCCAGTGAGGTTTCGATCAGTTTCAATACCGTCTTGAGCGCGGGTGCGCTCTTCCGTCGGACGTTTTTGCGTTGGATGTCAGGCTCTCCTTCGGGTGGGTCCGAACCGATGGAAGGCGTCGCCCCGCCCACGCGATCACCGACCGGCTTGGCCGGGCCCTCGCCGCCTCCGGGCTGTCGCCCGGGCCCGGCGGATCGATGTCGCCGATGCCGGGTGCAGCCGGGTGCGGAGAAACACCCAGGCGGGCGGTTCGAGAAAAGCGAGCCGACGGGCGCCCGGCGCCTGCCGGCGGACTCGCGCGAACCGAATCGCCGCCTTGCTGGCCAAAGCATTGACAGAATACGGAATACGGGCGAAGACCGCAATCGGCATGAGATTGAAGATGGATTGCCAGCGCTCCCAGCGCGTGATCTCCGCCAGATTATCGGCGCCCATCAGCCAAACGAACCGGGTGCGGGGAAGGCGTTGCGTCAGCGCGCGCAACGTATCGGCCGAGTAGCGCGTGCCGAGCGCGGTTTCGACGGCGGTCACGCGCATTCGCGGGTGACGCGAAAGCCGCCGGGCGCTGTCCAGGCGAACCTGAAGCGGCGCCATGTCGGCGCCGGATTTCAGCGGGTTTTGCGGCGAGACCAGCCACCAGACCTCGTCGAGACCGAGGCGCTTCAACGCCTGCTCGGCCAAATGGCGATGACCGGCATGCGCCGGATTGAACGATCCGCCGAGCAGCCCGACGGTGCG
>CAZLYV010000052.1:5957-9909 GCA_964563665.1 uncultured Acetobacteraceae bacterium
GGTTTAGCTCTCTTTCCTCGACGCGAGAGGCGGCGACGCATGCGTCAGCGGGTGAGGGCGAAATCATCGCGAGACGCGCTAAGGCCGCACCTGTCCGGAGCCCACAACCACGTATTTGTATGTGGTGAGCTGCTCGGCGCCGACCGGTCCGCGCGGCGGAAGCCGGCCGGTCGAGATTCCGATCTCGGCGCCGAAGCCGAACTCGCCGCCGTCGGCGAACTGCGTCGAGGCGTTATAGAGCACGATCGCGCTATCGACCTCGTCGAGGAAACGCCGGGCCGACTTGGCGTCGCCGGCAACGATCGCATCGGTGTGGTGCGAGCCGTAATGGTTGATATGCGCGATCGCGGCGTCGATCCCCTCGACCAGCCGCACGGCGAGGATCGCATCGAGATACTCGGTCCACCAATCGGCTTCGGTTGCCGGCTTGACGCGCGGGTCGAAGGTTTGCGTCTCGTGATCGCCGCGAATCTCGCACCCCGCCTTGAACAGATCGTGGAGGATCGGCGGCAGCAGCCGGGTCGCCGCCTGGCGGTCGACGAGCAGCGTCTCGGTCGCGCCGCACACGCCGGGCCGGCGCATCTTGGCGTTGAAGACGATATTGCGCGCCATTTCCGGGTCGGCCGAGGCATGGACATAGGTGTGGCACAGGCCCTCGAGATGCGCGATCACCGGAATGCGCGTCTCCGCCATCACCCGCTCGATCAATGATTTGCCGCCGCGCGGCACGATGACATCGATATGCTCGCGCATGCCCAGCATGAGCCCGACCGCGGCGCGATCGCGCGTCGGCACGAGCTGAATCGCTTCGCGCGGCAGATCCGCCGCCGCGAGCCCACCTTGCAGGCAATCCACCAGCACGCGCGAGGACTCGAAGCTTTCCGACCCGCCGCGCAGGATGGCGGCATTTCCCGCCTTGAGGCATAGGCCGCCGGCGTCGGCGGTGACGTTGGGCCGCGCCTCGTAGATGATGCCGATGACCCCCAGCGGAATTTGCACCCGCTGGATCTTGAGCCCGTTGGGGCGCGTCCATTCCGCGCCGATCTTGCCGACCGGGTCGGCAAGCGCCGCCACATCTTCGAGCCCGCGCGCGATGCTATCAATCAGCGGTTCATCCAGCCTCACGCGATCGAGAAACGCGCTGCTGGCGCCGGCCTGCTCGGCGGCCGACAGATCGATAAGGTTGGCGGCGATGAGCGCGCCCCGACGCGCGCGAATCTCGGCTGCGCCGGCTTGAAGCGCCGCGTTGCGCGACGCGGCGGGCGCGGCGGCGAGACGGGCGGCTGCGGCCTTCGCCGCGGCGCCGATCGCGCGCATTTGCCGGGCAAGTTCGTTGGCCGCCTGATCGGTCATGCGCTCAACACCAAATCGTCGCGATGGATCATCTCGTCGCGTCCACGATAACCGAGGATGGCCTCGATTTCGCGGCTCTTGTGACCCTTGATGCGCCGCGCGTCGGCCGACGAATAAGCCGAAAGTCCACGCGCCACCTCGTGGCCGTCGCCATCGCGCACCACCACCGGGTCGCCCCGCAGAAAGTCGCCTTCGACCGTACGCACGCCGGCCGGCAACAGACTCTTTCCCGCGGCAAGGGCGGCGCACGCGCCCGAATCGACGACCAGCGCGCCCACCGGTTTGAGCGATCCGGCGATCCAGCGTTTGCGCGCCGTACGCGGCCCGGCCGTGGGAATGAACCAGGTGCATAGCGCGCCCTCGGCGAGCGCGCGGAGCGGGTGTGGCCGCGTGCCGAGCGCGATCGCCATGCGACAGCCGGCGGCGAGCGCGATCTTGGCCGCCGCGATCTTGGTCACCATGCCGCCCGAGCTGTAGCCCGCCGGCGCCGCCCCGGCCATCGCCTCGATTTCGGGCGAAATCTCGCTCACGCGCGCGACGTGGCGCGCCTTCGCCGCGCGTCGTGGGTCGGCGGTGTAGAGCCCGTCGATGTCGGAAAGCAGCACGAGCGTGTCGGCGCTCATCATTTGCGCCACCCTTGCGGCGAGGCGATCGTTGTCGCCGAAGCGGATCTCGTCCGTCGCCACGGTGTCGTTCTCGTTGATCACCGGGACCGCGCCAAGCTTCAGGAGCTGGTCGATCGTCGCCCGCGCATTCAAGTGCCGCCGGCGTTCCTCGGTATCATCGGGGGTAAGCAGGATCTGCGCCACGGTGATGTCGTGGCGGGCCAACGTCGCCTGGTAGGCATGCGCCAAGCGGATTTGGCCGGTCGCCGCCGCGGCCTGCTTTTCCTCGAGCCGAAGCGCCTTGGCGGTGAGCCCAAGATGGCGGCGCCCAACCGCGATCGCGCCCGAGGAGACGACCAGCACCTCGATGCCCTGCGATTTGAGTCGGGCGACGTCGTCGGCGAGGCTATCGAGCCAGGCGCGGCGGATGTCGCCCGATTTCTCGTCGACCAGCAGCGTCGAGCCGATCTTGACCACCAGCCGCTTCGCCTCGGCGAGCGAAGGCCGGTGTGAACCGGCACGCGCCGGGGCCTCGTTCACGATACCGCCTCCGCCTGCGCCCCGCGCTCTTGGGCCAAATCGGCGCGCCGGCGCTCGCGCGCATGCTGGGCAAGCGCGCGCAAGGCATCCTTGACGCCGATTCCAGTGGCGCCCGAGAGGGGCATCACCTTGGCGCTGGCCAGGTATTTTTTCGCCGCCCGCGCCAGCGCCGCGCGCTTCGTCTTTATGTCCTCTGGCGACAGCGCGTCGATCTTGTTGAGTCCGATGATCTCCGGTTTCTCGGCGAGGCCGTGACCATAGGCCGAAAGCTCGGCGCGCACGCTACGGTAGGCACCCGCGACATCGGACAGGGTGCCGTCGACCAGATGCAGGATGGCGCCGCAGCGCTCGACATGGCCGAGGAAGCGATGGCCTAGTCCGCGGCCCTCGTGCGCACCCTCGATCAGGCCGGGGAGATCGGCGAGCACGAATTCCTCGTCGTCGAGCGCGACGACGCCGAGCTGCGGCTTCAGGGTGGTGAACGGATATTCGGCGATCTTGGGTCGCGCCCGCGAGACCGCCGAGAGAAACGTCGACTTTCCGGCATTCGGCAGGCCGACGAGACCGACGTCGGCGATCAGCTTCAAGCGCAGCCAAATCCAGCGCTCCTCGCACGGCCAGCCAGGATCGGCGCGGCGCGGGGCCTGATTGGTCGACGATTTGTAATGCGCGTTTCCGAAGCCGCCGTCGCCGCCCTTGGCGAGCGCCACAAGCTGGCCCTCGCGCGTGAGGTCGGCGAGCAGGGTCTCGTTGTCCTCCTCGAAGATCTGGGTTCCGACCGGCACCTTGAGCACCAGCGTCTTGCCATCGGCGCCGGTGCGGTTCTGACCCATGCCCTGGCCGCCGTTCCTGGCGCGGAAGTGTTGCTGGTAGCGATAGTCGATGAGCGTATTCAGATTCGAGACGGCGATTGCCACCACGTCGCCGCCCTTGCCACCGTCGCCGCCATCGGGGCCGCCGAATTCGATGAATTTCTCGCGCCGGAAGGCGACGCTACCGGCGCCGCCGCTGCCGCTCTTCAAGTAGATCTTTGCCTGGTCGAGAAATTTCATCTTGGTCCGCCAGAAACGAAAAAGGGGAACGGCCTGGCCGTTCCCCCGTTCGATCGCAATTGGCGCTTGCGGGTGAGGGACGGCCTAGTCGGCGGCCTCGGTCGGCAGCTTTACCGGCTCGATCGAGATGTAGGTGCGCCGGCCCGTTCGCTCGGCGAATTTTACCTTGCCCGCGACGCGCGCGAACAGCGTGTGGTCGCGGCCCATGCCGACATTGCTCCCGGCATGGAACTTGGTGCCGCGCTGGCGCACGAGGATGTTGCCGGCGGGAACGAGCTCGTCGCCAAAGCGCTTGACGCCGAGGCGGCGGCCTGCGGAATCGCGGCCGTTGCGCGATGAGCCGCCTGCTTTCTTGTGTGCCATGACGAATTACTCCTTCGCCGACTTCTTCTTCGTCCGCGG
>CAZLYV010000052.1:10009-11694 GCA_964563665.1 uncultured Acetobacteraceae bacterium
CGGTAGTTTTTGCGCCGCTTTTTCTTGAAGACGATGATCTTGTCGCCCTTCGTCTGGTCGAGCACGGTCGCCGTGACCAGGGCGCCGGCGACAACCGGCGTGCCGATCGTGCGCTTCTCGCCGTCGCCGACCATCAACACGTGGTCGAACGAAACCGTGCTGCCGGTGGAAGCGAGCAGCTTCTCGACCACGATGACGTCGTTCGCCGCGACCTTATATTGTTTGCCGCCGGTCTGGATGACTGCGTACATGAGCTGTCCGTCCGTTCGCGTCGCTCTCAGGCGAGGGTCCACCACAAGCCGAGGCGCGTGGGGTCTCCCTCGCGTCCCGGAACGCTCGCTTAATGTTAACACGCCGCGATGGCCCCCGGCTCGACGCCATCGAAGGGGACCCGCGGCGCGATGAGCCGCGCACTATAGCCGGAGCGATCCCCCTGTCAAGCGCTTTTGGGACGCTCAACCCTCAGGAATGCAAGGAAAATTCGTGGGTTGCGATGCGTTCGCGCTCGATCCCCAGGACGGCCAGCCGGCTGGCGGCGGCGCTTGCGACGACGGCAAGCCGTGTCCGCCGATTGATCAGCGGAGGTACGAGCCAGTCGAAGGCGCGATCGGGGCGCGCAAGGGCGCGCCCGAGCGCCGCCCGGCGTTCCGCGTTGTCGCGGCCGCGTGTGCGGCCGTGGAGTCCATCGGTGAGCCAGTCGTTGGCGCACACCGCCGGGCGCTCGTGAAGAAAGGCGCGCCGCTCCAGCCGTTCGATGACGCACGATTGGTCCGCCCGCACGCCGCTCAAAGTAAACAATGCCGGAAGCGCCAGCGGAGTTTCGGCGAGCATCCGGCGCGCGGTCGGATAATCGGGCGCGGTCTCGAAGACCCGGCGAAGCAGATGCGCCGGCGGCAGGTCACGGCTCCGCCAGACGCGGATGCGGTTCTGCGCCCAATCGCCGATCGTGGTGAGGCCGTGACGAAGCATCGGCGCCTGATTGATCGCGGCGGAGAAACGCCCCGGCGCCATCGCCGTCAGCACGCCCACCGCGCCGGGCCAGGTGACGTCGAAAAAAACGCCGGCCGTGGCGGCGCGGCGCGCGACGACGACATAGCGACCGAGACCGGGAAGCGGCCAGTCGAGGATGCGCAGCATGCGGTTGCCGGGGTGCGTCGGATCGCCGGCGGCGCCCGAGGTGCAGCTCCATTCGAAGCTCAAATTCAGCATCGCCGCGCCGGGCGCGCCGATCGCGCGGGCGACCGCATGGATTTCGTGGCGGTAAGGATTATCGGTTCGCTCGAGCCAGGCAAGCGACAAGCGGTCGCCGAGCCGCAGCACGTGCCGGCCGTGCCGCGCGTGAGCGATCTCGAGCAAAGCATGGGCGCGGGCGATTTCGCGCTCGAGCAGCCGCAGCGGGCCATCCGAGCCGAGGTCGATCAGCGGGATCACCGGGCGATCGGGGGAAAGAGCATCGTCCATGGCGGGCATGATTAGCGATCCGTTGCGCATTACGGCAAGTATAATCGTCGTGCGCGCGGCGATGAAGGACGGCGGCGCACGACCGTCATCCGGGCTTGAGTGTGGAAACCGGCTCGGCTAGGGTCGCCCGCGTCCGCGAACGGCGCGTTTCCCCGCGTCGTCCCATCGCACCCGGCCGGAGGGGTGGCAGAGCGGTTGATCGCACCGCACTCGAAATGCGGCAT
>CAZLYV010000053.1:0-2171 GCA_964563665.1 uncultured Acetobacteraceae bacterium
GCCGAGGTCCGGTCTTGTCAATGCCCGTCAAAAGCGGCAATCTCGGCTCACAAGAGCTGGTCATCCGGCGGATGTCGGAAAAGTAGTCTCCGGCGAAAGATTTCGAGAATATTGCCGTTCGTTGCTGCGTCTTCTCTTAAACGCCCGAGATGGGCGCCGGGCCGGTGGTGCACAGGGCCCGGGAAAACGACGGAGGGATAACGCCATGGCCCTCAAGTGCGAGCGCGGATTCTTCGAGCTATACCGCAACGATCCCGAGCGGGCCGATGCGCTGATCTTCGGGCGGCGAGCGGAGGTCGACCGGCGCGGATTCTTGGGCGGCGCTGGGCTCGCGGCGATGAGCGCCTTCGTCGGCGCCAGCATTCCCTTCGCGCGTTTCATGCCTTCGGGCTTGATCCCGGCCGCTCAGGCGCAAACGCCCTCGGACGCGCCCAAAATGCTCAAGATGGACGGCAAGGCCGACCTGATCTTGCTGCAGGAAAAGCCGCTGAACGCCGAAGCTCCGGCACATTTTCTCGACGACGCGGTGACTCCGGCGGAGAAATTCTTTATCCGCAACAATGGCGGGATTCCCGACCCGGTGGCGGACGCCAATGGCTGGAAGCTGGTCGTCGACGGCGAGGTCAACAAGACGCTTGAGCTTACCCTTGGCGAGCTCAAGCGGCGGTTCAAGCCGGTCACCCTGCAGCTTCAGCTCGAATGCGGCGGCAACGGCCGCTCGTTCTTCACCCCCGAGACGCGCGGCAACCAATGGGGCCACGGCGCCGTCGGCTGCGCCCAGTGGACGGGCGTTCCGCTCGCCGAGGTGCTCAAGGCGGCGGGGCTGAAGCCGTCGGCCATCTACACCGGGCATTATGGGGCCGACCCGCATCTATCGGGCGATCCCAATCAGCGGACGATTTCGCGCGGCGTGCCGATCGAAAAGGCGATGGAAGAGCATACGCTCATCGCCTGGGCGATGAACGGCAAGCCGATTCCGCAAATCAACGGCGCGCCGCTGCGGCTCGTCGTGCCCGGCTGGCCGGGCTCGACTTCGCAAAAATGGGTCACGCGGATTTGGGTGCGCGACAAGGTGCACGACGGGCCAGGCATGGGCGGTTTTTCCTATCGCGTCACTCGGACTCCGATGGTTCCAGGTGGCAAGACGCCGGAAACCAACACGCGGATTCTTGAATCGATGCCGGTGCGCTCGGTCATCACCAATGTCGCGCATGGGACCGAGCTGCCGACCGGCACGCGCGAGCTAGCGCTGCGCGGCCACGCCTGGGCTGGCGAGAAGACGGTCAGAGCGGTGCATGTGTCGATCGACTATGGCGCGACTTGGCGGGCGACCGAAGTCCTGATGCCGAGCAACAAATACGCCTGGCAACGCTGGCGCACCAAGATCCGCCTGCCGAGCGAGGGCTACTACGAGATCTGGGCGCGCGCCACCGATTCCGACGGCCGCGCGCAGCCGCCCGTCGCCGGCAATTGGAATCCGCAGGGTTACGGCGGCAATCCGATGCATCGCGTCGCCGTGCTGGTCAAGGCGTGAGCGCGGTCGGGTTAGTCGAATCGATATCGCGTCGAGTCATCGGCCTTGCGGCGGCGAGCGCTGTCTTCGCGACGCTCGCCTTGGCCGCGCGCGCCGTCGAGCATGAGACGCCCGAGGACATGCCGCCGGGCAAGGGCCGCGACGAGACGTTCTACGCCTGCACCGCCTGCCATGGCACGCTGATCATCCGGCAGCAAGGCATGTCGCGCGACCGCTGGGAGCAAACCTTCGACTATATGATCGAGCGCCACGGCATGCCGGAGATCGACAAGGATGATCGAGCGCTGGTCATCGAATATCTGGCGGGCGCGTTTCCCCCGCGCCGCCAAGCTCCGGTCAACCCGTTCTTGCGGCAATAGGGCGCCGATCGTCGAGCCGCACGCGGCGAAAAAAGGGCCGCAGCGAATACGCGATAAGCATGGATCCCGGCAGAAGCGCATGGTCGACGCTGTTGCCGGAGAGAATCGCGATCGGGCGGTCGACCGAAAGGCCGCGCTCGAGCAGCGCTTCGCCGATATTGCACGTGGCGGCGGCGACCTCGCCATAGGTCAATTTACGCCAGTCGCGCTCACCCGCCCGCTCGGCGAGGAAGAGGCGGTCGGGCGCCGTCGTGGCCCAGCGTATGAGCATATCGCCC
>CAZLYV010000053.1:2271-11631 GCA_964563665.1 uncultured Acetobacteraceae bacterium
TCGGCGTTCTGTTGAATCAACCACGGCCCCGGAGTAGATTGCTTCATATCTAAAATGTCGCGGGAAACCCACTGTGCGGCCCCCTGGAGCCGACAAATTCGGCGACGGGCACGGCGGAGGAAAGCGGATGGAGCGGTCGTTCAAGAAGGAAGTGCAGGCGCTCAGGCTCGGCGACGGCGATATCTTTCACGGCGAAGGTATTCTTGCCGTCACCAAGGCGCTTCTGCAGTCGGGGGTAAGCTATATTGGCGGCTACCAGGGCGCGCCGGTTTCGCACCTGATCGATGTGCTGACCGATGCCCACGACATCCTCGACGACCTCGGCGTCCATTTCGAATCATGCGCCAACGAGGCGGGTGCGGCGGCGATGCTGGGCGCCTCGATCAATTACCCCTTGCGCGGCGCGGTTACCTGGAAATCGACCGTCGGCACCAACGTCGCGTCCGACGCGTTGTCGAACGTCGCCTCGGCCGGCGTGCTCGGCGGCGCGCTGATCGTGATCGGCGAGGATTATGGCGAGGGCGCCTCGATCATCCAGGAGCGCAGCCACGCCTTCGCGATGAAGTCGCAAATCTGGCTTGTCGACCCGCGGCCAAACCTGCCGACGATCGTCGACATGGTGGAAAAAAGCTTCGCGCTGTCGGAGGCCAGCCACACGCCGGTGATGCTGGAGCTGCGCATTCGCGCCTGCCATGTGTTCGGCGATTTTCGCGCCAAGGCGAACCGGGCGCCGCAATACTCGCGCAAGAATCTGATCCCGGAGCCGGAATTCGACAATGGGCGCATCTGCCTGCCGCCCGCGACCTACGCGCAAGAGAAGCACAAGGTCGAAGTCCGCTGGCCGGCGGCGGTCAAGTTCATTCGCGAAAACCGGCTCAACGAGATGTTCTCCGGCCGTATTGCCGATGTCGGGATCATTCTCCAGGGCGGGATGTACAACGCGGTCATTCGTGCGCTCCACCAACTCGGGCTCGCCGACGCGTTCGGCACGACCGAGGTACCGCTCTATGTATTGAACGTGACCTACCCGCTGATCCCCGACGAGGTCGCCGCGTTCTGCGCCGGGAAGCGCGCGGTGCTTGTGGTCGAGGAGGGCCAGCCCAACTACATCGAAGAGGCGATCAATGCGGCGCTCCGCAAGGCCGATCTCAATACGCGCATCATCGGCAAGGATGTGCTGCCGATGGCGGGCGAATACACCGGCGAAGTGGTGCTGACAGGGGTGGCGCGGTTCATCGAAGGCGCCGTTCCGTCGGGCGTCGATCTTGCGCGCGTGTCGATTGCTTTCGAGGAACTGACCAAGCCGAAACGGCGGGCGGCGCAGCTTCTCGATACGCCGATGCCCGCGCGCCCGCCCGGCTTCTGCATCGGGTGCCCCGAGCGGCCGGTATTCAGCGCCATGAAACTGGTCGAGCGCGAGCTGGGCCGGTTTCACGTCAGCGCCGACATCGGGTGCCACACGTTCTCGACGCTGGCGCCGTTCAACATCGGCAACACGGTGCTGGGTTACGGACTTGGGCTCGCGAGCTCGAGCGGACTTGCCCCCAATTTCGGCAAGCGCGTGGTCAGCGTCATGGGCGACGGCGGATTTTGGCACAATGGGCTCACCAGCGGCGTGGCGAACGCGGTATTCAATCGCGACGACGGCGTGCTCGTGGTGATGAAGAACGGGTACACGGCGGCAACCGGCGCGCAGAACATTCCCTCGACCGGCCGTAATCGGCGCGACGAGCCGAGCGATATGGATATTGCCCGCGCGGTGCGCGCACTTGGCGTCACGTGGCTCAAGACCGTGCGCACCTATAGCGTCGCCAAGATGGCGACGACGCTGCGCGCGGCGATGACGACGAGCGAGAAGGGGCTCAAGGTCATCATCGCCGACGGCGAGTGCCAGCTCGAGCGCCAGCGGCGCGTCCGCCCGCAGATCGCCAAGCAACTCGCCGCCGGAGAGCGGGTGGTGCGCACCCGCTTCGGCGTCGATGACGATTTATGCACCGGCGACCATTCGTGCATACGGCTATCGGGGTGCCCCTCGCTCACCGTCAAGCCCAACCCCGACCCGTTGCGCACCGATCCGGTGGCGAGCGTCAACAACGGGTGCGTCGGTTGCGGCGTGTGCGGCGAGGTGGCGCATGCCGCCGTCCTCTGCCCCTCGTTCTACCGCGCCGAGATCGTGCAGAATCCACGCTGGATCGATCGTACGCTCGACCGGGCGCGCCGCGCCGTGATCGGGTTCCTGTCCGGCGAGCGCCGGCAAGCCGCCTCGACGTGAACGTGCTCCCCGACCGCCCGCTCACGGTGCTGATCGCTGCGCTCGGCGGCGAGGGCGGCGGCGTGCTCGCCAATTGGCTGGTCGATGCCGCCGCCGCCGAGCGTTTCCCGGTGCAAAGCACGTCGATCCCGGGGGTCGCGCAGCGGACCGGCGCCACGACCTATTACATCGAGATCTTCCCGGCACGGATCGAGACGCTGGGCGAACGGCGGCCCGTGCTCGCGCTGACGCCCAGCCCGGGAAACATCGACCTGATGGTGGCCTCGGAACTGATCGAGGCCGGCCGGGCCATGCAGAACGGATTCGTGAGCCCGCAGCGCACGACGCTCGTTGCCTCGACGCATCGCATCTACGCCATCGCCGAGAAGATGCAGATGGGCGACGGGCGCTACGACGAAAGCAAGATTCGCCCTGCCGCGGAGGTGATCACCAAGCGTGCAATTCTTTTCGACATGGCGCGGCTCGCCGAGGCGACCGGAAGCGTGATCAATGCGGTCTTGTTTGGCGCCATGGCCGGCTCGGGCGTGCTGCCGCTCGAGCGCCGGGCTTGCGAGGCAGCGATCGGGCGCTCGGGCGTCGGGGTCGAGGCGAGCATGCGCGGTTTTGCCGCCGGGTTCTCGCATGCCGTGGGCGAGACGCAGCAGGCACCGGAGGCGTCCGGCATACGGCCATGGGGCGAGCAACCGGTCGAGCGCGTGCGGCGCATCTTCCCATCCGAGACCCATCGTATTCTCGAGGAGGGCGTCGCCCGGCTCATGGACTATCAGGATCGCGCCTATGCCGACCTTTATCTCGATCGCCTGGCGCCCATGCTGATGCTCGACCGCGCGGCCGAAGGTTACAAGCTTACGAATGAAACCGGCCGTCATCTGGCGCTGTGGATGAGCTACGAGGACGTCATACGCGTCGCCGACCTCAAGACCCGCGCGAGCCGCCTTCGGCGCGTGCGCGAGGAGGTTGGCGCCAGGCCGGACCAACCGGTCGCGATCGTCGAATACCTGAAGCCCGGACTGGAGGAATTCACCGCCATGCTGCCGCCGGGGCTTGCCCGACGGATTGGCAGCTTTGCCGCGCGGCGCCGACTCGAGAACCGGCTCAACGTCGGTCTTTACGTCAAGACGACGAGCGTCACCGGGTATCTCGTCATGCGGACCCTGGCGGCGCTCAAAACCTGGCGTCGGCGCACCTCGCGCTTCATCGAGGAGCAAAGCCGGATCGGCGCCTGGCTTGGCGAGATCCGGCGCGTGGCGGCGATCGACCGCTTGGCGGCAGGCGAGATCACCGAGTGCGCGCGCCTAATCAAGGGATACGGCGACACGCATCGGCGCGGCTGGGCGAACTTCACGATCATTCTATCGACGCTCGCCGCCGGACGGACGCCATCGGCGGCGGCGATCGCCAAGGCGCGCGCCGCGGCGCTTGCCGACCCGGATGGCCAAAGCCTCGCGCGCGCTCTTGCCGAGATCGCCGCGGCGCCTCCGGGGATTCCATCCACGGCCGTGTTGCACGATCATGCCGCCGCGCCCCGCGCGGCGCATGCCGGAGAATGAGCTCAAGACATCAATGTCAGGAATCAACAGGGAGGACCAGGTGATGAGCGGTTGCAAGGGATTCGTGGTGAGTTTCATGTTCGCCAGCGCCGCCGCAATGAGCGCCGCCGAGGCGGCCGAGGCGACGCTGAAGGCAGTTAGCGCGTTTGCGGAGAAGACCGTCAACTCGGCGCATTTCGAGCGCTTCGTCGACAAGGTGAACGCCGAGGGCAAGGGTCTGGTGCAGATCAACTACATCGGCGGCCCGAAGGCGATGCCGCCCTTCGAGGTCGGCAACGCCGTGCGCACCGGCGTGGTCGAAATGGCGAACGTCACTGGCGCTTTCTATACCAACATCATGCCCGAATCGGATGCGCTCAAGCTCAGCCAGATTTCGATGACCGAGCAGCGCCGGAATGGCGCCTGGGCCTACATCAACCAGGTATGGAACCAGAAGATGAACGTCTGGTACCTGGCGCGCGCGGTCGACAACAGCCCGTTTCACCTATATCTCAACAAGAAGATCGACAAGCCCGATCTGACCGGCCTCAAGATCCGCATCACCCCGGTCTACCGCGATTTCTTCCAGGCGCTTGGCGCCACGGTCGTGCAAACGCCGCCGGGCGAGGTCTATACCGCGCTCGAACGCGGGGTCGTCGACGGCTATGGCTGGCCGATCTCGGGCATCTTCGATCTCGGCTGGCAGGAAAAAACCAAATTCCGGGTCGATCCCGGCTTTTACAACGCCGAGGTGAGCGTGCTGATCAATCTCGATGCGTGGAACAAGCTCGACGATCCGCAGCGCGCCTTTTTGGCCAAACAGGCGCTATGGGTCGAAAGCCTGCATCCCGAGTACCTCAAGCTCAACGAGGACGAGATCAAGAAGCAAGCCGCCGCCGGCATCGAGGTCATCAAATTCGACGGCGAGGTCGGCAAGCAATATTTCGCCAAAGCCTACGAAGTCGGTTGGAAGTCGATCATCGACAAAAGCCCGGAACACGGCCCGAAGCTGAAGCAGCTCCTGGCCAAGTAGAACTGAACCTCATTTCGGCGGGCGGTGGCGCGGATCGTGCCGCCGCCCGCGCCTTCACGCGTACGCAACCCCGCAAATGAACAAGACGATCGACCGCGTGTATCGCGCGCTCATGGGCGCTTGCGGCGGCGCTGCCGCGATGATCTTCGCGGTCATGGCGCTGCTGATCACCGGCGACGTGTTGATGCGCAATTTCCGCCTCGGCACGCTGCCGTGGATCGTCGAGCTATCGGAATACGGCATGCCGGTCGCGACGTTCCTTGCGGCACCTTGGCTCTTGCACAAAGCCGAGCACGTCCGCATCGACATTTTGGTGTCGGCGCTACCACGCCCGATCGCCCGCGCCATCGACGGTCTCGCCGACGGACTCGGGCTGGCGATTAGCCTGACGCTCGTCTACTACGGCCTGGCGATCATTCTGGATGCGCGACGGATTGGCGCGACGATCGTCAAGACGCTGATCTTTCCCGAATGGTGGCTATTCGTTCCGTTGCCGCTGGGCGGGGCGTTGCTGGCGATCGGATTCGCGCGGCGCCTGCTGGCGATGCTCCAGGCGGCGGAGAGATAGCATGGCGTGGCAAGCCGCGATGGCGCTGCTTCTCGGGTTGTTGAGCGGCCTGATGATGATCGGCATGCCGGTCGCATTCGCCTTCTTTGGCGTCAACATCTTCGGCGCGATCTGGTTCCTTGGCGGCGAACGCGGCATCATGCAGCTCTGCCGCAACGCGATCGCCTCGGTGACATCGTTCTCGCTGACGCCCATCCCGTTCTTCGTCCTGATGGGTGAGGTGCTGTTCCACACCGGGGTTGCCCTCAAGGCGATCGAGGCGATCGAGCTCATCATCCGCCGGGTACCGGGGCGGCTCGCCGTCGTCGCGGTCGTCGCCGGCACCATATTTTCGGCAATATCGGGCTCGACGATCGCCACCACGGCCCTGCTCGGCAGCCTGATGCTCCCGGAGATGATGCGCCGGGGCTATCACCCGTCGATGGCGATGGGGCCGATCATGGCGATTGGCGGCGTCGACATGCTGATCCCCCCCTCGGCGCTCACCGTACTACTCGGCAGTCTCGCCGGCATTTCGATCTCGCAGCTTCTTGTCGCCGGCATCGTGCCGGGACTTCTGCTGAGCGCGGTCTTCGTCGGCTACATCATGATCCGGGTTGTCATGCGGCCGGATCTGGCGCCACAGGACGACTTCGCGCCGGTCGCTGGCTGGGCTCGCTGGCGGCCGATGATCGTTCATGTCCTGCCGCTGTTTTCGATTTTTGCCCTGGTCATTGGCGCGATGTCGGCAGGGTGGGCGACACCGACGGAAGTGGCGGCGCTTGGCGCGGTCGCGACCGTGGCGCTCGCCGCCGCCTACCGCGCGGCATCGATCGAAAGCCTGCGTCGCGCGCTGATGGGAACGGCGGGAATCTCGGGCGCGATTCTTTTCATCATCGTCGGCGCGACGACTTTCGCGCAGATCTTGAGTTTCTCCGGCGCCGCCAACGGCCTCGTGCAGCTCATCGCCGGGCAGGGACTGCCGACGATGGTGGTGGTCGCCGGAATGATGCTGATCTTGATCTTCCTCGGCTGCTTCGTCGATCAGGTGAGCATGATGCTGATCACGCTGCCGTTCTTCATGCCGCTCGTCCAGCTAATGCAGATCGATCCGTTGTGGTTCGGCGTGATGTTTCTCATCTGCATGCAGCTCGGCCTGCTGACGCCGCCCTTCGGATTGCTCCTCTTCACGATGAAAGGCGTGGCGCCGCCGGAAATCACCATGAACCAGGTGTTCCATGCGGTCATTCCATATGTGATCTTCAGTCTCTTGGCGCTCGTGCTGATCTTTGTTTACGCGCCGATCGCGACCTGGCTGCCACGCGCGCTCATACCGTAACTGATCGGAGAGCAGCCAGATGATTGACATCGCTTGCTTGTAATCCGTCCAAGCTCGGCTACGATGGCGTCCATGCGGGGGCATTCGCCCCGGTGGACCAAAAGCATTCTTGGAAACCCGGCTGACCGGGAAACAGACCTCGCCGCCATTCCCGGTCGTCCGACACCTGAACCGGAGGGAGAACCAGCATGTTGCTCAAACGCAGTTTCCTTGCCATCGCCGCGGCTGCCGTCGCGACCTTGCCCGTCGTCTCGCCATCCTCGGCGCAGCAGCAGCAACCGCCCAAGGTGGTCCTGGCGATGAGCGGATGGACCGGCTTCGCGCCGCTCACGCTCGCCAAGGAGAGGGGCATCTTCAAGAAGAACGGCGTCGATTTCGAGATCAAGAAGATGCCAACACAAGCCCGTCACGCCGCGATGGCGGCGGGCGAGGTGCAGGCAATCTCGACCACGATCGACACGCACATAACCTATGTCGCGGCAAACGTGCCGGTGACGCAGGTTCTGGTGCTCGACAGCTCGACCGGCGGCGACGGCATCCTGGTGAAGAACGCGATCAAGAGCTTCGCCGACCTCAAGGGCAAGACCGTCGCGGTCGACAATCCAGGTTCGGTATCGAACTTCTGGCTCAACTATCTCTTGCGGAAAAACGGCATGACGATGAAGGACCTTAAACCGTCGAACATGGGGCCGCAGCATTCGGCCAACGCGTTTGCCGCCGGCCAGTTCGACGCCGCGGTGACCTACGAGCCCTATATGTCGGGCGCGCTCAAGGAGGTGAAGGACGGGCGCATTCTCATCTCGTCCAAGGAGACGCCGGGGATCATCATCGACACCGTCGCGTTCCAGCCCGATTTTATCAAGCAGAACCCGAAGGCCGTGAAGGCGGTGGTCGATTCATGGTTCGAGGCGCTCGAGCTGATCAAGAAGGAAGCGGCGGAGTCGAACAAGATCATGGGCGCCGACGTCAAGCAGTCGGGCGATGACTTCGCCAAGTCGGCCGCGCTGGTCACCTGGTACGACCGCCAGCTGAACCAGGAGTATTTCGCCAAGACGATGTCGCCCTTCATGAAGGAGGCGGCCGAAATCCTGCTTGCGACGGGAGTCATCAAGCGGATGCCCGATCTGGCGCCGCTCGCCGACGGATCGTTCGTGAAATAAGCCAAGGGCGCGTTGCGCGATCTTCTCGAGCCGCTGAAGCCGATATCCCCGGGGCGACGTCTCGCCCTGGGGGTTCTCGGCTTTTTGCTTTTCCTTCTGCTGTGGGGTTCGGCGACCTGGGGCGGCTGGATACGGCCGCTGTTTCTCGCCAGCCCGACGCGAACGCTGGTCACCGGCATCGATCTCTTCGTCACCTATGGGTTCGTCTTCGATATCGCGGTGACGGTGTGGCGGGTGATCGGCGGGTTTGTCATCGCGGCATCCCTCGCCGTGCCGCTCGGCATCGTCATGGGCGCCTTCAAGCCGTTCGAGGCCCTGCTCGAACCGCTCGTCTCGTTCGCACGCTACCTGCCGGCCTCGGCGTTTATTCCGCTGCTGATCCTTTGGGCCGGCGTGGGCGAGGCGCAGAAGCTTTCGGTCATTTTCATCGGCTCGGTGTTCCAGCTCATCTTGATGGTGGCGGTGATCGTCGGCTCGACCCGGCTCGACCTCGTCGAGGCGGCGTACACGCTGGGCGCCCGGCGCAACGGGATCGTCTTTCGCGTCATGCTGCCGGCGGCCGCGCCGCAAATCTGCGAGGCGCTTCGGCTCGTGCTCGGCTGGGCGTGGACCTACGTCATCGTCGCCGAGCTCATCGGCGCCTCATCGGGCATCGGCCACATGATCATGGACGCACAGCGCCTGCTCGACACCGGGCAAATGATCTCGGGCATCTTCATGATCGGCGTTATCGGCCTGGTTTCCGACCTGCTGTTCAAGTGGGGGAACGAGCGCCTGTTCCCCTGGTACGCCGGCAAGTGAGCAAGCTCAGCATCGATGGCGTCGGGCGGATTTTTCCGGGCGTTGGCGGCGGCGCGCCGGTGCGAGCGCTCGAGCCGATCGCCCTCGAGGTCGCCGATAACGATTTCATCACCATTCTCGGGCCATCGGGCTGCGGCAAGTCGACGTTGCTGCGCATCGTCGCCGGGCTGACGCCGCCCTCCGAGGGGATCGTACGGCTCGACGGCCAGGAGGTGACACGGCCCGGACCCGACCGTGGGATGGTGTTCCAGTCCTATACTCTGTTCCCGTGGCTGACGGTGCGCGAAAACATCTGCTTCGGGCTGCGCGAGAAGGGGATGGCGCGAACCGGACAGCTCGACCGCGCCAACTTCTTCATCGAGCGTGTCGGTCTCAAGGGATTCGAGAACCACGTTCCGCGTCTGCTTTCGGGCGGCATGCAGCAGCGCACCGCGCTTGCCCGGGCGCTGGCCAACGATCCGAAGATTCTGCTGCTCGATGAGCCGTTCGGCGCGCTCGACAACCAGACGCGGGCGTTGATGCAGGAGCTCCTGCTTGGCATATGGGAGACCGACCGCAAGACCGTGCTGTTCGTGACGCACGACATCGACGAGTCGATCTTTCTTGCCAATCGCGTCGTCGTCATGTCGGCGCGGCCCGGGCGCCTTAAATGCGACATTGCGGTCGACCTGCCGCACCC
>CAZLYV010000054.1:0-5615 GCA_964563665.1 uncultured Acetobacteraceae bacterium
CCGCGCCGCCGCTTGCGGCCGGCTTCGCGCGCCCACCGGTCATCTCCGCTTCGTCGGCTTCGGCCTCGGCCTCGGCGCGGCGCTTTTCGATCCCGCGTGCGGCCAAGATCGACACCTCGTAAAGCAGGTACATCGGCACGGCGAGGCTCACCTGGCTGAACACGTCGGGCGGCGTGACCACGCCGGCGAAGGCGACGATGCCGACGATGGCATAGCGCCGCTTTTCCGCCAGTCCCTCGGCGCTGACGATGCCGACCTTGGCGAGCAGCGTCAGCAACACAGGCAACTGGAAGCTGATACCGAAGGCGAGGATGAGCGCCATCACGAACGACAGGTATTCGCTTATCTTGGCCTCGAGCTGGATCGGCATCGCCTCGGTCCCCGCGGGCACCTCGAAGCTGGCGAAGAATTTCAGCGCGAACGGCAAGATCAGGTAATAGAGCAACGCCGAGCCGAGCAGAAAGAGCACCGGTGTCGCGGCCAGGAACGGCAGGAACGCTTTTTTCTCGTGCTTGTAGAGACCCGGCGCGACGAAGGCCCAGATCTGTGCCGCGATGACGGGAAACGAGACGAACACCGCGGAGAAAAACGCCACCTTGACGTAGGTGAAGAATGCCTCGGTCGGCGCGGTGAAAATCATCCGGCGGCCGACCTGTCCCTCGTAGACCTTCTTCAGCGGGCCGACCAGAAAATCGAAAACCTGATACGAGAAAAAATATGCAATGAGAAAGCAGGCCAGTAACGTGACGATGGAGTAGATCAGCCGCTGACGCAGCTCGATCAGATGCTCCATCAGCGGCATCTTCTTGTCTTCGGGCGGGCCGTCGTCGTCGATCGCCATGGCGGATCAGGCCGTCTTCGCGCTTGGGCCGGGTTCCTGGGGGCTGGGCGCGGCGGGCTCGTTTGATGTCGCATCGGCCCGCCCGGTTTGCGGCGCCGCCGGCGGCTCGACCGGCAGGCTCGGCGTTGACGGCAGGGCTGCGATTTCGGGCGGCTCGAGCGCCTTGCCGATCTCGCCCTTGGGATCGATCGTCTGTTCGATTTCGCGCGCGAGTTCGCCGCTCTCGATCTTGTTCACTTCCTTGCGAATGTCGTCGATCTCGCTTTCGCGAATCATGTCGTCGATGTTGTTCTGGAATTCGCGCGCCATCGTCCGTGCCTTGCCCGCCCAGCGTCCAAGCGCCCGCAAGGCGCCGGGAAGCTCCTTCGGCCCGATAAAGACGATCGCCACGACGGCGATCAGCAGCAATTCGCTCCAGCTCAGATCGAACATCGATAGCTTTCGAGATGCCCGCCGCCGCGAACGGCGAGATTAACCCTCTGCGCAGCGCCTGAAATGACGAGTGCAACGGCAGCCAGGCGAATGGTCACGCCTTCGGCGTTTCCTTGTGCGCCTCGCCTTGCGACTGCGACTGCGCACCAACCTGGGGCGTCGGCGAGGTCGATGGCGGGTTGGCTTTCGCCTCCTCCTCTTCCTCCTTCAAGCCGTGCTTGAACGCCTTCACGCCCTTCGCCATGTCGCCCATCAGCTTTGGAATCTTGCCGGCGCCGAAGAGCAGCAAGACGATGACGAGCACCACCAGCCAGTGCCAAATGCTGAACGATCCCATGACTTCGCTCCCCGGATTTCTTGGTTGCTAGGGCCCCGGCGGTGCTCGCGGACCTTGCGGGCGCGGAGTGTGGCAAAATTGCCCGCCGCCCGCAACGCATAGCAGCACGTCCATTATTTAGGCGCCGGGGCGGGAAATAACAAACGCGTGTCCATGTTTGCCGGCGGTAATCGGCAAGCGGCTGCAGGCGCGCCGGTGAATTGGCGGGCGGTATTGGGCGCCGTCGCATGGTTCAGTCGACAAATTGGCCGTAAGGCCACCGCTGCCGCAGTTCCTCACAGCAGGGGCATAGTCGCCAGCGCTTCGGAGCCACCCAAGGTTCCGGATTGACCAGATCTAGGTTAATCAAAAATATAAAGTACTGCGATCAAGCAATTGAATTAGGCCGCATTCTATTTTTTCGTAGCTCCACCGGGAACCTTGGGACGGCTCAGCGCGAGCCCGAGGAAGCCCCGCCCTTGTCGATGTCGCCGGTCGCCTCGTCTTCGGCGGCGGGTATCTCATCTATTTCTGCGTCTTCCTCCGCCTCGCCAGGCGAGGGCGGCAACGGGAGCCCGTCTTCCTCGTTATACGTGCTGACCCCGGGGCGCGCATCGAGCAGACCCATGTCGTGGAGATCCTTCTTGCTCGGCAGCTGATCGAGGGTGTCGAAGCTGAAGTGCGACAGGAAAGCCTCGGTCGTGACCCACATCGTGGGATGGCCCGGCGTATCGCGTTGCCCGCCCGGTCGGATCCATCCCGCCTCGAGCAGCACGTCGAGCGTTCCGCGCGAAAGCGCCACGCCGCGAATCTCCTCGATTTCGGCCCGGGTGACGCCGCTGCGCTTGTCCTTCTGATGATAGGCGATGATCGAAAGCGTCTCGATCGCCGCGCGCGACAGTTTGCGTGCCACGACGGTTTCCATCTTGAGCGCGCCCACGAGGTCGGGCGCGGTGCGGAACGTGAACTTGCCGGCGACTCGCACCAGGTTGACGCCGCGATTGGCGTATTGCCCTTCGAGCTGAGCGATCAGGGCATCGATGTCGCTGCCCGCGGGAAGACGTTGAACCAGCATCTGGCGATCGACCGGTTCCGATGCCGCGAACAGAATGGCTTCGAGAATCCGCAACGCTTGCGCGCTCGCCTGCGCCGATGCGATCTCGCGTTCGCTCGCGGGCGCGTCGGGCGCGCCGTCGGTCGTGTCGTCGTTCATTGGCGCTCCTGCCTGTCTGCGCCCGGCAGTTCGGTCACCGGATTTTCGGAGGCCTTGCGAATATAGATCGGCCCAAAGACGCGATCCTGGCGGATGTGGAGCCGGCCGGATCGCACGAGTTCGAGGCCCGCGGAGAGCATCGCCGCCGTGGCCGAGCGACCGACCAGCGTATCGCCGAGACCGGGCGGCATGAAGGAACTCAACGTCACCCAGTCGGGCATCCGCCCCAGCATCCCCGACAGCCGCTCGATCGCCATTTCCATCGAATAAAGCTCGGAGGGCATGATATCGAGCCGACGCCGCTCTGCCTGGCCGATATGCGTGCCGTAGGCGCTCAGAAAATCGTAGACCGTCGCCTCGTAGCGCGCTCGCTGTACGACCGGCAATCCTTCCGGCGCGCCGCGCGCGAAGACATCGCGGCCGAGCTGCGGACGGGCCATCAGCCGTACGCCAACGTCCTGCATCGCTTGCAGCCGCTGGAGCTGGAAGGCGAGCGCGTCCGCCATCTCGACGGCGGTTGGCTCGGCGCCTGGCGTGGTCGGCGTGGGCAGCAGCAGCCGCGACTTGAGATAAGCTAGCCACGCCGCCATGACCAGATAGTCGGCGGCCACTTCAATCCGGATCTCGCGCGCGTTGGCGATGAAGGCGAGATACTGGTCGGCCAGCGCCAGGATCGAGATTCGCGTCAGATCGAGCTTTTGATCGCGCGCGAGCGTCAGCAGGACATCGATTGGCCCCTCGTATCCTTCGAGATCGACGACCAGCGCGTACGTATCGACGCCGGGATACGGCGCGGGATCGCTCTCGAAGGGAAACGCGGCGGGGTCGCTCATCGCGTCAGGCCTTAGGTTATTCCGGCGACGGTCGCAATCAGGTTGAGCAACCATTGCGCCGGAACCGCCACCAGCCATTGGAAGATATTGAGGTCGACGCCGATCATGTCGCCCAGACCGGGAAGAAGAAACAGCGCGCCGATGACCAGGAATATCCCGATCGGCTCCAGCCGGGCCAGAGGTCGCGCAAGCGCATCGGGGAGCAGACCAACGGCCACCCGCCCGCCATCCAGCGGCGGCAGCGGCAGCATGTTAAACACGGCGAGCACCACGTTGATAAGCAGCGCATTCCGCAGATTCTCGGCCGCCCACGGCGCGACTCGGGCAGGAAGCCACTCGACGCCATGATACAGGAACGCCGCTCCCAGTGCCAGCAGCAGGTTCATCCCGGGGCCGGCCGCCGCCACCAGCACCATGTCGCGACGCGGATGGTTGAGACGCCAGAAGCTGACCGGCACCGGCTTGGCGTAACCGAACAGGAATGGCGCGCGGGTCAGCAGCAGGAGCGCCGGCAGGAGGATCGTTCCGAAGGCGTCGACATGCCGCAACGGATTAAGCGAGATGCGCCCTGCCCGCCTTGCCGTGTCGTCGCCCAGCCGATCGGCGGCATAACCGTGCGCCGCCTCGTGCAGCGTGATCGCGAGCAGTACCGGCAATATCCAGGTTGTCGCGGTGTAGATTGTGGTTCCCATATTCGGCCGATCCTCATGCGTTCGATGTAACCGACAGCAAACGGTCGAGTTCCGTGGCCAGAGCGGCGGGCGATACGGCGGCCGCCGCGGCAAGACGCGCGCGCCGTAACCGCTCGGCGCTCGCGATGCGCCGGGCACCTCCCGCGCTTAGCGGCGGAACCGCGTCCGCGATTTCCTGCATTTCCGGCAATCTGCCGCTGCAATGGAGCGCCACATCGCAGCCGGCGGCGAGCGCATCGCGCGCCCGCTCGCCGAGTCCGCCCGAAAGAGCGCGCATCGACAGGTCATCCGAAACCAGCACGCCCTTGAATCCGATATCGCGGCGTATCACCGAACCGATAACAATCGGCGAGGTGGTCGCCGGACGCCGGGGATCGATCGCGGTGTATCGCACGTGGGCCGTCATCGCCCAAGGCAGATCGCTGAGCTTCCGGAATGGCGCGAAGTCGGTGCGCCGGAGTTCGTCATGCGCGACGTCGACCGTCGGCAGCGCGGCATGGCTATCGACAGTTGCCCGCCCGTGTCCCGGGATGTGCTTGATCACGGGAAGAACGCCGCCGTCGAGTAGCCCCTCGGCGGTCGCGCGCGCGAGCCGGGCAACGGTTTGCGGATCGCCGCCGTAGGCCCGATCGCCGATGATGTCGTGCCCGCCCGGAACGCGGATATCGGCGACCGGCACGCAGTCGATCGTGATCCCGAGGGCGCGGAGATCTTCGGCGATCAGCCGCGCATTGATACGCGCCGCGTGCTCGGCGGCCGCGCTATCGCGCGCCGCTAGTGCGCCGAATGTCGCCGCAGACGGAACGTCGCGCCAGTGGGGCCGCCGCAGCCGCTGGACCCTGCCGCCCTCCTGATCGATCAGCACCGGGGCATCATCGCGGCCGATGGCTGCGCGCAGATCATCGACCAACGCGCGTACCTGCGCCGGATGCTCGACGTTGCGCGAAAACAGAATGAACCCGAGTGGATTGGCGCCGGCGAAAAACAGTCGCTCGTCGCGGCCGAGCATCGGACCGGCGCATCCGAAGATGATCGCTTTCGGCTTTTTCCGGCTACTGGCGGACGACAATGCAACCGACCTTGCGCGCCGCAAGCTGTTGGCACAGCTCGGTGGCGGCCGCGGTGTCCGCGAGCGGCCCCGCATGGATCCGGAAAAACGTGCCGCGTGCACCAACGTCGGCTTGCACGACGGTGATCTGCAAATTGCCGAGGACGTCGCCGTTGGCGCGCTTCAGGCGCTCGCCCTCGCGTGTCGCCTCCTCGTTGGTGCGGAGCGCGCCGAGTTGCA
>CAZLYV010000054.1:5715-8479 GCA_964563665.1 uncultured Acetobacteraceae bacterium
AGGCGCTCGCCCTCGCGTGTCGCCTCCTCGTTGGTGCGGAGCGCGCCGAGTTGCAAGCGCGCGCCGCGCGCGCTTCCCGCCCCCGGCGCCGTTGCACTTGCCTCCTGCGCGGATAGCGCCGCATCCGGTGGCTTCGCCGCCACAGGCGCGGGCGCCGCGGCCACCGGGCCGGTGGATACGGGGGGCTTCGAGTCGACGACCGTTGCCGGGAAGCTCGGCAAATTTGCCGCCGATCCGGTTTGCGCCGGGCCCGATCCTTGCGTCGCGCCAGATCGTTGCACCGGCGCATCTTTTGGCGGCGTCGCTAATTTCGGTTGCGAGACTGCGGCTGGCGGAGAGACCGCCGGCGCGGTAACGGGAACCGCATCGGCAGGAGGCTTCACGTCGGGCGCCCGGGGCACGGGAGGGTTGGGCGGTGGTGGCGCCGACGCAGGCCGCGGCAGCGGCGCTTCGGGGGGCGGAAGCAGCCGCTCGACGCGCGGTCCACCCGGCGCCGGCTGTGCGCCGTCCCGTCCCAGCCGCTGATAAATCTCCTGGTCCTGGAACGGAACGTCCAGCCCGCCCGGATTTTCCGGCCGAACCTTGGTTGGACGCATGTCCGCCTGCAGCACGGGAACCGTCGCGTTATCGGCGCCGCGCCCGCCGAGGATGAAGGCGTAAACGAGCAACCCGCCGAAAAACGCCAACGCACCAAGCGCGACGAGTCCCGGAAGCCATCGCCGCCAGCGCGGACGAATGGGCGGCGGCTGCCGCAGCGCGTGGAACGGATCTTGAGCCTCGGGCAGCATTCAGCGCATTTCCTCCGCCGGCTCGACGCCCATGACGTGCAAGCCCGACGCAACGACGATGCCGACCGCCCGTACCAGCGCGAGTCGCGCCAGCGTCAACGCGCGATCGTCCGCGACAATGAATCTTAGCGCGGATTCGTCCTTTCCGCGCGTCCATAGCGCATGGAAGACCGAGACGAGATCGTAGAGATAGAACGCCAGCCGGTGCGGCTCGCCCGCCTCGGCCGCGCTTTCGAGCAGGCGCGGCCACCCGGCAAGCTGCTTGATGAGCGCGATTTCGTCCGGGTCGGCAAGCCGGGCGTGGTCCGCAGCGGCAAACGACGCGTCGGAAATGTCGAGGTCGGGAAACACGCCATGGGCCTGGCGCATCGCCGAGCGGGTGCGCGCGTGGGCATACTGGACATAGAAGACCGGGTTGTCCTTCGACTGCTCGGTCACCTTCGCGAAGTCGAAGTCGAGATGCTGGTCGTGCTTGCGCGTGAGCATGATGAACCGCACGACGCCGGCGCCCACCTCGTCGATCACCTCACGGAGCGCCACCACATTCCCGGCTCGCTTCGACATCTTCACCGGCACTCCATCACGCAAGAGATTGACCAATTGGCAAAGCTTGACGTCCAGCGTTGCCTTGCCGTCGGTCACCGCCGTGACCGCCGCCTGCATACGTTTGACGTAGCCGCCGTGGTCGGCGCCCCACACGTCGATCATATGGGTGAATCCACGTTGGTACTTGTCAAAATGGTAGGCGATATCTGTGGCAAAATAGGTCCAAGACCCATCGGACTTTTGCAACGGTCGGTCGACGTCGTCGCCGAACCCGGTGGAGCGAAAAAGAAGCTGCGGCCGCGGTTCCCAATCCTCGGGCTTCATGCCCTTGGGCGGCTCGAGCGTGCCGGTATATACAAAATCATGCTCGCGCAGATGGTCGACCACCTGTTGCACGAGGCCTTTCTCGACGATGTCGTCGTGTTCCGAGATGAAGTTGTCATGCTTGACGCCGAGCGCCGCGAGATCCTGTTTGATCTCGCGCATCATGTCGTTTACCGCGATGTCGCGCGCTCTTTCGAACTGTTCCTTGCCCGAGAGCTGGACTAATTCCAGCCCCTCCGGTGCCGAGAAAGCAGCGCCCGCGCTATACTTGATCTCTTCACCTGGATACGCGTCCTCGAATCCTTCTTCGCTTACCGGTTTGCCCGCGGTTTTGTTAAATTGATTGAGCCACGAGCGGACCAGCGCATCCACCTGGCCACCGGCATCATTGACGTAATACTCGCGCGTGACCTTGTAACCGGTCTTCTCGAGTAGGCTGGCTAGTGCATCCCCGACCACGGCGCCGCGTGCATGACCGATATGAAGCCGTCCTGTCGGGTTGGCCGAGACGTATTCGACGTTAACCGCTCGCCCGGCGCCGATGGTCGATTCGCCATAGGCCTCGCCCGCGCGCAAGATCGACCTCAACTGACGTTGCCAGACCTCGGGCCGCAAGCGAAGATTGATGAACCCCGGTCCAGCGATCTCGGCCGACGACACGTCGGCGTGCGCCCGCAAGCTTTGGAGAAGGAGTTCGGCAAAATCGCGCGGACGCATGCCGGCGCTCTTCGACAACACCAGCGCCGCATTGGTCGAAACGTCGCCGTGCGCCGGGTCGCGCGGCGGCTCGACGGCCAAACGATCGACGTCAAGCCCGGCGGGCAGCTTTCCGGCAACCGCGAGCGCATCGAGCGCGCCGAGAATTTCGCCGCGAAATTGGCTGAAAAGATTCATCGCCGCAATTCGCCGGATTCGAAATGGCGTTCGTATTCCTGGAACGCGAAGCGATCGGTCATGCCGGCGATATAGTCGGCGACGAGCCGCGCCGTCCGCTGGGTGCGCACTCCCTCGGCCCTCGTGCGCCACTCGGGCGGCAGGCGGTCCGGCATCCCGACATAGTGTTCGAACAGCGCCTGCACGATCACCTTCGCTTTCTCCCGCTCCTG
>CAZLYV010000054.1:8579-11570 GCA_964563665.1 uncultured Acetobacteraceae bacterium
CGACATAGTGTTCGAACAGCGCCTGCACGATCACCTTCGCTTTCTCCCGCTCCTGGTTCACGCGTTGGTGGCGATACATGCGCGCGTGCAGAAATTCCCGCAAGCCCAGCATGGGGCGCGCCATGTCGTCTGAAAACGCGATCAACGCGGTGGGCAGTGAACGCACCGCATCGGACGAATCGGGACGCGTCGTGGCGATCCGCCGCCGCGATTCGGCGATCAGGTCGTCGACCATGCGGCCGATGATTCGCCGGATCGATTCGCCAATGAGGCGGCCCAACTCGAGATCGCCGTAACGCGCGCGCACCTCGGCGAAGCTCTCGCCGGCGAGCGGCACGTCGGCGAGATCGTCGACCGCGAACAGGCCTGCGCGCAAGCCATCGTCGATATCATGGTTGTTGTACGCGATGTCGTCGGCAAGCGACGCAGCTTGCGCCTCCGCCGAGGGCCAGGTGTCGAGCGCCAGATCCTGGCGCGCGTTGCATTCGAGGATCGCTGCCGCCACGGCGCGCCCGGAAGTCGCGCGCGGTCCGACAAGCGGGCCGTTGTGCTTGACCACGCCCTCGAGCGTCTCCCAGGTGAGATTGAGTCCGTCGAATTCGGCGTAACGATGCTCGAGCAGGGTCAGGATGCGCAGGGTCTGGGCGTTGTGATCGAATCCGCCATACGGCGCCATGGCGGCGTCGAGCGCATCCTCGCCGGTGTGTCCGAACGGCGTGTGACCAAGATCGTGGGCAAGCGCCAACGCCTCGGCGAGATCCTCGTCGAGCCCGAGCACGCGAGCGACCGAGCGGGCGATCTGCGCCACCTCGAGCGAATGGGTGAGCCGCGTTCGGTAGTGGTCTCCCTCGTGGTAGACGAACACCTGGGTCTTGAATTTGAGGCGCCGAAAGGCGGCCGAATGGATGATGCGGTCACGATCGCGCTGAAAGGCGGTGCGGGTCGCGCTCGGCGGCTCGGGGTACAAGCGTCCGCGGCTTTGCTCTGGCCGGCAGGCATAGGGTGCCCGGCCATCGGTCGGCGGCCGACGATCGTTGGTAAGTCGTTGATGGGCCTTGGCGCTCATGGTCGGAAGCTACAGGCGACGGCTTGGGCTCGCAATCGGCGAAGCGGTCAGCCGGACGCCAAAGGCGCCGCCAAGCGTCCGAGATCCGGCAAGTCCCCCGCCCTCGCGTGAATTGACAAAGCGGAATAAGTGCTTACATATAAACCTACGAAACGGGTGCCGCCCTTGCGGGTCGAAATAACGCTTGGGCGCGGAGAGATTGGAATGGCTGAGATTGACGTTGCAACGCCAGTTCAGGGCGTCGAGATTAGCGAATCGGCGGCGCGCCGAATCGCTTGGCTGCAGAGCCAGGACGAACACAAGGGCCTGATGCTCCGCATCTCGGTTTCGGGCGGCGGCTGTTCGGGCTTCCAGTACGGGTTCTCGTTCGACGACAGCAAGACTGACACGGACTTGGTGGTCGAGCGCGATGGTGCGATCGTCGTGGTCGACGAGGTGTCGCTCGATTTGCTCAAGGGCGCCGCGATCGATTACGTCGAGGATATGATCGGCTCCTCGTTCGCGATCAAGAATCCGCAGGCCAAGAGTTCCTGCGGCTGCGGGAACAGTTTCTCGGTTTGATTCGATCCGGGTGCAACCCGATCAGGCCTGCCGACGGGTGGGCCTTTTTATTTTCCGGCGGGTTCAGCTACGCTTGACCAATGCTCAAGATCGCCACCTGGAACGTGAATTCGGTCAAAGCGCGGCTCGGCCACGTGCTTGACTGGCTCAAGCGCGCCAAGCCGGACGTGCTGCTGCTCCAGGAGATCAAGTGCGTCGATGCCGATTTCCCGCGTCTCGAGATCCAGTCGCTCGGCTACAACGTCGCCACCGTCGGCCAAAAAAGCTACAACGGCGTCGCGATCATCGCCAAGGGCAAGATCGATTCGCCGCTCACCGCCCTTCCGGGCGACCGGAGCGACGAACAGGCGCGCTATCTCGAAGCCACGGTCGAGGGCGTGCGCGTCGCCTCGATCTATCTTCCCAACGGCAATCCCGCGCCGGGAGACAAATTCACCTATAAGCTCGCCTGGATGGAACGGCTTCACGCGCGGGTGCGCGAGCTGCTTGCCGCGGGCCAAGCGCTCGTACTGGGCGGCGACTACAATGTGGCGCCGGGCGATGACGACGTGTACGATCCCAAGGCGTGGAAAGACGACGCACTATGCCGCCCCGAATCGCGCGCGGCGTTCCGTAAGATCATGTATCTCGGACTGACCGACGCGATCCAAGCGCTTCACCCGGCGCCGCCGATGTATACGTATTGGGACTACATGCAGAACCGTTTCGCGCTTGATCATGGTCTGCGGATCGATCATCTGCTGTTGTCGCCCGAGGCGGCCGACCGGCTCGAGGCGGCGGGAATCGATCGCGGCCCCCGGGCGCTCGATAAAGCCTCCGACCACACGCCGGTGTGGTGCGAATTGCGGAGCTGAGCACCGTGCCGGCGAAAGACCAGCGTTCCGTATTCGAAGGCGGCTGCCTGTGCGGCAAGGTGCGGTTTCGCGCGCGCGGCGAGCCTCAGAACGTGAACCACTGCCACTGCGAGATGTGTCGTCGCGCGAGCGGCGCTCCATTCGTCACTTGGGCGACTTTCGCCGCCAAGGACGTCGAGTGGATCGGCGCCAAGCCGACCGTGCGCCGTTCGTCGGACATCGCGGTTCGTTCGTTTTGCCCGGCCTGCGGGTCGCAGCTCGGCTGGCACGGCAATAAATCGCCGGACCTCATCGACCTTACGGCGGGGACGTTCGACGACCCGTCGAATCTGAAACCGCACGAGCATATCTGGGCCGAGGGGCGCATCCGGTGGATTCACCTCGCCGACGACCTGCCCCGCTACAAGACCGATCGCAAGAGCCCGTTGCTCGACGACTAGGTCCTATGACCTTGAGAGCGCCACCCCCTCCGGCAGCGCGCAGCGCGCTGCCGCCTCCCCCGTCGAAAAG
>CAZLYV010000055.1:0-9446 GCA_964563665.1 uncultured Acetobacteraceae bacterium
CCGTATCGATACGCCCCGGCGTGACCTTCGAGCCGAGAGGGTAGGGCGTAAGTGTTGCGGGAACTCCGGTCTCGGTTAACGGCCGCGATTGCCGTGGCGAACGAGGCGGCGCGACGCCCTAGCGGAACATGTCGGCCATGTTGCGGCCGGCGAGTCGGCTGGCGAGTAGAACAAGCGCCGCCGTCATCACGATCGCGATCGTTCCCACGGCGCTCGCCTTGAACAGCTCGTCGCCGAGCACGAGCTCGTAAATGGTGATCGAAATCGTCTTCCAGCGCGCCGAAAAGAGCAGGACGGTGGCGCTGACCTCGCCGACCAGCGTGGAGAAGACGAGAATGCCGCCGGCAAGAATGCCCGGGGCGATCAGCGGGATCGTCACTCGCCGCATGGTCTGCGCCCAGCTCGCGCCGCAGATCGTCGATGCCTCCTCGAGTTTGGGGTCGATCTGCCCGACCGCTGCGCTGACCGATCGAAAGATGAACGCCACCCGACGCGTGAAGTATGCGAGCACGATGATCGCGCCGGTTCCGGTCAGCACCAGCCAACCGCTGTTGAACGCCGTCAGATAGGCGACGCCGACAACCAGACCCGGCAGGACGAAGGGAAGCATGATCGTGAGATCGAGCGCCCAGCGCGCCCTCACCTTGCCGCGAATGGCCGCATATGCGGTCACCGTGCCGAAGACGATGCAAATCGCGGTCGCCGCGCCGGACAGCAGCAGACTGTTGATAATCGGCTGGGTCAGGTTGCTGTAGATCCGGCGGTAATGCTCGAAGCCGTAGACCGACGGGAGCAACGTGCCGGCCCATCGTTCGGCAAACGACGAAAAGACGATCGTCGCCTGCGGGAGGATGGCCAGCACCAGGATCGTCCAGCAGCAAAGGTTGGCGGCGATGCGCGCGCCCAGTCCTGTGCTCTGGCGCGCCGCCCGCGTGACCCCGGTGATCGTGGCGTAATGCCGGCCGCGGTTTATGGTGTTCAACAGGCCCAGCGCGATCACCGTCAAGAGAACATTGACCATGGCGATCGCCGCCGCGCCGTTCAGATTGTAGAAGCCATGAATTTGGTAATAAATCAGCGTCGGCAGTACCTGGAACTCGCCGCCGAGGATCGATGGAACGCCGAAGTCGCCGACCGCCTTGATGAAGACGATCAGCATGCCGGCGGCGATCGACGGCAGAATCACCGGAAAGGTAATGGTGCGCAAGATGCGCAGGCGCGAGGCGCCCATCACCCGCGCCGCCTCCTCGATATAGGGATCGGCGGCGGCGAGCGCGCTTTGGACGATAAGAAAAATATACGGGAAGTAGCTGAGCGCCAGCGCGACGACGACGCCAAGCGGTCCGTAGATCGACGGCAGGTTGACGCCCAGATGCTCGCGCAGAAGCTGGCTGATCACGCCGTTGTTTCCGACCAGTATGATCCAGGCGTAGGCGCCGATGAACGGCGGCGAGATGAGCGGAACGACGGAGAGCGAAAGAATCAGGGCCCGGAACGGAATGGCGACCCGGGCGAGCGCATAGGCCATCGGAAGCGCGAGCGCGCCCGCCAGCAGCGTCGAAAGCCCGCCAGCCACGATCGAGTTCCACAGCGCGCGTTGATAGCTTGCTGAGATGAAGAATCGCTCGAAATTCGCGAAGGTGAGCGCACTCAGCGAATACTCCTCGTCCTTCCTGATGAAGGCGCCGAGCATCGAATAGGCAAGCGGGTAGATAAGGAAAGTGAGCGCAATCGTCACGCAAGTCGCGCCGACGATGTAGGGCATGAAATCGATGCGCACGCCTGCGGGTGACGCCTTCGCGTTCATCGGTGTCCCTCGCGGGTATAGACGACCGCATCGGCGCCCGAGAACGCGAGGGACGCAAGGCCGCCCTCCGCAATGCCCGGCACGGGACGTTGCGCATCGACGGTGAGTTCGGCGGCCGCTCCGTCCGCGCTCAGCGTATAGCGGGCGAGGCCGCCAAGAAATTGGATGCGGGTCACCCGGGCCGGAACGAAACCGCTCAGCGGATCGAGCTGCACGCGGCTTGGCCGGACCATGACCAGACCTTCGCAATCGGCTGGAATGCGCCCGGCCTCGCTTGCTTCGAGGGTGACGATGCGGGAGACGACGAGCGTGCGCCCGCCCGACAGCGTCACGCTGGCGGCGGAGGAATCCCGGCGGACCGAGGGCGCCAACAGAAAGTTCGCCTTGCCAAGGAAGTCGGCGACAAAAAGCGATATCGGCGTCTCGAATATCTCGGCCGGCACGCCGAGCTGCATAAGCCGACCATGATTGAAGACGGCAAGCCGGTCGGAAACCGACATCGCCTCCTCCTGGTCGTGCGTGACATAAAGCGACATGATGCCAAGCTCGCGCTGGATCCGGCGGACCTCCTCGCGCATCGACACGCGCAACTTGGCGTCGAGATTGGCGAGCGGCTCGTCGAGCAGCAGCATCCCGGGGTCATAGACGAGCGCACGGGCGATCGACACCCGCTGCTGCTGGCCGCCGGAAAGATCGGACGGCATGCGCTCGGCGAACGATCGAAGTTGCAGCAGATCGAGCATCCGCTCGACCCGCGCGCGCGCGTCACCTCCGCCAAGACCGCGCAAGCGTAAGCCATACGCCACGTTTTCGAACACGTTCAGATGGGGAAACAGGGCGTAGGATTGGAACACCATGCCGATGTTCCGGCGTTGCGCCGGCACCGAGATGAAGTCACGACCCCCGAAAATGATCTGGCCGCTCGTCGCCGATTCGAGGCCGGCGATCATGCGCAGCGTTGTCGTCTTGCCGCAGCCAGACGGCCCGAGCATGGTGAAGAATTCGGCAGGGCCGACTTCGAACGACACGTCGTCGACGGCGAGGATGTCGCCGGCGGGCGAGGCGAAGCGCTTGGTGAGATGGCTGACGATCAGATTGTTGGTCGACACCTTGGGATCAGTCCATTGTGCGCCGCCGGCCCCGGGGACGCGGGCGGGCCATCGCCGGGATCAAGAATACGGCGATTTGGGCTGTTGGCGATAATCGGACGAAGAAACCGAGGCGGCGGGAGCCGAGGCGCTCCTTGTCCCGCCGCCCCGTATCGGTTACTTGGCCGAAAACAGTTTGTCGAACTTCTCGAGATTTTCCTTGCGCATGCTTGCCGCGCCCGCCGAATCGTAAGCGAACGTCTTGAGGTCCTTGATCGCGGCCAAGCCGGGCGGCGGCGCGGTATCGAGCCGCGCCGAGCGGCGCTTGTCGAGATCGACCAGGATGGCGTGGGCCTGCTTGGAGCTGATGAAGTCGAGGAACTTTCGAGCGTTGTCCGGGTTCGGCCCGCCCTTGATGATGCCATTGGCGTCGATGATCAGGGCCGTGCCGTCGCCAGGGTAAATCGCCTCGACCGGGAATCCTTCCTGCTTCATCACGAGAATGTTGAACTCGCTGGTGAGACCGACGGGAAACTCGCCCTTGGCGACGTTCTGGTAGGCGAGCTTCGAGCTGGTGACGAAAGTCGTGTTCTGGATCACCTTCGCCATGACGTCCCAGCCGTAAAGCATCAGGAGTTGGTGCATCTGCGAGTACGCCGAACCCGATTGCGCCGGATTGGCCATCAAAATCTTGCCCTTGAACTCGGGCTTGGTGAGATCGGTCCATGTCTTCGGCGCCTTGTCGAGCGGCATCATCTTCGTGTTGACGATGAACGCCTGGAAGTTCATCGAGAACCCATAATATTTGCCGTCCTTGTGGACCGCGCCCTGGGTGAAGGCGTTTGCCTCCTTCGATTTGTAGCCGTCGAAGAGATCGATCGCCGCGTCGAACACGTCGGCGTCGGGCCCGACGAGCACGTCGCCGCGTGGCCGGGCCTTCTCGGCCTGGATGCGCGTCAGCAACTCGCCGCTGCCGCCGCTGATCACATCGACCTTCACGCCAGGATTGAGCTTCTGGAACTCCTCGACGAAACGGTCCATCAACTTGGTGCTGACCGCATTGTAGACGACCACCGATTGCGTTTGGGCGACGACGGGCGATGCCAAGGCAAAGCACGCGCCAACAGCGGCGGCGAGCGCCGCGGACGTGAACGTCTTAATCTTCATTGGTCTCCTCCTTCTGACCGACTCAAACGAAATTGAAACGACAGCGGGCGATGGAATCGGAGCGATGCGTCGATCAACCGATCAACGTCGAGCACCATCGAGCATCGGCTGAAACGTGACGCGCGCGGCAACCCTGGCCTGGGGCGGAAGCACGATCATGCCCGTATCAAGGCGACCGGCGGCGGCAAGATTGAATGCATCCGTGCAATTGCTCACCGGCTCGGCGCAAAAATAGGACTCCTTGGGCGGGGCGTATACGACAAGAAACCGCAGCGGGCCGCTCGCCGACATGACGAGCCGCGCTCGGCGTTCGGGCCAGTGAATCTCGGCCCGGCGTCGCCAGCCGGTATAGGCATTGTCGAGATTGCTGTGCCCCACGCGCAGTCCGCGATCGAGACGAAAAGCGGACGGCGGTTTGGCGAGGGCGACCGGCATCACTTCGTGGTCGGTGAGCCAGATTCGATCGACGCGCGCGGTCAGACTCGTCCGTGGCGTGCGCGGGAAATAGGGATGCAGCCCGATGCCCACCGGCATTCCCTGGCGGGCAAGATTAGTGACCGCGATATCGACGACCAGCGCACTCGGCGACAAACGGAAGGTCTGCCGGGCGCGATACGCGAACGGCCAGGCGTCGGCGCGATGACGGTATTCAATCGTCAATCGGTCATCGGCGCGTGCGACAATCGCCCACGGCGCCTGCCAGCCATGCCCATGCTCGGCGTGGGGCGCCGGAAGTTGGTTCGGCGGCAATCGAATCTCGCGGCCCGCGAAGGTGAAACGGCCATGGCGAACGCGGTTGGAGAAAGGCACCAGCGGAAAGCAGGCCATGCTCGCGGCGTCGCGTGCGGCGATACCGCGCGCACCAGCCGGCCGGAACCAATCCATGTTGGCGCCGTCGACCTTCCACCAATAGCGCGCAATCGAGCCGCCGACACTGGGGGCGAGCGCGAGCGCGGCACGGCCCGCGGTCAAGGTTACGATCTGATCCGCGAGAGGCCGGACCCGGCGCGCGCGCGACGCATTGCGCGTCGTCGCCGCTCGTCTTTTCCTTGACGCCCTCCCCCGTCGAGCCATAATTCATCTTATCGTATGAGGAATAGCACCGCAACGAAATCGGCGCCGAATGATCGCGACCGCGCGCTGTCAGGCGCGTACGGGCCCGCGCCTGAGCTGAAACGACAGGGCCGAGGATTGAGATCCGCCGTTCCGCACCCGCCGACGCCGAACGGGCGGACATTTTCCCGGCGTAGCCTGCACGGGCTCGTCGCGCATCAGATCGGGCAACAGATCATCCGCGGCGATCTCAGGCCCGGCCAGCTCCTGCCGAGCGAGGAGGCGTTGAGCGCGCGCCTGAGGGTCAGCCGAACGGCGATGCGCGAGGCGATCAAGGTCCTTGCAGCGAAGGGGCTGATCGAATCGCGCCCCAAGACCGGAACGCGGATCCGGCCGCGCGAGTTCTGGAATTTTCTCGATCCTGATTTGCTGGCATGGCAGCTTTCCGCTGGACCGATCGGGCAGTACGTCAAGGATCTTTTCGAGCTGCGGCGCGTGGTGGAACCCGCGGCGGCCGAGATCGCGGCGCGACGCGTCGGCGCGCGCGACATTGCACGGATGAAGAAGGCGTACCAGGGCATGGCGGCGGCCGGCGATGACGGCGAGCTCTGGGTCGAGCCGGACATGCGGTTCCATAAGGCGATATTGCATGCGACAGGAAACGAGCTGATCCGTTCGCTGGGCGCGATGATCGAGACGGCGCTCGCCATCACGTTCCGTCTTTCAAGCACGAATCCCGAGGGCCAGCGCCATGCCTTGCCGCTGCACGGCGCAATTCTGAACGCGCTGATGCGACGATCGCCAAACGCGGCACGCCGCGCGATGCTGCGGCTGCTCGATCGATCGGAGGAGGATGTGCGTTGCGCCATTGCGGCGTTGCGCCGGCACGATCTCCGGTCGGCGGCGGCCGGACGCGCGCGCATGCGTCAACGGGAGAGGAACAGATGAAAGGTTCCAAGCGCCCGCTTCGCTCGGCGGCATGGTTCGGCAAGCTGGATCGCGATGGCTTCGCGCATCGAAGCTGGATGAAGAACCAGGGATTGCCGCATCATCTGTTCGACGGCCGGCCGGTCATCGGAATATGCAACACGTTCTCGGAACTGACCCCGTGCAACGCCCATTTTCGTGAACTCGCGGAACACGTGAAGCGCGGCGTCTATGAGATGGGAGGATTTCCGCTCGAATTTCCGGTGATGTCGCTGGGCGAGTCCAATTTGCGGCCGACCGCGATGCTATTTCGCAATCTGGCGGCGATGGACGTCGAGGAGTCGATCCGCGGCAATCCGATCGATGGCGTCGTGCTGCTCGCCGGCTGCGACAAGACGACGCCATCCCTCGTCATGGGCGCGGCGAGCTGCGACTTACCGGCGATCATCGTCTCCGGCGGGCCGATGCTCAACGGCCGGTTCCGCGACACGAGCATTGGCTCAGGCACGAACGTGTGGAAATTTTCCGAGGACGTTCGCGCCGGCGAAATGTCGCTCGCCGACTTTCTCGACGCCGAGGCCTGCATGTCGCGCTCAGCCGGACACTGCATGACCATGGGCACCGCATCGACCATGGCCTCGATGGTCGAGGCGCTCGGTATCGCGCTGCCGACCAACGCGGCGATTCCGGCCGTCGACTCGCGACGATACGTGCTGGCCCACATGGCCGGTCGCCGCATCGTCGAGATGGTCCGCGAGGATTTGCGCCCGTCGCAAATCCTGACCCGCAAGGCGTTCGAGAACGCGGTGCGGGTGAACGGCGCGATCGGCGGCTCGACCAACGCGGTCATTCACCTTCTGGCGATCGCCGGGCGGGTTGGGGTCGAATTCGGGCTTGATGACTGGGATCGTCTGGGCCGCGACGTGCCGTGCCTGGTCAATCTGATGCCGTCCGGCAAGTATCTGATGGAGGATTTCTATTATGCCGGCGGCCTGCCGCTGGTGATGCGGGAGTTGGGGGATCTCCTGCACCGCGACGCGCTCACGGTGAGCGGCCGCACGATGGGCGAGAACGTGGCCGGCGCCACGTGCTTCAATCGCGATGTGATTTTTCCCTTGAAGCGGCCGTTCAAGCCGCATGGCGGCGTCGCCGTTCTCAAGGGAAACCTGGCCCCGAACGGAGCGATCCTCAAACCCTCCGCGGCGACGCCGAAGCTGATGAAGCACCGCGGCCGCGCGGTCGTCTTCACCGACATCGAACACTACAAGGCGCGGGTGGACGACCCGTCGCTCGACATCGACGAAACATGCGTGATGGTCCTTCAAAACTGCGGCCCCAAGGGGTATCCGGGCATGGCCGAGGTCGGCAACATGGGTCTGCCGGCGAAGCTCCTGCGCAAGGGCGTACGCGACATGGTGCGAATTTCGGATGCCCGGATGAGCGGCACCGCTTACGGCACCGTTGTCCTCCACGTGGCGCCCGAGGCGGCGGCCGGCGGTCCGCTGGCGCTGGTCCGGGATGGTGACATGATCGAGCTCGATGTCGCGGCGCGCCGTCTGCATCTCGCGGTGAGCGCGCCGGAGCTGAAGCGCCGCAAAGCCGCGTGGAGCCCGCCCAAGCGGGCGATGGCGAACGGCTACCAGGCGCTCTATATCGAGCATGTGCTGCAGGCCGATCGCGGATGCGATTTTGATTTTCTCGTCGGCTCGCGGGGCGCCGCCGTTCCGCGCGAGTCCCATTAGACGGGCGAGCCCATGCGCGAAGGGGACGCCAGCTATCCGAGCCTGAAAGACCGCGTCGTCTTCGTCACCGGCGGCGGCTCGGGCATCGGCGAAAGCATCGTCGAGCATTTTTGCGCGCAACGCGCCAAAGTCGCCTTCGTGGACATTGCCGCGGAGGGCTCGCAGGCGCTTGTCGCGCGCATTGCCGCAGCCGGCCATCCCAAGCCCCGTTTCATTCCATGCGATCTGCGCGACATCGCGGCTCTCCAGGCGGCGATCGAACGGGTGCGCGACGAGCTTGGATTGATTCGCGTGCTGGTCAACAACGCCGCCAACGATGATCGCCATCGGGTCGAGGACGTTAAGGTCGATTATTGGGACGACCGCATGGCGGTAAATCTGCGCCACCAGTTTTTCGCCGCCCAGGCGGTGATTCCGCAAATGAAGGCCGCCGGCGGCGGATCGATCATCAATTTCGGTTCGGTGAGCTGGATGAACGGCGAGGGCGGCTATCCCGCCTACACCACCGCCAAGGCCGCCGTGCACGGGCTCACCCGCGGGCTGGCGCGCGATTTCGGTCCCGACAAGATCCGCGTCAACACCGTCGTTCCCGGCTGGGTGATGACCGAGCGCCAGATCAAGCTTTGGCTCGACGAAACCGGCGAACGCCAAATCGCCGAGAATCAGTGCCTCAAGGAAAAGCTTTATCCGCCCGATATCGCGCGCATGGTGCTTTTTCTTGCCGCGGATGACAGCCGCATGTGCACGGCGCAGAACTTCATCGTCGATGCGGGCTGGTCGTGAGGAAGCTTGTCGAAGCGTCGCGCGGCGCAGGCCGGCGATGACGGGCCCCGAGTGCATCTGGCCATTGGGTGGGTTGCTCGGCGAGGGGCCGGTCTGGGACGAGCGCGAGGGCGCGCTCTACTTCGTCGATATCAAGCGTCCGGCGATCCACCGCTTCGACCCGCGATCGGGCGAGCGGCAGAGTTGGCCAATGCCCGAGCCGATCGGCTGCATCGCGCGCCGCCGGCGCGGCGGGTTCGTCGCCGGACTCAAAACCGGGTTCGCATTCGTCGATCCTGGCCGGGGAACCATCGAGCGTATCGGCAATCCCGACCCCGAGCATCGCGATAACCGCTTCAACGATGGAAAGTGCGACGCGGACGGGCGGTTCTGGGCCGGGACGATGGACGATCGTGAACGAGCGCCGACCGGCTGGCTCTATCGCCTCGATGCCGACCTGTCATGGCGGCGAATGGATGGCGCCTACGTCGTCACCAACGGTCCGGCGTTCAGCCCGGATGGCCGGATCATGTACCACACCGACACAACCGGGCGGAGCGTGCACGCATTCAACGTCGATGCTGACGGCATCCTCACCAACAAGCGAGTCTTCGTTCGCTTCGCGAGCGATGACGGCTACCCCGACGGCATGACCGTCGACGCGGACGGATATTTGTGGGTGGGACACTGGGGCGGCTGGCGCCTCACGCGCTTTGCGCCAGACGGCGCGGTGGATCGGGTGGTCGCTCTGCCGGTGGCCCAAGTCACCAGCTGCGCCTTCGGCGGCCCCGGATTCGAGACGCTCTTCGTCACGACGGCGTCGATCGGGCTCGACGCAGCCGCGCGCCAGGCGCAGCCGCTCGCCGGAGGACTGTTCGCCCTGCGGCCCGGCGTTCGCGG
>CAZLYV010000055.1:9546-11540 GCA_964563665.1 uncultured Acetobacteraceae bacterium
GCACGATCTTGCCATATTTCGAGGCCTATTTATCGAATAGGCAACGCAAGTGACGGATTCCAACTCAGATTTATCGGACGAAAAACCGGAGCGACCCGGCGGCAAACCGGTGAAACGGCGGCTTGCCGCGATCCTCGCCGCCGACGCCACCGGCTACAGCCGGCTTGTCGCCGAGGACGAGGAAGGAACGCTGCGCACGCTTGCGGCGCATCGAGCGGTCATCGACGGGATCATCCAGTTCCATGACGGGCGGATCGTCGGCACCGCGGGCGATAGCGTGCTCGCCGAGTTCGCGAGCCCGGTCGAGGCCGTACGCTGCGCGGTCGAGATCCAGGAAGCGCTCAAAACCCGCAACGAAAGCCTGCCCGAGACCAAGCGGATGCTGTTTCGCATCGGCGTCAACCTTGGCGACGTCATAGTCAAGGGTACCGATCTGCTGGGCGACGGCGTCAACGTGGCGGCGCGCCTCGAGAGCATCGCCGAGCCCGGCGGGATTTGCGTCTCGAGCAGCGTCTACGACCAGATCGCGGGCAAGCTCAACATGGGCTTCGTCGACATCGGCGAGCAGAATCTCAAGAATATTCCGCGCCCGGTGCGCGCCTTCCGCGTCACCGGAAGCATCGGCGTGATCCAGGCCGCCGCAAAGCCGAAGCCCACGCCTTCGCGCGCCCCGGTTTACGCCGGCGTCGCCGCGGCGCTTCTTCTCGCCGCCGGCGCCGGGACTTGGTACGGCGGTCTCATTTCGCCGTCAAAAGCGCCCGCACCAGCGGCGACCGCCGTGCCCACGACCCAGACGGCGGCGCCAGCGCCGGTCGCGGATCGCGAGGCGATGTTCTGGGAGAGTGTCCGCAACAGCAACGAGCCGGCCGAGATCGAAGCCTATCTTGCGCAATATCCCGGCGGAGCATTCAGTGGGCTGGCCCGCGCGCGGATCGACGGCATCGTCGCGGCACGGGCGCAAGAGCAGCGACGTGCGGCGGAAGCCAAGGAGAAGGCCGAAGCCGACGCGGCGGCGGCGCGGGCAAGGGCTGAAGCGGAAGCGGCGACGGTCAGGGCGAGAGCGGAGGCCGAGGTTGCCACGGCCGCAAAAGTCAAGGCCGAGGCCGAAGCGGCGGCGGCGAAAGCGAAGTCGGAAACCGAAACCGCGGCGGCGCGGCGTCAGGCCGAGGCCGATCGTGCGGCGGCGGCGCGCACCAAGGCCGAGGCCGAGGCGGCAGCGACGCGCGTCAAGGCGGAGGCCGAACAGGCGGCGCAAGCAACGCGCGAGGCGGAGGCGGCGCGCCAGCGTCAGGCCGCGCTCACGCCGCCGCGCAGTGCCGTGGGCACCAACCGGTTCGACGGAACCTGGACTGCAAGCCGTATCTGCGGGCGCTTTGAAGAGTACGAAGGCTTCGCGGACAAGTTGCCACCCTTTACCATCCGCGGTGGGCAAGTCGTCATCGAACGGGGCCAGCCCGGTCAACCCTTTTATTTCATGATACGCGGGAACATCAGCGAGGATGGCAGCCTGGTCTTTCTTGGCAGTGGAATCTCTGGTCCATCGCGATACTTGGGTCAGTCCTTCCCGATCAGAATCGCGGGGCGTTTCACGGGCGATGTCTATCAGGGCGAAGGCCGGTTCGGCGGGCGCCAGTGCTCGATGACGCTGACCCGTGCCACGCCCTGAGCCGTTGTTGCATTCATTCGCTGGCGGCTTCGCTTGCGGCGGCAGCGTCCTCGCGCAACCGCCGCAGATCGTTCTTGCTCGAACGCTGACCGGCCAGCCAAAGACCCGGCGGCCGATTGTCGGTGATGATGTTGCCTTCACGGGCGCCCGAAACCCGCCACGCGGATGAGACAGGGCGCTGGCGTGTACGGGCCGTACAGTGGACGCGGCGGCCCCGGCTATGGTCCCATAACCAAGTATGAAGCGTGCAACGTTTCGAACCATGATCGCGCCCGTGGCAGCGCTGGCAGCCGTGCTTGCGCTCGCGGCCGTTCCGGCGATCGCGCAA
>CAZLYV010000056.1:0-1661 GCA_964563665.1 uncultured Acetobacteraceae bacterium
CCGTCCACACGCCGTTTTGCACCTCGGCGGTCACCGTGCAGCCGACCGAACAATGAGTACAGGTGTTCTTGATCCGCTTCACCTCGACGCCGAACATGGGACTGGCCGCCGCATCCGCTTTCTCGACCATGCCGAGCGGCAAAGCCGACGCGGCCGCAAGACCGCCGGCGGCGAGGCCCGAGCGGCGAAGGAAGGTGCGGCGATCGACGACCGATCCGGCGACCGATGCGAATGCCTTGGTGAGCCGTGAGCCACCGCGGGCCGAAGCCGATTTCATGGTGAGCATCTGACGTCCCCTCTGCTTAGAACCTGGCCAAGTCGTAGTAACGCCGCACGTGCGGCGTCTCGCGATAGCCGCCCGGCTGCGCCTTTGGTTCGACCGCCGCGCCAGCCGGTCTGCCTTCCGACACGACCGCCGCGCCTGCGACTGCCGCGCCGACGCCGAGGCCCGCCGTCTTGAAAAACTCGCGCCGCGAGGGCTTCTTGGCCTGTCGCTCTGTGGGCGTTTGTTTCCGGTTCATTTCGGTCATCCTATTTCCTGACCTAATTTCCTGGCAAAATCGCCAATCTGGGTTCGACTGCCGTAATTTGCGCCGACGCGCCCCACCGATGCCGTGTATTCGCGTCCAATGGCGGTCGGATTTTACGCCCTCTACCCTTCCTCGCGGTCCTTACCCGACCGCAACGCGAACTCGCAATTTCTTCGCTGGCCGCGCGCGGCGCCTCATGCCGCCATCGCGAAGGCCTCACGTTCGATGTTCATCAACAACCGCCCGATCGTACCAACGGGCATATAGAGCCGCGCCGCCTTCGCGCGCTCCAAATCGGCGAAAAACCGCGCCGCCCACGGCCCAATGTGGCGATCGAAAAACTGCTGCTGCGTGGAAAGGTCCGCCGGCCCGCCAAACGCGCCGGTGATCAAGCCGGCCATCATCTCGCAAAGTGCGGCGATGTGATCCTCGGGCTCGCTCACGCCCGAACGCCGTACGATGTCGAGCTTCGCCATGTCGCCACGCAGGTCGGCGAGCGGCTTCTCGTGGAGAAACCCCGTCCGGTAGTACGACGCATAAGGCTGCAATTCGCCCTGCGACACGCCATAGAACAGGTCGTGATACTCGTCGGACGCTTGCTTGCCGGTCGTCTTGCCGGCGACTGCCGCGAGCGCGTGCAATGCCCGTCCGAATTCGGAGTCATCGCCCACGAGTTCGCCCGCCATGCTCAGCGTTTCCATCGACGGCGGTTCGGCCAACAGCCGGCCAAGCAACACGTAGACCCGCGCTCGGAGCGCGTCTTCTTCATCGATGGATATGTCGCTTACCGATGTGTCTGGTTGCAACGACGCCTCCCAAACGTCGCAAGCGACCACTTTTCCCGGCCCCGCTGGCAACCGTTTCGTTGCCCTATCTTCGCAAATCCCCAACCCTCGTAGGGGCTTGCGACATTCTTGTGTCGATTAATAAATCGCGACTTCGGGCGATGAGTCAACAAAATCCGCGCAGCCATGGCCGCGGACCAATGTGCACATGCACAACGACGTCTGTATTAGCTTCTCAAGTACCAGCGTGCCCACCCCAAATCGCTGTTACTGCACTGCGGGATCAACTGCCAGCCGTTGAGTCGTTCGAATTGGTTGGGTTTTTCTCTGACCCGGCCTTGCGGGC
>CAZLYV010000056.1:1761-11538 GCA_964563665.1 uncultured Acetobacteraceae bacterium
GTCGGCACCGAGTTGTAATCGAAGGCATGAATGTCGAGCGTGTCCGGCGCCGAAAGAATCGGATCGAGCACCCACAGCCTGCGTAACGCCCGCAGCCGCAGATCGTCGGGCACCTCAGGCCGCATGAAAAGCGTGTAATCGGACTCCTTCGTCAGGCTGTCGATCGTCGGGAGTTGCGAAAGATCGAACGGCTTTTCGTCCTTCCGCCCGCTTGCATCGCCGGAGCGTTGCGCCGTCCCGGGTAAGTTTGGCGCGACCGCCGCGGCTGGCTGCGGACCCGCCGGCGCCGGTTCGGCTGTCGGCGTTTCGCGCCTGCGTTCCCGCGACTCGTCCTTGCGGCGCGCCCAACGGCGGATGAATCCTTCGTCGTCAGACTTTTTCATCGGAAGATTGGCCGCTCGAAGACGGCCCGTAATCGTTGGAATCGCTGCCGCGGCCAAAACCCTTGTTTGCATCGTGCGGCTTGCGCCGCCGTTTCCAGAACTTTTCCTCGACGTGGTAAATCGCGCAATAATCGGCGATCCACGCCGCAATCACTTCGGGCATCGGCACGCGTTCGATCACGTGCGCGCCGTCCATATATGCCTCCGCCTCGGCCGGCGAAACGGTGGCGATCCGCAACGAGACCCCGAACGGGCCATCGCCTGCCCCAGGCTGGAGCACCACATAGACCGACGGCCGTTCCGTGCTCAGGTTGAGGAGATAATTCGGCGTCTCGCGCACGATCAGTTCGAGCTCGCTGACGCCGGCAAAGTACTGCGCGACGGCGCCCTCCTCGCGGAGCAGCGTCCAAGCCGCGGTAGCTGGCGCTCCGGGAATTACCGCCACGGGCAGCCAGACGACATCCTCCCGCCGGCTGTTCGCCGCTCGACGCTCGACGACGACGCCAACCGGCAGCCGTTCGTGCCGGCTCAAGCTTGGGCCTTGGCCGCCCTCGGCGCCGGTTTCCCGCGTTTGCTTCATTTCGGAAGGATCGATCGGCATGGCGCGCATTCGGCCGTTCAAGCGTTAGCAGGCGATCTTGATTTTAGATAGCGATACCGAGGCTGCACTTACAAGGGCCAGCCTACCGTGGATTTCGCGATCGGTCACGCCAGCAGGCGCTCGGCCTCGGCCAGATCTTCCGGAAGGTTGGTATTGAAGAAGGGATCGATCGGCGCCGTCGGGTACTCGACTTCGACCAGATGATGGCGCGCGGTCCATCGATCGACCTTGCGAATCTCTTGCTCGACCATCGCGCGCCGCAAATCCGCGCGCAGATCGATGCGCCACAATCCGAAGACGGGATGCGACCGCCCGCCCGAAGTCGCGCACGCGAGGTCGGCGCCCGCCGTCTCGGCCGCCGCCGTGAGCCGCGCCACCAGGTCGCGCGGCACGAACGGCGCGTCGCTCGCGAAACTCGCCAGCCACCGGCACGAGGGCGCATGCGACGCCGCCCACTCGAGCCCGGTCAATACACCGGCGAGCGGCCCGGCGAAACCTTCGATCACATCGGACACGACCGCGAGGCCGAACGGCGCGAAACGTTGCGGATCGCCGTTCGCGTTGAGAACGAGAGCCGCCACCTGCGGCTGCACTCGCGCCAGGATGTGGCCGAGGATCGGCCGCCCGCCCAATGCCCGCAAGCACTTGTCGCCGCCGCCCATCCGTCGCGACAGCCCGCCGGCGAGAATGACCCCCGCGACGCGCGCCGCTGGGTCAGGCTCCATCGTTGTCTTGCGATCCCTTGCGCTGATGGCGACGGTCCTCGCCGGCGACCTCGCGCGCATCGGCATCGAACACGATCCGCTCGGCGCCGGAAAGCGCCACGAAGCGGGCGCCCTTGGCGCGGCCAATCAGCGTCAACCCTGCCCGGCGCGCAAGATCGACGCCCCAGGCGGTGAAGCCCGAGCGCGAAATGAGGATCGGAATTCGCATCTGAACCGTTTTGATCACCATTTCGCTGGTGAGGCGCCCGGTGGTGTAGAACAACTTTCCCTCGGGCGATATGCGGTGCATGAACATATAGCCGGCGATTTTGTCGACCGCATTGTGCCGGCCGACGTCTTCCAAGTATATGACTGGCCGGTCCTCCTCGCAGAGGACGCAACCGTGGATCGCGCCGGCCGCGAGGTAAAGACTCGGCGCCGTATTGATCTTCTTGGACAGCCGGTAGAGCCACGAAGTTTTTACGATCGCGTTCTTCGGCAACTCGATTTCGTCGAACTTTTCCATGAGGTCGCCGAAGACGGTGCCTTGCGCGCAGCCGGAGGTCAGCGTCTTCTTCTTGAGCTTTTTCTCGAAATCGGTTTTGGCGCTCGTGCGCACGACCACGGTCTCGATCTCGGGATCGTAGTCGATGCCGGTCACATCGTCGTCCGCGCGCAGCATGTTCTGATTCAGCAGGTAGCCCACCGCCAGATACTCGGGGTAATCGGCGATGGTCATCATCGTCACGATTTCCTGCCCGTTGAGGAACAGGGTCAGTGGACGTTCGACCACCACCGAGGTCACGATCGGTTTGCCTTCGTGATCGGTTCCCTCGACGCGCTGCGTCAGGCGCGGATCGTTCGGATCGGGGCGGACGAGGAATTCGTCGATCGGGCGATGTTCGTTCATGGGCTCAATATGGCCCCTCTCCAGCGTCGCCGACAAGCCAACCTCCGGGACATTCGGCCGCAGGGGCATTTTTGCGTTGCAATGTTACCTGTAACTGCGTCTCTTGCGAAAATGTTTACGATCAACGTAAAATAAACATAATAATGGACAGCTACGACGCATGATGGACATTGGGGACGCCTTTTCGACGGCGCTTGGGCTGATCGGCGGATTCGACCGCAAGCTGGTCGAAATCGTTCGCCTCAGCTTGGCCGTCAGCCTTTCGGCCGTCGCTATCGGTGCAACGGTTGGCTTGCCGATGGGCGCCGCCGTCGCCCTGTTCTCGTTTCCGGGACGACGCGCGGTAATCGTGCTCTTGAACGCCCTCATGGGCTTGCCGCCGGTCGTCGTCGGCCTGACGATATATCTCCTGCTCTCGCGCGCCGGCCCGCTGGGATCGCTTGGATTGCTATTCACGCCCGGCGCAATGGTGGTGGCGCAGGCGGTTTTGATCGTGCCAATCATCGGCGCGCTCGCCCGCCAGATCGTCGAGGACGCCTGGTCCGATTACTCGGAGCAGCTCCGGTCGCTCGGCGCCCGCCCTCGCAATGCGATCTGGACGCTGCTCTGGGACACGCGTTTTTCGCTCCTCACCGTCGTTCTCGCCGGGCTCGGGCGCGCCAGCGCGGAAGTTGGCGCGGTGATGATCGTCGGCGGCAATATCGACGGCGTTACGCGAGTGATGACGACAGCGATCGCGCTCGAGACAAGCAAGGGCGACCTGCCGCTTGCCCTCGGGCTCGGGTTGATCCTGATCGCGCTCGTCATCGCATTGAACGCCACGGCGCATGTCGTGCGCGAAGTCGCGCATCGCAAAGTCGGATGACCCCACGCATGGCCTCGACACCGACCATCCTTCCGCTGATGCTCGATCAAGTGGCGCTCGTCGCCGGCGGCGTGCCGATCATCGACGGCATTTCGGCCGAGATCGCCGCTGGCGCCCGTAGCGTGATTCTTGGCGCGAACGGCGCGGGGAAAAGCGTGCTTCTGCGCTTATGTCATGGCCTGCTGCGCCCGACCGCCGGCCGCATCGTCTGGCACGGCGCCAACGGCCGCGACCCCGCCCGCCGGCAGGCGATGGTCTTTCAGCGGCCGGTGATGCTGCGCCGTTCGGCCCTGGGAAATGTCGTCTATGCCCTCAAACTTGCGCGCATGCCGCGAAACGAGCTCATCGCGCGGGCGCGCGAAGCCCTGGCGCGTGTCGGACTATCCGGGCTCGCGGATCGCTCGGCGCGCGTTCTTTCCGGCGGCGAACAGCAACGTCTGGCGCTTGCACGGGCCTGGGCGCTCGAGCCCGAGGTGCTGTTCCTCGACGAACCCACGGCGAGCCTCGACCCCGCCGCGACGCGCGCCGTCGAGACGATCATCGAGGCGATACATGAGGCGGGCACCAAGATCGTCATGACCACCCACAATCTTGGCCAAGCGCGGCGTCTTGCCGATGAAATCCTGTTTCTGCACCGCGGCCGACTGGCCGAACGCGCGGCGGCCGATCGTTTTTTTGCCGGCCCTGCGACGCCCGAAGGGGCGGCTTTTCTTCGGGAGGAAATGCCATGAAGCGACTTGCGGCCGCCACCCTTTCATCGGCCTTGCTTCTTGCGCTGGCATTCGCTCTGCCGGGACGCGCCGCCGAGCGTTACATCACCGTCGCCTCGACGACGTCGACCGAGCAGTCGGGCCTGTTTGGCCATATCCTGCCGCTGTTCCGGCAGGCGACCGGCATCGAGGCGCGCGTGGTGGCGGTAGGAACAGGCCAGGCGCTCGACATCGGCCGTCGCGGCGATGCCGACGTCGTATTCGTTCACGACGCGACCGCCGAAACGAAGTTCATCGCCGACGGCTTTGGCGTGGACCGGCGCGAGGTGATGTACAACGATTTCGTGCTCGTTGGCCCCAAGGCCGATCCGGCGAAAATCGGCGGGCCCAAGGACATCGCGATGGCGCTGCAGCGCATCTCCGCAGCGAAGGCGCCTTTTGCTTCCCGCGGCGACAAGAGCGGCACGCATGCCGCCGAGCTTCGCCTGTGGCAGATCGCCGGAATCGACATCGCGGCCGAAAAGGGTCCTTGGTACCGCGAGACGGGATCGGGCATGGGGCCGACGCTCAACACCGCCGCGGCGATGAACGCTTATTCGCTGACGGATCGCGGCACCTGGTTGTCGTTCCGCAACCGCGCCGATCTCGCGATTCTGACCGAGGGCGATGTGCGCCTTTTCAACCAGTACGGCGTGATGCTGGTAAATCCAGCCAGACACCCGCACGTCAAACGTGACGACGGTATGGCGTTCATCGAGTGGATCACCTCGCCCGCCGGCCAGCGCGCGATCGCCGACTACAAGATCGGCGGCGAACAGCTCTTCTTCCCGAATTACCGCAAAGCCGGGTCGTGATTGGCACGCCCTCGCTTATCTCGGGAAGCGATCGCCGCTCGGCGGACCCTTGAGCTCGACGACGTTGCCATCCGGGTCCTTGATGTACACCGAGGGTCCCTCGCCCTCGGCGCCATAGCGCTGCTTCACCTCGCCCATGTCGATGCCGTGGCGCGCAAGATGGGCGCGGATCGCCGCCGCATCGAACGCCGCGATTTGCAGGCAAAAGTGATCCATGTTGCATCCCTCGATCCCCGGCGGCGCGCCGCCGTCACGGCCGAGCGTGCCGTTCACGTCAACGAGATCGATCAGCGTACGACCGGCGCGGAGCTGAATAAGGCCGAGTTCGTCCTGCCGGCGTTCCTCGCGACAACCGAGCACATCGCCGTAGAACCGAATGGCGCGATTTACATCGCGAACCCGCAGCACCACATGATCGAGTCCAAGGATTTCGACTGCGCTGGCGATTATTCCGTCATCGGATGATTTCGCGCGGCTCATCCTTCCTCACCCGTTCCAGACGACCCGACCCAGCGCGGTAACGTCGTATCCGCCAAGCTCGCTCGCCCGGGCAACCAAGGCGGGCGAACCGGCGAACGCCAAAAGCGCCTGGACTGGCGGTTCGAAATAATCGCGCCGGCGCAACACCAAATCGAACCGCTCGCGATGCAGCGGCACGAAATCGAGCCGAAATTGCCGCGCGACCGCCGCCACCGCAAGACCGGCATCCGCCTTCCCTTCGACGATCGCGAGCGCGAGGTCGCTTTCGCTCAACGCCGGCCGCACCACGAGGTTGAGATCGCGCAAGCCAAGTCCCGCCTTGGCGAGCAGATGAACGAGAAGAATTTGGCTTCCGGACTCGCTTTGCCGCGGCACGATTCGGGCTTTGCGTGTGGCGAGATCCTTTGGCGCCGTTATTCCAAGCGGATTTCCGGGCGCGACGACCAGGCCCTGGTCCCGGCGCGCCCATTCGATGACGACGATATCCTGTCCGCCGAGCGCATCCTCGATCACCGGAATGTTATAGATGCCGGTTTCGGGATCGAGGACATGGAGCCCTGCCAGCATCGCCTCGCGCCGGGCGAGCCGGCGCAGCCCGTCGAGGCTGCCCCCCGGAAGCACCGCCAGCCCGCAGCTTGACTCGCGAACCGCCCAGTCGAGCAGCGGATCGTGACTCCCGGCGACCACCGGCGCCACGGCACGCTCGGCGACGGTCGCGCCATACTCGGTGTTCTGGGCGACCCAACGGTCGATCAGATCTTTCGGGAAGAGCCATTTCCCGGTGACCCGCGAACAGGGAATCTTCTTCGCACGGACCAGGTCGTAGACCTTGCGTTGCTTGATCCGCAGGTACTCCGCGACCTCGCGCGTACTCATCATCTTGCGCGCGCCCGCTGCTTCCGGCGTCGCGTGCAGCGTGTGCATTTTATCTTGCGGTCCGATACGCATGCTCGTCAGTATAGCGCGCCGAGGCCACTCGACGCATGGTGCCTCGACTTCGGGCGTACCGCATGGGGGGCGGACCTCCCTCGCAAGAATCGCCTTGCCTCGCACGGCACGCTTTGCGACAAACCAATCGCGTCGCTCTTGAATTTTTGTTTCGACGGATCGCGGTATGGAACTCGGCGGCAAAAAGGTTCTGGTCTGCAACTGCAATGCGACGATGCCGCTTGATGCGAAGGCGATCGCGCGCGGCTGCGGCGCCGACCATCTCGACACGCATACGCTGCTTTGTCGCGCGCAGCTGGCGAATTTCGAGCGCGCGCTTGGCGAGGGCAAGCCGATTCTTGTCGCCTGCACGCAGGAAGCGCCGTTATTCACCGAGACGCGCGCCGAGACCGGCGTCAACGTCGATCTTCGCTTTACCAACATTCGCGAGCGCGCAGGGTGGTCCGAGGAAGCCGAGCAGGCGATGCCGAAGATCGCCGCGCTACTCGCCGAGGCGGCGCTCGATCCGGCGCCGACGCCGTCCATTTCGCTCAAATCAGCCGGGGTCACGCTGATCTACGGCCGCGACGAGCTGGCGCTCGACGCCGCGCGACAGCTTGCCGACCGGCTCGAATGTAGCGTGCTGCTGACCGCGCCCGGAAACGTCACTCCGCCCCGGCTGACCGAGGTGCCGATCTTTCGCGGGACGATCGTCGGGGTCAAGGGTCACCTCGGCGCGTTCGAGATCGTGGTCAACGGGTATGCAGCCGCGATTCCATCCTCGCGCGCGGCGTTGGCCTTCGAGCAGCCCCGCGACGGGGCGTCCTCGCAATGCGACCTCATTCTCGATCTCACCGGCGGCACGCCGCTGTTCCCCGCCCACGAAAAGCGCGACGGCTATTTCCGACCCGATCCGCGCGACCCGGCGGCGGTTCAGAAAGCGCTGTTCGAATTGGTCGAGATGGTCGGCGAGTTCGAGAAGCCGCGTTATGTGCGCTTCGACGCCGCGATTTGCGCCTATAGCCGCAGTCGAGTGACGGGATGCACGCGATGCCTCGATGTCTGCCCAACCGGCGCGATCACGCCGGCCGGCGACCATGTCGCGATCGACGATTACGTGTGCGCCGGCTGCGGCAGCTGCGCCAGCGTCTGCCCGACCGGAGCTTCGACCTACGATCTGCCGCCGCAAGCGACGGTCTTCGAGCGCCTGCGCACCCTGCTTAGCACCTACGCCAAGGCTGGCGGCGAGAACCCGGTACTGCTGGTGCATGACGGCCAGCACGGTGAGGAGATGATTTCCCTGATCGCGCGCCATGGCCGCGGGCTGCCGGCGCGCGTGCTGCCATTTGCGCTCAACGCCGTCACCCAGGTCGGATTCGACTTCTTCGCCGTGGCGCTGGCCTACGGCGCATCGCAAATCCGCCTGCTTGCCGATCCGCGAAAGCGCGACGAGCTTGGCGGCCTTGCCAGCCAAGTCGGCCTTGCCGAGACGGCATTGGCGGGGCTCGGTTTCGGCGCGGGCCGCGTGGCCGTTATCGACGCCGCCGATCCCGATGTGGTCGAGGAGACTCTCTATGGCTTGCCGCGGGCGGCGAGTCCGAAGGCAGGCTCGTTCTTGCCGATGGGAAGCAAACGCGGCGTATCGCTGCTGGCGCTGCACCACCTTTATGAGGTGGCGCCGGCGCCGGTCGATGTGCTGCCGCTGGCGTCCGGCGCGCCGTTCGGCAGCCTGGCGATCGACACCGCCGGGTGCACGCTGTGTCTCGCTTGCGTAAGCGCATGCCCGACCGGCGCGCTGATCGACAATCCCGATCGGCCGATGCTGCGGTTCATCGAAGACGCCTGCGTGCAATGCGGCTTGTGCAAGGCGACGTGCCCCGAGAAGGTCATCACGCTCAAGCCGCAACTCGATTTCAGGGATACGGCCCGTTCGCCGGCGCTGATCAAGGAAGAGGACCCGGCGCAGTGCATCCGTTGTGGGCGGCCCTTCGGCGCCTCCGGTGCGATCGAGCGGGTGATCGACAAGCTGGCCGGCAAGCACTGGATGTATATGCAAGCCGCGACGCTCGAGCGCATTCGCATGTGCGACGAATGCCGGCTGATCGTGCAAACCGAAAACGCGATCGATCCCTTCGCCGGCCCGCCGCGCCCGGTGCCGCGTACGACCGAGGACGAATTGCGCGCACGCGATCTCGAGCGCGCCAAGGCCGGGCAAAAGACTCCGCCGGGGAACGCATGACGGATGGTGTCCGATGGTTGCCGCCGAGGGTGCCCCCGACGCGAACTTCATGAGGCCCCTTAAGTGCTTGCTCTGGTTATGAGATATGACTAGATTACCCGCACATTGATCATGGATGAATTTGCCGCACGGCCCGCTTATGTTTTAGGCCGGTTGGGTAGGGAAAACGACCACCGCCCGAGGAGTTCAAGCACGTGCTGACGAGCGACATCGCAAGACCGCTGGCGCCGGCGCCGCTGATCGATCCCTATCAGCGCACGATCACCTATCTGCGGGTATCGGTGACCGACCGCTGCGACTTCCGCTGCGTCTACTGCATGTCGGAAGATATGACGTTCCTGCCGAAGTCGGAGATTCTGACGTTGGAGGAGCTCGACCGGGTGTGCTCGGCGTTCGTCAAGCTTGGCGTGCGCAAGCTGCGCTTGACCGGCGGCGAGCCATTGGTGCGACGGAACATCATGAGCCTCTTTCGGGCGCTCGGTCGTCACCTGGAAACGGGCGCGCTCGACGAACTTACGGTCACTACGAACGGCAGCCAGCTCGCCAAATACGCGGGCGAGCTCCGCGCGGCGGGCGTGCGGCGGATCAACGTGTCCGTGGATACGCTCGACGCCGCCAAGTTCAAGGCGATCACGCGCTGGGGCCGGCTCGAGCAGGTGCAAGAAGGGCTCGCCGCCGCCACCGCCGCGGGACTCAAGGTCAAGATCAATGCCGTGGCGCTCAAGGGCGTGAATGAGGACGAGTTCGATCGCATGATCGCCTGGTGCGGCGACCATGGCTATGGCCTGACGATCATCGAGGTGATGCCGATGGGCGATATCGGGCCCGACCGGCTCGACCAGTACTTGCCGCTGTCACTAGTGCGGGCGCGCCTCGGCCAGCGTTGGACGCTCGAGGAGACCGACTATCGCTCGGGCGGTCCGGCGCGTTATGTCGTGGTCAAGGAGACCGGACAGCGGCTCGGGTTCATCACGCCGCTCACGCATAATTTCTGCGAGCTGTGCAATCGCGTGCGCCTCACCTGCACCGGCACGCTCTATATGTGCCTCGGCCAGGAGGATGCCGCCGATCTGCGCACCCCGGTGCGCGCCGATCCCGAAGATG
>CAZLYV010000057.1:0-11500 GCA_964563665.1 uncultured Acetobacteraceae bacterium
GGCTCATCGAGCAGCCGCTTGGCGATTTCGTAGTCGATCTCGCGTTCGCGGATATCGGGTTGGCAGCGGCCGCGAAGCGCCCGCAATGACGGCAGGTCTTGGTGATTGGCTACTCGCCATTCAGCCATCGACGCGCCGACGCTTGGCAGCGTACCCGACCGCACCGCCCCGACCACGGAGCCGGCCGCGCCCTCGAGCCCGGTCGTGCAAATCGACGGATTGATCCCGAGATTATTCAGCGAGTAGCCCGATGGGGCGTAGAAATAGGCCCACGTCAAGACAAGTTCGCCTTCGTTGGGCAGCGGAATCACGGTTTGCACGGTGCCCTTGCCGTACGATGTCGTGCCAACGACGATGGCGCGTCCATTGTCTTGCAGCGCTGCGGCGACGATCTCAGCCGAGGACGCCGAGGCGCCATTTACGAGAACCACGACCGGCACGTTCTCGCCCGGGTCTCCCGACGCCGCCTCGGCGACCTGGTTGCTGGCGCGATGGCGCCCGTGCGTGGAAACGATCTGTCCCTTGGCAAGGAACAAATCGGCGGCGGCGACCGCTTGCTCGAACAGGCCGCCGAGATTTCCCCGCAGGTCGAGAATCACGCCACGCATCGCCGGCCCGATTTCGCCGCGCGCCTTGGCGAGGGCCTCATGGAGCCGCTCGGCCGTGCGTTGATTGAAGCCGGATACCTTGATGTGGGCGATTTCGCCGTCACGGCGGTAAGCGACAGTCTGCGGCACCACGAGCGCGCGCACGATCACCAAGCGCACGAGAGACGCCGCATCGGCTCGCTTCACGTCGATGGAGACCGCTGCGCCGACCGGCCCGCGAAGGCGGCGGATGATGTCGCGGATCTCGAGGCCGGCGGTGGGCTCCCCCTCGATCCGGGTGATGCGATCGTCAACCTTCACCCCGGCGCGTGCGGCGGGCGAATCAGCCATCACCGAAACCACGCGGACAACCCCGCCCTCGCTGTCGAAGTTGACCCCGATGCCGCCGAACCCTTCGCGGGCGGCGCGATTTTCGCGCGCAACGTCGCGCGAGTTGTATCGCGAAAACGGGTCAAGGCGCTTGACCGCCCCGTCGGCGATCGTCTGATACAACGCGTCGCTCGAGGCCGAACGGAGCGATTGCGAATGCTCGCGGCCGGAATTGATGACCGAGACGGTGATCGCCGCCCAGCGCGATGCATCCTCGCGCGCGGGCCGGGCAAATCTGGCGATCACCTCGCCGCGTTCCTTGACCTCGATTTGATCGAGAGCCTGCGCCACGGAGAATTCGGGATCGATCTTGGCGAGATTTCCCAGCCCGCTCATCGCCAGCGTAGACGGCGGTATGGGATCGACGAAGCGATCGCTGATGTACTCGTAGGTGACGGCAAAGAAACGCGCGGCGCCTGAACCGATCGTATGCGCCTGCTCAACCGGTTCTTCACGCTCACCGGCGCACGCGGCGACGAACAAAATGATCGCGCCGGCGAGCGCGCGCGGGCTCGGATCGCCCGCCCAGCGGACGATTCGGCTCAGCCGCGGATGGCGGCGGCCCATTGCCAACCCATGACGGCGCCCTTGATGCGGGGCAGAAGCGCAAGCATCAGGCCTAGCGTCAGCGGCACAAAGATCACCGCATGAACCCATTCCGCCGGATGGGCGCTGCGCTCGAGCAACAGCATCAGCGGCGCCACGACGTGGGCGACGACCAGAATCGTGAAATAGGGCGGCGCGTCGTCGGAGCGGAAGCTCGCCAGGTCCAGTCCGCAATTTCCGCGGCGCGCATTTACCGATAGATAGCCCATGAAAATCCGGCCGATCCCGCAACGCGGGCAGTAGCGGCGCAAGCCGCGGCGCAACGCCGGGCCCCATCCGCCAGACGGAGAAACTCTATCAGAAAACTCAATCTTGTTACCGTCCATCATAGGCGAAGCGTTTCAAAAGAATGGTTAAGAAGTCTTGAGTTTATGCAATACACGGGCGGCGATTGCACGCGACCAAACGCCGCGGTTGGCGCGCTCGAGCCGGGATGCAACGGCATCGAGCGGATCGGCCAGGGGTTGTCCGCCGCCGCCGGGCACGGCAAGCCGGCGGTCACTTGCGCGCCTTTCGCGGGCCGCGGTGCTTGGGCTTGCGGCCCGGACGCGGGCGTCGGGCCTCGAGCGTGTCGATCAGGTCGAAGCGCATCCCCCCGGTAAGCGGCACGGCCTCGGCGAGCCGCACCTCGACGGGCTGGCCGAGCGTGAAGCTGCGGCCATGGCGGCGGCCGCGAAGCAAATGGCGCTCGGCATCGAGCTGATACATGTCGGCCGGCAAGGACCGCATCGCAATGAGCCCGTCGGCCCCGATCTCATCCAGCGTTACGAACAGGCCGAAGCGGGTGACGCCTGAAATTCGAGCCGAAAATCGGGCGCCGACACGATCGGCGAGATATGCCGCGACATAGCGGTCGATCGCATCGCGCTCGGCCGCGGCGGCGCGGCGTTCGGTCGCCGAAATATGGTCGGCCGTCTCGGCGAGATCGTCCCTCACCGCCGGTCCCATACCTCCCTCGCCGAGCCGGTAGCCGGCGATCAAAGCGCGGTGAACAATGAGATCGGCGTAACGCCGGATCGGCGAGGTGAAATGAGCGTAGCGCGTCAACGCCAGCCCAAAATGCCCGCGATTGTCGGGGCTATAGACGGCGAGCGACTGGCTCCGCAGCACGAGCTGATTGACCAGGTGGCGATGCGGGGTGTCCGCCGCCCATTCGAGAATTCGATTGAAGCTGTCGGGACGAAGCACCTGTCCCTTCGCCAGCCGATAGCCAAGCCCGTCCAGCACTTGGCGGAGCGCATCGAGCTTCGCGAGGTCCGGTTCGTCGTGGACCCGATACATGCAAGGGGCGCGAAGCGTCTCGAGGCTTTCCGCCGCGGCAACGTTGGCCGCGATCATGAATTCCTCGATCAACCGGTGGCTGTCGAAGCGCGGACGAGAGACGACGCGCTCGACCCGGCCATCCGCGCCAAGCACGACCTTTCGCTCCTCGAGATCGAGATCGAGCGTGCCCCGCGCGCGCCGCGCGCGGGCGAGCGCGTGATAGGCCCCATAAAGCGGCGCGATCGCGCGGGCAGTCAGCTCGCCGGCGGCTCCGCGCGGTCCGCTGTCCCACGATTGCTGAACCTCATCGTAGGTAAATCGTGCCGCCGATCGGATCATTGCGCGCTCGAAACGATGACGGCGCTTGCCTCCCTCGGCGTCGATCCAGATGTGAACCGCGAGGCAGGGCCGATCCTCGTGCGGGCGGAGCGAGCAGAGATCGTTCGATAGCCGTTCGGGCAGCATGGGAACGACACGATCGGGGAAATAGACCGAGTTGCCGCGCTCGCGCGCCGCGCGGTCGAGCGGGTTTCCGGGGCGTACGTACCAGCCGACATCGGCGATCGCGACGATAAGGTGAAAGCCGCCGGGATTCGCCGAATCCGCGTCCGGTTCGGCGAACACGGCGTCGTCGAAATCACGCGCGTCTTCGCCGTCGATGGTGACGAGCGGAACGCGGCGCAGATCCTCGCGTCCATCGATCGGCGCCGGATGGGCGCGCCCAGCCTCGGCGAGCGCGTCGCCGGGGAAGGCGGTCGGAATGTCATGACTGTGGATGGCGATCAGGCTGGCCGCCTTGGGGCTGTCGGCCGAACCGAGGCGCTCGACGATGCGCGCCTGCGGCAAGCCGAGCCGGCGCGCCGGCAACACCTCGGCGAGCACCAGTTCGCCCGGGCGCGCGTCGGCGGCGTTTCCGGCGGCGACGACGAACTCGGTGCGAATCTTCTTGTCCGTCGGGCGAATTCGTCCGCCCTCCGGCCCGCGGACATAGAGGCCGAGCACGCTTTCGGGCGGACGCTCGATGCGTTTCAGAACCTGGCCGATGAACTCGAGCCCGTGTTCGCGGTTGAGCCGCACCAAAGCGCGCTCGCCCACCGCAAGATCGATGCCGCCATGCCGGGCCGGGCGAATTCGGATGAGCGGCGGCTTGCCTGGACTTGCCCAATCGATCGGATGAGCGATGGCGTCGCCTTCCTCGGCGTCGATTTCGATCACTTCGATCGTCGCCACGGGTGGCCGGCGATCGGGCCGTTGAGCGCGAGCGCCAGCGCCGGCGCCGGCGGCGTTTGCGGCGCGATGGCCCGCGCGGCCGGGCGCTTCCGCGAGGCTGCCGATCAGGGAATTGAGCGCCATGCGATCGGCGCCCTGGACGTTGAATGCGCGGGCGATCGCGCGAGGATCGATTTTGCCGCCGCGAGAGCGGACGAACGCAAGCAACTCCTCCCGGGACGGGAGCGCGTGGGGGCGGGATCTACGGCGGCTCAAGCGCGCGCTAACCGGCGCCGCTGGCGTCGACGGGGGTCTTCGCCGTGCCCTTGCGCGACTTGGCCCTGGGCGGCCGCTTGGCCCTGGCCTTCGCCGCCTCGGGCTTCAGCGCGGCCGCTTTGGCGACTTTGGGCGCTCTGACGGTTTTCGCCTTCCGCCCGCCCTTGCGGGCCGCGCGCTCGGCGATCAGCGCCACCGCCTCGTCGAGCGTCACCTCCTCGATCGCGCGTCCCTTCGGCAGGTTGGCGTAGATCGAGCCATGCTTGACATAAGGGCCGTAGCGGCCGATTCCGGCGGCGATCAGCTTTCCGTCATCGGGATGCAGGCCGATTTCGTGTGTCGGACGAGGCGCACCGATACGCGCGCCCCGACTGGGCTGGGCGAGCAAGTCGACCGCGCGATTGACCCCGATGGTAAGCAGATCGGCCGTCGATTCGAGCGACTTATACTTGGCCCCGTGACGGATATAGGGACCGAAGCGTCCGATGCCGGCGAGAATCACCTGGCCGGTCTCGGGGTGCACGCCAATCTCGCGGGGCAACGCCAACAAATTCAGCGCGGTCTGAAGATCGATCGTCACCGGATCGAGATCGCGCGGCAGCGACACACGTTTGGGCTTGATGCCCTCGGCGCCTTCACCGAGCTGCAGATAAAGCCCGTAGGGACCCTTTCGCAAGCTGACGATTTCGCCCGACGCGGGATCGACGCCAAGGGTGCGCGCGCTTTCGATCGCCGGCTTGTCGCCTTCGCCGTTCTCGACGCTGAGCGGGCGGGTATGTCGGCAGTCGGGATAGCGCGAGCAGCCGATGAATGCCCCGAACTTCCCGAGCTTGAGGCCCAACCGGCCCTCGCCGCAGGACGGGCAGCGGCGCGGGTCCTGGCCGTCGACCCGCGGCGGGAAGAAATGCGGGCCAAGGTCGGCGTCGAGCGCGTCGATCACCTGCGTGATGGTCAGGTTCTTGGTGCTGCCGATCGCCTCGGAAAATGCCCGCCAGAATTCGCGCAATACCGCCTTCCAGTCGGCGCGCCCGCCGGAAATCTCGTCGAGTTGGTCCTCGAGCTTGGCGGTGAAATCGTACTCGACGTAGCGGCCAAAAAAGCTTTCGAGGAAGGCCGTCACCAGACGGCCACGATCTTCCGGAATGAAGCGCCGCTTCTCGAATCGTACATATTCACGATCCTGGAGGACTTGCAGAATCGAGGCGTAGGTCGAGGGCCGCCCAATGCCGAGTTCCTCGAGGCGCTTGACCAAGCTTGCTTCGCTGAAGCGCGGCGGCGGCTGCGTGAAATGCTGTTCTGGCTTGACCGCGCCCAGCGCCGGCGATTCGCCCTCGGCGATCGGCGGCAGCCGCCGGTTATCCTCCTCGTCGTCCGCCGGGTCGTCGCGGTCTTCGCGATAGAGCCGCAGGAAACCGTCGAAGACGACCGTCGAACCGGTCGCGTGAAGCGTGATGTGACCGTCGCTCGAGCGCATATCGACCGCGACCTGGTCGAGCGCCGCACTCTCCATCTCCGAGGCCATGGTACGTCGCCAGATGAGCTCGTAGAGCCGGCGCTGGTCGGCGTCGAGGTAGCGCGCGACCTTGTCGGGGCTAAGGAAAAGGTCGGTCGGACGGATCGCCTCGTGGGCCTCCTGGGCGTTTTTGGTCGGCGACTTGTAGACCCGCGGCGCCTCGGGAACATATTCGCGGCCGTACTGCTCCGAGATGAGGGCGCGCGCGGCGCGGATCGCTTCTTGCGACAGCGTGACGCTGTCGGTCCGCATATAGGTAATGAGCCCAATCGTTTCGCCACCCACATCGACGCCTTCGTAAAGCTGTTGCGCAAGGCGCATGGTGCGCATCGCGCCAATTCCCAGCTTGCGCGATGCTTCCTGCTGCAGGGTCGAGGTGGTGAAGGGCGGCAACGGATTGCGGCGGACGCGTTTCTTTTCGACCGCGGCGACGCGGTAAGGAGCGCCGGCTTCGATCTTCGCCTTGGCGGCCTCGGCGATCGCTTGGTTCGCCAGATCGAACCGGTCAAGCTTTCGTCCCTCGAGGTGGGTGAGCCGGGCGCTAAACGGAGCGCCCGACGGCGTGCGGAGTTCGGCGTCGAGCGTCCAGTACTCGCGGGCGCGGAAGCGTTCGATCTCCTTCTCGCGTTCGCAGATCAGCCGCAGCGCGACCGACTGCACCCGGCCGGCGGAACGGCTTCCCGGCAGCTTTCGCCAGAGGACCGGAGAAAGGGTGAACCCGACGAGGAAATCAAGCGCGCGGCGTGCCAGGTAGGCCTCGACCAGATCGCCGTCGAGATCGCGCGGGTGCTTCATCGCATCGAGCACCGCCGACTTCGTGATCTCGTTGAAGACGACGCGCTTCACCTCGATCCGGCCGAGCTTTTGCGCCTCGGTCAGTACCTGCTTGAGGTGCCAGGAAATCGCCTCGCCCTCGCGATCCGGGTCGGTCGCGAGATAGAGCCGGTCGGCGGACTTAAGCGCCCGGGTGATTTCCGATAGCGCCTTCTTGGCCCGATCGCCGCCAATTTCCCAATGCATGGCAAAGTCGCGCTCGGGCTCGACTGCCCCATCTTTCTCTCTCAGATCCCGGACATGGCCGTAGCTCGCGAGCACGGTGAAGCCCGGCCCGAGGTACTTATTGATCGTTTTCGCCTTGGCAGGCGACTCGACGATGACAACATCCATTGCCAGGCATTCCGGTTTAAGTGAAATGTCGGGTAAAGCTATTAACTAATTGTTACGATTGGAGAGATACCAGGTTCCCCGGGTGCCTCACTAGCCTTCCGGCAAGCTCCAGTTCCAACAGGACCGTTAGCACGATTGCCGGTGACAATTGGCACTGCCGGATGATTTCGTCAACCGGGGTGGGGGTTGGGCCGAGTTTTTCGACCACCGCCGGGCGGGCTCGAGCGATCGCGGAGTCGTCTGCCGGGACCCCAGCTTTCCCGCCAAATTGGTCCCAAATCGAGGGGGGCTCGGCAAGCGGCGTCCGCAGGGCGCCGGAGAGCCCCGCCAAGACGTCCTCGGCGCCTTCGACCAGCGTCGCCCCTTGGCGCAGCAGATGGTTGCAGCCTTGGGACCGGGGGTCGAGTGGGGAGCCCGGCACCGCGAAGACCTCCCGGCCTTGTTCGAGCCCGAAGCGGGCGGTGATAAGCGACCCTGACCGGCGCGCGGCCTCGACCACGACGACGCCCAGACTCAAGCCGGAGATGATCCGGTTCCGACGCGGGAAATGCGTGGCCGTGGGCGCGGTGCCGGCGGCGATCTCGCTGACGATGGCGCCGGCGGCGGTGATTCCGTCATAGAGGGTCCGGTTTTCGCTGGGATAGACCACGTCGACGCCGCCCGCCATCACCGCGACCGTGCCGCTTTCGAGCGCGCCCAGATGCGCCGCCGCGTCGATCCCGCGGGCGAGGCCGGAGACGACGACAAGATCCCCCCGGCCCAGATCGGCGGCAAGTTGCCGGGCAAAGCGGATCCCGTTGGCCGACGCGTTGCGCGCGCCGACAATGGCGACAGCATGCTTGGTCAAGAGGTGCGCATGACCACGCACCGCAAGCACCGGCGGGGCGTCCTCGATCGCCGCCAACGCCTTTGGATAATCGGGCTCGCCATGCGCGACAAGCCGGGCGCCAACCTTCTCCAGCGTCGCCAGCTCCTCTTCGGCTTTGGCCTTCGAAAATCCGACGAGTGGTCGGGTTCGCCCGCCGCGCCGCGAGAGTTCGGGCAATGCTTCGAGCGCGGCCGCGGCCGAGCCAAAGCGCCGCAGCAGATGGAAAAAGGTGATCGGGCCGACATTCTCGCTGCGGATGAGGCGCAGCCAATCGCGGCGCTCGGGGTCGGTCAGATGGCGCGTCGTCATGCCAAGCGTCCGGAAACGTGCAGATTGTCCGCAATCTACGATTGCGCCAGTGGATTTGGCAAACTAATTCGCGGCGCCGATCCTTGGTTCCTTGCCGCTGACCAGGCGGCGGATATTGGCGTGATGCTTTGCCCACACCAGCGCGGCGATGATCGCGGTGAACTGGACGAGCTGCAAATCACCGTGGAAGACCCAGGCGAAAAGGGGCGAGAGCCCGACGGCGGCGAGCGCGGCAAGCGAGGAATAGCGGAAGGCGTAAGCAACGACGAGCCAGGTTGCGCAGGCGGCGAGCCCGACCGGCCAGGCAAGGGCGAGCAAGATGCCGAGCGTCGTGGCGACGCCCTTGCCGCCCTTGAAGCGGAGCCAGACTGGGAACAGGTGGCCGATCAGCGCCCCGAACCCGGCGATAAGCGCGATGTCGGGGCCCCAGATCGACCCGATCAGCACGGCCGCGGCGCCCTTGGCGCCATCGAGTAGCAGGGTAAGCGCGGCGAGCGCCTTGTGGCCGGTCCGCAAGACGTTGGTGGCGCCGATGTTGCCCGAGCCGATGGCGCGAATGTCGCCGAGCCCGGCAGCCCAACTCAGCACGAGGCCGAACGGCACCGAGCCGAGCAGATATCCGCCGACGAACGCGGCGAGATAGAACGGCCAGACGAAGGCCCAGCTGATCGGCCGCGGCACCGGCTGCCCCTTACCCGGCCGCTGACGCGGCCGCCCTCTCCTGAAGGGAGAGGGATTTCAGCCCTCTCCCGGAGGGAGAGGGGACGAGCAAAACGAGCGGGTGCGGGGAAATCGCCGAATGCTGGCGCATAGCGTCAACCCGCGCCATCCATCGCGAACACCGTGCCGCCCGCGACAAGCGTACGCAGCACGCGGCCCTGCACCGGCCGACCGTCGAAAGGCGAATTCTTGGACTTCGAGCGGAACTTTTTCTCCTCGATCTTCCATGGTCGCTCGGGATCGAACAGGACAAGATCGGCCGGCGCTCCCTTGACCAGCCTGCCCGAGCCAAGGCCGAGAAGCGCGGCCGGCGCATGCGTCAGCTTGGCGAGCGCCGCGAGCAAGGAAATATGCTTGTTGTGAACGAGATCGAGCGTGACCGCGAGCAGGGTTTCGAGTCCGATCATGCCGAAGGCGGCCTGCGCGAAGGGAAGCCGCTTCGAATCCTGGTCGTGCGGCGCGTGATCCGAAGCGACGGCGTCGATCGTGCCGTCCTTCAAACCGGCGATGACGGCGCGGCGATCCTCCTCGCTGCGCAAGGGCGGCGAAAGCTTGGCAAATGTCCGATAGTCGCCGACCGCGGTCTCGTTGAGCGCAAAATATTGCGGCGCGGTGTCGCACGTTACGTTCAGACCACGCGCTTTCGCCTTGCGCACCGCGTCGACCGCCGCGGCCGTCGAGAGATGCGCGACGTGATAACGCCCGCCAGTGAGTTCGACCAGCCGCAGATCGCGCTCGACCATGATCACCTCGGCCGCGACGGGAATTCCGGCGAGCCCGAGGCGCGTGGCGATCTCGCCTTCGTTCATCACGCCTTGGGCAAGCGAAGGCTCCTCGGGATGCTGGAGGATCGGGCGATCGACGATCTTGGCGTAGCTGAGTGCGCGAAGCATGAGACGCGCATCGGCGATGGCAAGCGTACCGTCGGTGAATCCGACCGCTCCTGCCGCCGCGAGCAGCCCGAATTCGGTCATCTCGCGTCCCTGGAGCCCGCGTGTCGCCGCGGCGTAAGGGTGGATCCGCACGCGGCTCGTCTCACGCGCGCGGCGGAAAATAAATTCGACGAGGGCCGCGTCGTCGATCGGCGGGTGGGTGTCGGGAAGACACACCATCGTCGTGACGCCGCCGGCGGCGGCCGCCTCGCTCGCGGTCGCCATCGTCTCTTTGTGCTCTTCGCCCGGCTCGCGAAGCTGGACCCGCATGTCGACAAGGCCGGGGGCAAGGCAGGCGCCCATGCAATCGATCGCCTCGATATCGCGCGCGCCAAGCGCGCTGGCGCGTGCAAGCTGCGGGCCCATATCGGCGATCAGGCCGTCGGCGACCACGACGCCGCCGGAAGCGTCGAGCCCCGAGGCAGGGTCCATCAGCCTGGCATTTACGTAGGCGACCGGCGGGCCGCCGCGACGGCCCAAACCCGGATCGTGGGCGAGGTTTTCGTCGCGAACGGTCATCAGGCCGGGGCCACGTTGAGGATCAGGTTTCGCGTCAGCACGTCGAGGCAGGCCATGCGTATGGCGACCCCGATTTCGACCTGCTCGCGGATCAGCGAACGGTCGATATCGTCGGCCACCTCGCTGTCGATCTCGACCCCGCGGTTCATCGGCCCGGGATGCATGATCAAGGCGTCCGGCTTGGCGTGGGCGAGTTTTTCGTAGGTGAGGCCGTAGAAGTGGAAGTACTCGCGGATCGACGGCACGAAGCTTCCCTGCATGCGCTCGGTCTGAAGGCGCAGCATCATCACGATATCGCAACCCTTGAGGCCGGCCACCATGTCGTAAAACACCTCGACGCCCAGCCGGTCGATCGCCGTCGGCATCAGTGTCGGCGGCGCGATCACCCGCACGCGGGCGCCCATCGCATTCAGCAGATGGATATTCGAGCGGGCGACGCGGCTGTGAAGGATGTCGCCGCAGATCGCCACGGTGAGGCCCTGGAGCCGACCCTTCCGGCGGCGGATGGCAAGCGCGTCGAGCAAAGCTTGAGTCGGATGCTCGTGGGTTCCGTCGCCGGCGTTGATCACCGCGCAGTTGACCTTCTCCGACAAAAGCTTGACCGCGCCGGAATCGGGGTGTCGGACCACGAGCACGTCGGGCAGCATGGCATTGAGCGTCATCGCGGTGTCGATCAGCGTTTCGCCCTTCTTCACCGACGAGGCCTCGACCTGCATGTTGAGCACGTCGCCGCCGAGCCGCTTGCCGGCGAGTTCGAAGGAGGTTCGGGTGCGGGTCGAATTCTCGAAGAACAGGTTGATGATCGTCCGGCCGCGCAACAGCGCGCTCTTGCGAGCGGGCGAGCGGCTCTGCTCGACATAGGTGTCGGCGAGATCGAGCAGCAGCGTGATCTCGTCGGGCGACAGGCCTTCGATGCCGAGCAAATGACGGTGGCGGAGGCGGCCGACGGTATCGGCGGAAGGTGAGGCGCGAGAGGCGATGCCGGGCGCAGTCATTAAAGCGCCGTTATAGACGGCGGCGCGCCTGGGGGCAAGAACGCGACCCAAGCCCTGTGGAAAGAAAAACCGGGCTGGTGATGCGAGATTTGCTCCTCACGCCGCCTAATTTCGGGGGCGGTAGTAACGGTTGACGTTATTATCGC
>CAZLYV010000058.1:0-7103 GCA_964563665.1 uncultured Acetobacteraceae bacterium
TTGATTTGCCGTGCGTCCGGCTTGACCCTTGCCGGAAATTCGGGCTACGTAGCCGCAAGCTCCGCGATCGAGAATCGTCGCCGTCGCGCGGGGGAACATCTGGCGACGAACGGGATCCCTCGCCTGGGCGAGGGTGGGCTTCTCGCGAGATTCGGTCCTCGCGCTTGGTTGGGAGTACGCGTGATGCGGACACATTGTGACGCTGGCAATCGCAACGGCCGGCGCGGAGATTTCGGCCGTGGTTGAGATTCGCCGCGGCGCCTCGCTTGGCGGGGGGGCGGAGCTCGATCCCTCGGCCGATACGTTCCCCAAGCTCCTCGAGCACAACGCCACGGCGCGGGGCGCGCGCCCGGCGATGCGCGAAAAGGACTACGGTATCTGGCAGACCTGGAACTGGACCAGGGTGCGCGATGAGGCACACGCGATCGCCGCCGGCCTCGCGGCGCTCGGGCTCAAGCGCGGCGACAAGATCGCCATCGTCGGCGACAACCGGCCGCCGCTCTATTGCGCCATCGCCGCCGCCCAGTGCCTGGGCGCGGTTCCGGTGCCCGTCTACCAGGACGCGGTCGCCGACGAGATGGCTTTCGTCATCGACCATGCCGAGGTGGCGATCGCGATCGCCGAGGACCAGGAGCAGGTCGACAAGCTGGTGTCGATTCGCCAGAAGACCCCCCGCCTGTCGCTGATCATCTACAAGGACCCGCGCGGCATGCGCAGCTATGGCGGATCGCATCTGGTCTCGCTCAAACAGCTCGAGGAGCGCGGGCGCGAACTGCTCAAGGCGAAGCCTGGGTTCGTGATCGCCGAGATCGCCAAGGGCAAGGCCGACGACGTCTCGGTGATGCTCTACACCTCGGGCACCACCGGCCAGCCCAAGGGGGTGATGCTCAGCTATCGCAACGTGATCGTCACCGCGCGCAACGCCAACGCCTTCGATCGTCTCACCGAGAAGGACGAGATTCTCGCTTACCTGCCGATGGCCTGGGTGGGCGACCACATATTCTCGTATGCCGAGGCGATCTGCGCCGGTTTTTGCGTCGCCTGCCCCGAATCGGGCGCCACCGTGCTGACCGATTTGCGCGAGATCGGGCCGACCTTCTTCTTCGCGCCGCCGCGTATCTTCGAGAACATCCTAACCACCGTGTCGATCCGCATGGACGACGCCGGCTGGATCAAGCGCACGATGTACGGCTACTTCATGGATGTGGCGAAGCGCGCCGGAATCGCGATTCTCGATGGCAAGGCGGTTTCGCTCGCCGATCGGCTGCTCTATTGGCTCGGCAACATTCTGGTCTATGCACCGCTCAAGAACACGCTCGGATTCAGCCGCATGCGGGTCGGCTACACGGCCGGCGAGGCGATCGGGCCCGATATCTTCGACTTCTATCGCGCGCTCGGTCTCAACTTGAAGCAGCTCTATGGCATGACCGAGTCGAGCGTCCATATCTGCATGCAGCCCGACGGCCAGATCCGCGCCGACACGGTGGGCGTGGCGGCGCCCGACGTCGAAATCATGATCGCCGACAACGGCGAGGTGCTGGTAAAGAGCCCGGGCGTGTTCCTCACCTATTTCAAGAACGACCAGGCGACGGCCGAGACCAAGACGCCCGATGGTTGGCTGCACACCGGCGATGCCGGATTCTTCGATCCCGACGGCCATCTCAAGATCATCGACCGCGCCAAGGATGTCGGTCGGCTCAACGACGGCACGCTGTTCGCGCCGAAATACCTCGAAAACAAGCTCAAGTTCTTCCCCTACATCAAGGAAGCGGTCGCCTTCGGGCACGCGCGCGACTTCGTGACCTGCTTCATCAGCATCGATCTCGAGGCGGCCGGCAACTGGGCCGAGCGGAAGGGCATTCCCTACGGCAGCTACCAGGAGCTCGCCGCCAAGCGCGAGGTTTACGATCTGATCCAGGAATGCGTCGAGAAGGTGAACCGCGATCTTGCCGCCGACGCCAACCTCGCCGGCTCGCAGGTAAAGCGCTTCCTGGTCCTGCACAAGGAGCTCGACGCCGATGACGGCGAGCTCACCCGCACCCGCAAGGTACGCCGGCGCTTCGTCTCCGAGCGATACGAGCCGCTCGTCGCGGCGTTCTACTCGGCTGCCGAGCGGGCCCACATCGCCACCACCGTCACCTACGAGGACGGGCGCCAGGGTCGGATCGAGGCCGACCTGGAGATTCGTGACGCGGCCCGCATCGCGCCGGCGCCCGCGCCGCTGAAGAAGGCCGGCTGATGGACGGCGCCGCCGAGACCAGGATCGTTTCGGGACGCGTCATCGGCGACGTGCTGCTCAAGGTCGAACGCATCTCGCTGTCCTTCGGCGGCGTCAAGGCTCTGTCCGACGTTTCGTTCGACATTCTAAAGGGCGAGATGCGGGCGATCATCGGTCCCAACGGCGCCGGCAAGTCGTCGATGCTCAACTGCATCAACGGTTTCTACCACCCGCAGGACGGCACGATCACCTACAAGGGTGTCGCGCGCAAGCAGATGCGCCCGCACGAGGCGGCGGCGCAGGGCATCGCCCGCACCTTCCAAAATATCGCGCTGTTCAAGGGTATGTCGACGCTCGACAACATCATGACCGGGCGGCTGCTCAAGATGCGGCAGAATTTCTTCTTCGAGGCGATCTATTGGGGGCCGGCGCAGAAGGAGGAGATCGAGCATCGCGAGTTCGTCGAGAAGATCATCGATTTCCTCGAGATCCAGGCGATCCGCAAGGTGCCGGTCGGCCGTCTGCCCTATGGCCTGCAGAAGCGCGTCGAGCTGGGCCGCGCGCTTGCCGCCGAGCCGGACCTTCTCCTGCTCGACGAACCGATGGCCGGCATGAATGTCGAGGAGAAGGAAGACATGTGCCGGTTCATCCTCGATGTGAACGAGGAGTTCGGCACCACGATCGCTCTCATCGAGCACGACATGGGCGTCGTGATGGATATTTCCGACCGCGTCCTCGTCCTCGATTACGGGCGCAAGATCGCCGACGGTACGCCCGACGGGGTGCGCACCGATCAGCGCGTGATCGACGCCTATCTCGGCGTGCAGCATTAGACATAAGCGGAGTGCCAGCGGATGCTCGGTCCTTTCCTCGAGGTTCTTCTGGGCGGCCTGATGGCCGGCGTTCTCTACTCGCTGGTGGCGCTCGGCTTCGTGCTGATCTTCAAGGCCTCCGGCGTGTTCAATTTCGCGCAAGGGGTGATGGTGCTGTTCGCGGCGCTGTCGCTGGTCCGCATCCTCGAAAAGTTGCCCTTCCCGGTTGCGCTTGTGGCCGCGGCCGCGATCATGGTGCTGCTTGCCTTCGCGATCGAGCGCTTGGTGCTCCGCCCGCTGGTCAACCAGGACCAGATCATTCTGTTCATGGCGACGATCGGCCTTACCTTCTTTCTCGACGGCTTCGGTCAGACCGTGTGGGGCGCGGATATTTACACCCTCGATATCGGCGTACCGAAGGAGCCGCTGTTCATTCTGGGGGGCTTGTTCGAGGGTGGGCTGCTGGTCGATCCGATCGACGTCGTCGCCAGCGTCGTCGCCGGTTTGCTCGTGCTTGCTCTTGCGGTTTTCTTCCAGACAACGCGCACCGGCCGCGCGCTCCGCGCCGTCGCCGACGATCACCAGGCCGCGCAGTCGGTTGGCATTCCCCTGAACCGCATCTGGGTCGTCGTCTGGTCGGTCGCCGGAATCGTCGCGCTGGTCGCCGGAACGGTTTGGGGCGCCAAGCTCGGGGTGCAGTTTTCGATCGCGCTGGTGGCGCTCAAGTCGCTGCCGGTTCTCATCCTCGGCGGATTTACCTCGATTCCGGGCGCCATCATCGGCGGGCTGATCATCGGCGCCGGCGAGAAGATCTCCGAGGTTTATCTGGGCCCCTATCTGGGCGGCGGGATCGAGAATTGGTTCGCTTACATGCTGGCGATGATCGTCCTTCTGTTCCGCCCGCAAGGCATGTTCGGCGAGAAGATCATCGAGCGGGTGTGAGGTGCTGGTTGAATTTTCCGCCTCGCCCTGAGCTTGTCGAAGGGCGAAGCATGAGGACCTCACCCTGACTTAGAGGATGAGGGCCGTGTAGCGGCCAACGCATGCAAGAGAAATGGTTGACCCATGATCTATCGTGAAGCCGGTCAGTTCAAAACCAGCTACTCGGCCGACCAGGCGATCTTTCCGATCCTTCAGGATCGCATCGGTCTCGTGGTGATTCTCGTCATCGGCTTCGTCGTCGTGCCGATGTTCGCCACCGAGTACCTGTTCAAGGCGATCTTGATTCCATGCGTCATCCTCGCGCTCGCCGCCATCGGTCTCAACCTGCTGGTCGGATATTGCGGCCAAATCTCGCTCGGCTCGGGTGGATTCATGGCGGTGGGCGCCTATGCCGCCTACAACCTGATGCTCCGCGTGCCTGAGATGAACGTCCTGGTGGCGTTCATCCTCGCCGGGCTGATCGCTGCTGCGGTCGGCATCGTGTTTGGCGTTCCCAGCTTGCGCATCAAGGGTTTTTATCTGGCGGTGGCGACGCTCGCCGCGCAGTTCTTCCTCGACTGGCTGTTCATCCGCGTCAAGTGGTTCACGAACTATGCGCCTTCGGGCTCGGCTGTCGCGCCGCCGCTCGATATGTTCGGGTTCAATTTCAATACACCGGTGCTCAAATATCTTTTCGCGCTGTCGATCGTCACGGTGCTGGCGCTCCTGGCCAAGAACCTGGTCCGCGGGCGCGTCGGACGGTCGTGGATGGCGATTCGCGACATGGACATCGCGGCCGAGATCATCGGCATCCAGCCGATGCAGGCCAAGCTCGCGGCTTTCGCGGTGAGCTCGTTTTACTGCGGCGTCGCCGGCGCGATGTGGGCGTTCATCCACCTCGGCGCCTGGGAGCCGCTCACGTTCAATATCGACCGCTCGTTCAGCCTGCTGTTCATGGTGATCATCGGCGGGCTCGGGTCGATCCTCGGCAGCTTCCTTGGCGCTGCGTTCATCACGATCCTGCCGATCTTCCTCAACCAGATGCCAGCGCTGCTCGGACTGCCGCTGTCGACGGCGGCGATCTCGCACCTCGAATTCATGGTCTTCGGCGTGCTGATCATCGCGTTCCTGATCGTCGAGCCGCACGGGCTCGCCCGGTTGTGGCAGATCGGCAAGGAGAAGCTGCGGCTGTGGCCTTTCCCGCATTGAAGGCATGCGGCGCGGCGGCGCTTGTCGGCGCGGGGTAAGTTGATCGATGACCGGCGGTGGGCGGGGGCGCAGAATCGGCATGGTGGCCGCGCTCGCGACCAGCCTCGCGATCGCTTTATGGTTCGTGTTCGGCCACCGGCCGGCCGAACGCGCCGATCCGGCAAATCTTGCCGAGGTCGCGCGTGGCCAAGCGCTTTATTCGACTCACTGCGCGGCGTGCCACGGCGTCAACCTCGAGGGCCAGCCCGCTTGGCAGCGCCGCAAAGCGGACGGCCGATTGCCGGCCCCGCCGCATGATGCGAGTGGACACAGCTGGCACCACGCCGACCCCCAGCTCTTCGCCCTGACCAAACAGGGCTTGGCCCCGTTCGCACCACGCGGCTACCAAAGCGAGATGCCGGCGTTTGCGGGCGTACTTGGCGACGACGAAATCTGGGCGATCCTTGCCTTCATCAAGAGCACCTGGCCCTCCGAGATTCAGGCGCGGCAAAGCGAGATTACGGCGCGGGCCGGCGGTTAGATCGGATGCGCGTGTGCCAGACATGCCTTGGCGTACAACAACCGTACGCACACCAATGGTTTGGGATTCCGCTGATAAGGCCATGGTCACGGCAGAATCCGCTTTTTCGAGGGCTCGATTTTGTTGTACTTTCAGCCATCAAGGCTGGTTCGCTAATTGTCGCGGGTACCAGTCAAGGGAGGACTTTCATGAACGTCGTAAAACAATGGGTATGTCTCTTGGGCGCTACGATGGCGGCGGCGCTCATCTTGTGGTCGCCGGCGCCGGCAAGCGCGCAGGCCAATGAGCAGTTCATTCCAGCGCTGGTCTATCGGACCGGTGCGTATGCGCCAAACGGCATTCCGTTCGCCAACGGATTTGGCGACTATTTCGCGCTGGTCAACGAGCGCGATGGCGGGGCCAATGGCGTCAAGTTCGTGGTCGAGGAGTGCGAGACCGGCTACGCCACCGACCGCGGGGTCGAATGCTACGAGCGTCTCAAGGGCAAGGGCCCGACCGGCGCGGCGGTGATCACGCCGCTCTCCACCGGCATCACCTTCGCGCTCACCGAGAAGGCGCCGGGCGACAAGATTCCGATCATCAGCATGGGCTATGGCCGGTCGGAGTCCGCGGACGGCAGCGTGTTCGCGTGGAACTTCCCGCTGCTCGGCACCTATTGGTCGGCGGCCGACATCTTGATCCAGCATTTGGCCAAGCAGCTCGGTGGCTTCGACAAGCTCAAGGGCAAGAAGATCACGCTGGTCTACCATGACAGCCCGTATGGTCGCGAGCCGATCCCGCTGTTGCAGAAACGCGCGGAAATGCACGGCTACGAGCTGACGGCGATCCCGGTGACCCATCCGGGCGTCGAGCAGAAGTCTGCTTGGCTGCAGATCCGCCAGCAGCGTCCGAACTACGTCTTCCTGTGGGGCTGGGGTGTGATGAACTCGACCTCGATCAAGGAAGCGGCGGCGGTCAACTACCCGCGCAATCAGATGTACGGCGTGTGGTGGTCGGGCGCCGAGCAGGACGTCCGGCCGGCGGAAGAAGGCGCCATTGGCTACAACGCGTTGGCGCTGCATCCGGCGGGCTCGGTTTACCGGGTGCACGAGGACTTGTTCCGCGTTCTTTATGACAAGAACAAAGGGCTCGCCAAGCGCGATGAGGTGGGCGAGGTGCTCTACAATCGCGGCATGATCAACGCCATGCTGACGGTCGAGGCCGTCCGCACCGCGCAAAACAAGTACGGCAAGAAGCCGATGACCGGCGAACAGGTCCGCTGGGGGCTCGAGAACCTCAAGCTCGACGCCAACGGGATCAAGGCGCTCGGCTTCGATGGTCTGGTGAACCCGGTCAGCATCACCTGCAACGACCACGAGGGCGCGCGCCAGGCCCGAATCTTCCAGTGGGATGGCAAGAAGTGGGTCTTCCAGACCGAGTGGCT
>CAZLYV010000058.1:7203-11373 GCA_964563665.1 uncultured Acetobacteraceae bacterium
CAAGATTGCCCCAATGACCGAGACCGCCGTCGCCACAAAGATCGCAGAAACCTTCACGCCGCCCAAGCCCCGGGCGCTGCTCCAAGTCAACAACATCGAAGTGATCTATAACCACGTCATCCTGGTGCTGAAGGGCGTCAGCCTCGAGGTGCCGGAGGGCGGGATCGTGGCGCTCCTTGGCGCCAACGGCGCCGGCAAGACAACCACGCTCAAAGCCATCTCCAACTTGCTGCGCGCCGAGCGCGGCGAAGTAACCAAGGGCGGAATCATCTATGATGGCGAGCGCGTCGATCGCCTGACGCCTTCGGAGCTGGTGAAACGCGGCGTGATTCAGGTGATGGAGGGACGGCACTGCTTCGCCCATTTGACGGTCGAGGACAATCTGCTGACCGGAGCCTTCACGCGCAGCGACCGGCGCGCCGCGGTCATCGAGGATCTCGAGCGCGTTTATCTGTATTTCCCGAAGCTCAAGGACAAGCGCAAGTCGATCGCCGGCTACACTTCGGGCGGCGAGCAGCAGATGACGGCGATCGGCCGCGCGCTGATGTCGCGGCCGAAGATGATCCTTCTTGATGAGCCTTCGATGGGCCTTGCCCCGCAGCTGGTCGAGGAGATTTTCGAGATCGTCGCCAAGCTCAACGCCCAGGAAAAGGTGAGTTTCCTGCTCGCCGAGCAGAACACCAATATGGCGCTCCACGTCGCGCATTACGGTTATATCCTGGAGAACGGGCGCGTCGTGCTCGATGGCTCGGCCGAAGCGCTGCGCGGCAACGAGGACGTCAAGGAGTTCTATCTTGGCCTGTCGGCCGCCGGGCGCAAGAGCTACCGCGAGGTCAAGCACTACAAGCGCCGGAAACGCTGGCTCGCGTGAGCCGCGCTGCCGGCGTAAAACGATCCGATTGCGCCGCCATGCCCGGATTCCCCGATCTGATCGTCAAGAGCGCGATGCATGGCCAGCGAATTCTTCGACGAGCTTGAAACGCGCGATCCGGCGGCGCGCGAGCGGGCCCAGTTCCAGGCGCTTGTCGAGCAGATCGCCAACGCCAAACAAAACGCGCCGGCGCTGGCCGAAATCCTGGCCGAAGTCGAGCCCGCGGCGATCGGCGACCGCGCGGCGCTGGCGCGGCTGCCGGTCATCCGCAAATCGGAATTGACCGACCGCCAGAAGCGCGATTTCGGCGATCGCAATCCCTTCGGCGGCCTGACGACGACCGCCACCGGCAATCTCGCCCGCATCTTCGCCTCGCCGGGGCCGATCTACGATCCCGAGGCGATGCGGCCCGATTTCTGGCGTCTCGCTCGCGCGCTCTACGCCGCCGGATTTCGGCGCGGCGAGGTGATCCACAATTGCTTCGCCTATCACCTGACCCCGGCCGGTTCGATGCTCGAATCGGGCGCGCACGCGCTTGGTTGCGCGGTGGTCCCGGCGGGGGTGGGCAACACCGAGCTGCAGGTGCGCGTGATCGCCGATATCCGGCCAGTCGGCTATGTCGGCACGCCGACCTTCCTCAAGATCATCCTCGACAAGGCGAAGGAAATGGACGCCGACGTCACCTGCCTGAAGCGTGCGCTGGTCTCGGGCGAGGCGCTGCCGGGGACGTTACGTAGCGAGCTCGCCGGCCACGGCATCGATGTAAGGCAGTGCTATGCAACCGCCGATCTCGGGCTCGTCGGTTACGAATCGATTGCGGCGGAAGGCATGATCGTCGACGAGTGGATCATCGTCGAAATCGTCCGCCCCGGCACCGGCGATCCGCTTGCCGAAGGCGAGGTCGGCGAGGTCGTCGTGACGACGCTCAATCCGGACTATCCGGTGATCCGTTTCGCCACTGGAGACCTGTCGGCGATCATGCCGGGAACGAGCCGTTGCGGGCGCACCAACATGCGCCTCAAGGGCTGGATGGGCCGCGCCGACCAGATCACCAAGGTGCGCGGCATGTTCATCCACCCGAGCCAAGTGGCCGAAATCGTCCGCCGCCACAAGGAGATCGCCAAGGCTCGTCTGGTGGTGAGCCGCGCCGCGCAAAACGACGTCATGACCTTGCGTTGCCTGCTTGCAAGCCCGCTCAACGTCGAAGCCGCGGCGGCGCTCGCCAGCGCGCTCGCCGAGACGATCCAGGCGGTGACCAAAATGCGCGGCGTGGTCGAATTCGTCGCCGCCGACCAGATCGCCAACGACGGCAAGATCATCGACGACGTGCGAACCTACGACTGAGGCGGCGCTGGCGGCCGCACGGAAATATATCTCGCCGATCCTAGGTCCAACTTTCGGCGTTTGGTTCGAGTCACGCATGGCACGACGACGAAGCCGGAAAGTTGGTATCAAATCAGGATTCTGGTACTAGGGCATCGCTGCCTCGCGCCAGTAGCCCCAATCAGCGATGCCGAGTACTGGGGATCATCGCCCCAATAACCCGGCGCCGATAAAATGCGCGGTGGCGTGTCTTCAAGAAATCATTCGCAAGTCTATGGATTTGATCCAAAAACGACGGTGAAAACCGCTAACTAGAACCGGTCTTTGAAAGAAAATACCTTGGTTTTGCCACGATCCGATACCAATGGCGTCACATTTCATCGCTTCAATGCATCATCGGCGCCGGGCCACATCGCGTGAGCCCGCCGTGCCTTGCCTCTCCCCCGCCGAAGCCCCCCGGACTCCATCTTCGACGGGAACTGACGCGATGGCGGGCTGTCCGATCACCTTGGACAGCCCGCTTTTTCTTTCTTTGGCCTCACTTTGGCATGGCCAGCCTGTCCTTCGACAAGCTCGGGATGAGGCCGACCATCGCTCGACCTGGGCGTCTTGCCGCGACGCAGACCTATCGGACCTCACCTTGAGCCTGTCGAAGGGTGAGGTAGGCGGCCGGGGCTTCGGCCACCATGCCTGAGTTCGCCGGCATCGGTCTCACGTGCGTGCGCGGCGAACGGCAAGTGTTCGTCGGCGTCGATTTCCGCATCCGCGACGGCGGCGCCCTTGTGCTGACCGGGCCCAATGGCAGCGGCAAATCGAGCCTGCTGCGCCTGATGGCCGGCCTGGCTCCGCCGGCGGCGGGCGCCATCGTCTGGGACGGCGTGCCGGTCGTCGAAGATCCCGAGGCCCACCGCGCGCGGCTTCATTACGTCGGCCATCTCGACGCTCTTAAAGCGACGCTGACCGTAGCCGAGAACGTCATGAGCGCCGCGGCTCTGCGGGGCCAAGCGGTTGGGACAAACGATGTCGCGGCGGCGCTTGAAGGGTTTGGGCTCGCCGGGCTTGCCGATCTGCCAGCACGTTATTTGAGCCAGGGGCAGCGGCGACGCACGGCACTTGCCCGGCTGCTCGCCGCGCCGGCGCCGCTTTGGCTGCTGGACGAGCCGACGCTGGCGCTCGATCGCGAGTCGGTGGAGCGCCTCGGCGCGGCGATCGCCCGGCACCGGCGGACCGGCGGACGGGTTGTCGTTGCAACCCATGTCAGCCTCGAGCTCGCGACGGCCGAGACATTGATGCTGGGACGGCCGGCGTGAGCGCGTTTGCCAGCCTGCTTCGCCGCGATTTGCGGCTTTCGTTGCGCAGCCCCGGCGACAGCGCGACCGTCGTGCTGTTCTTCGTGCTGGCGCTCGTACTGTTTCCCCTCGGCGTCGGGCCGGAGCCCAATGTTCTCGCCCGCATCTCCGGCGGCGTCGTCTGGGTGAGCGCGCTGCTCGCATGTTTGCTTTCGGTCGAGCGCTTGTTCCAGCTCGACGCCGAAGACGGCTCGCTCGAACTGATCGCGCTGTCGCCGGCGCCGCTCGAACTCCTGGTGCTCGCCAAATGCCTCGCCCACTGGCTCACCACCGGCCTGCCGTTGATCGCCGCCGCGCCCCTGCTGGCGCTCATGCTCAATCTGCCCGCGGGCGGCTATGCAATCTTGATCCTGGCGCTGGCCTTGGGTACTCCGACATTGAGCTTGATCGGCGCGATCGGCGCCGCGCTCACGCTTGGCGCTCGTCGGGGCGGCGTCCTGCTGCCGCTTCTGGCGCTGCCGCTCTATATCCCCGTGCTGGTATTCGGCGCCGCCGCGGTTGAAGCGGCGATTGCCGGCTTGAGCCCGCGGCCCCATCTTCTGCTCGAAGCAGGCCTGCTGGCGCTTGCCCTGCCGCTGGCCCCGATCGCCACCGCGGCCGCGATCCGTCAGGCACAACAATGACCTA
>CAZLYV010000059.1:0-3945 GCA_964563665.1 uncultured Acetobacteraceae bacterium
GCCTGCGGCAACGGCGCGCGTTGCGTCGCCGATCTCATCATGCGGGCAAACAACCGCGACCATCTGCTGATCGAAACGGTTGTGGGCCTGTTGGATGCCCACCGCGCGCCCGGCGGCAGAGTTGCGGTCGATATGGGTTTGGTGCGGCTCGACTGGCGCGAGATTCCGCTCGCCAAGCCGCTGGACACGCTTCATGTCGATCTTACGCTGGGGCCGCTCAGCGATCCCGTCGCGGTGAACGTGGGCAATCCGCACGCCGTGTTCTTCGTCGCCGATGCCGAGCGGATCGATCTTGCCAGCCTGGGCCCGGTGCTCGAGCGCCATAGGCTTTTCCCCGAGCGCGCCAATATCGAGGTGGCACAGGTGCTGGCCCCCGAGCGCATCCGGATGCGGGTATGGGAGCGCGGGGTGGGCATCACGCGCGCCTGTGGAACCGGCGCGTGCGCCACCCTCGTCGCGGCATCGCGACGCGGCCATAGCGGTCGCCAGGCGACCATCGTGCTCGACGGCGGCGAGCTCGAGATCGAATGGCTCAAGGACGGCCACGTGCTGATGACGGGACCGGTCGCGGTGAGCTTCACCGGCGAGCTCGTCCTGCCATGAGCGCGCACGCGGGCGCCGAGGTGGTGAGCTTCGGCTGCCGGCTCAACCTCTTCGAATCGGAAGTGATACGGCGTCTCGCGCGCGAAGCCGGGCTCGACGATACGGTGATCGTCAACACCTGCGCGGTCACCGCCGAGGCCGAGCGCCAGGCGCGCCAGGCGATCCGACGCCTGAAGCGCGCGTACCCTAAGACCGCGATCGTCGTCACTGGCTGCGCGGCACAAATCAATCCGCGGAGTTTTGCCGCGATGCCCGAGGTGGGCCACGTGCTCGGCAATCTCGAAAAGCTCGACCCGGCGCGGTGGCGCGCGATCGCGTCGCGAAACGGCGCCGCGCCCCGCGTCCAGGTCGCCGACATCATGGCCGTGCGCGCGAGCGCCCAGCACCTCGTCTCCGGATTTGGTGGTCAGACGCGGGCCTTCCTCGAGGTGCAGCAGGGCTGCGATCACCGCTGCACCTTCTGCATCATTCCCTATGCCCGCGGCCCCAGCCGCTCGGTGCCGATGGGCGCGCTTGTCGCGCGCGTGCGCGCACTCGTCGCCAACGGCTATCGCGAGGTCGTGCTGACGGGGGTCGATCTCACCCACTATGGCGGCGATCTTCCGGGCCGACCGCGGCTCGGCCAGATGGCGCGCCGGCTGCTCGCAATGGTGCCGGAGCTGCCGAGGCTCCGGCTCTCCTCGCTCGATCCCGCCGAGATCGACGACGACATCTGGCGTCTGCTCGCCGAGGAACAGCGGTTCATGCCGCATTTGCATTTGAGCCTGCAGTCGGGCGACGATCTCATCTTGAAGCGCATGAAGCGGCGCCATACGCGCGCCCAGGCCCTCGCGGTCTGCATGCGTGCGCGTGCTTTACGGCCCGATGTGGCGCTCGGCGGCGATCTTATCGCCGGATTCCCGACCGAGAGCGAGGCGATGGCCGAGAATTCGCGCACCCTGATCGACCAGGCCGGGCTCGTCTACTTGCACGTCTTTCCGTTCAGCCCACGCCCCGGCACGCCAGCGGCGCGAATGCCACAGGTGCCGGGCGAGTTTGCGCGCGCGCGCGCGGCGGCGTTGCGTGCGACGGGCGCGGGCGCGCTCGGCCGTCATCTCCGCCAGCAGATCGGACGACGCATCGATGTTGTCGTCGAGCGTAGCGGCCTTGCCGGTCACGCCGCCGATTTTGCCTCGGTGCGACTCGATCGGTGGTCGAGCCCAGGGGCGATCGTCGCGGCGGAGGTGATCGCGGCGGATGATGCAGCGCTCCAGGCGCGTCTCGTCACTCGGGAAACCTTCGCGTGACGAGTTGGTTCCAGCGGCTGAAATCCGGGCTCGCCAAGAGTTCCGGCCGGCTTGTCGGCGGAATCGACCAGATCCTGAAACGGGGGGCCAGGCTCGACGCCGAGTCGCTTGGCGATCTCGAGGAGGCGTTGATCCGCGCCGATCTCGGTCCGGCGGTCGCCGCCCGGCTGGTGAAAAGCCTCGCCGACCACCGCTTCGCGGGCGAGCTCGACGAAGCGGGCGTGCGCGGCGCAATGGCCGCCGAGATCGAGAAAATCCTGGCGCCGGTCGCGCGCCCTTTCGCGCCCGACCCCGCGCGGCGACCGCACGTCGTCCTCGTCGTCGGCGTCAACGGCAGCGGCAAGACGACCACCATCGGCAAGCTCGCCGAGCGCCTCGTGCGCGAGGGCCGTCATGTCGTGCTCGCGGCCTGCGACACCTTCCGCGCCGCCGCGGTGAGTCAGCTCCGCATTTGGGGCGAGCGCACCGGGGCGCGGGTGATCGCCGGCGCCGCGGGCGCCGATCCGACCGGTCTTGCCTTCGATGCGCTCGCCCAGGCGCGCGCCGAGGACGCCGACGTGCTGCTGATCGACACGGCCGGAAGGCTGCACAACAAGGAACACCTGATGGCCGAACTGGCGAAGATCGTGCGGGTGATTCGCAAGCTCGATGCGGCGGCGCCGCACGACGTTCTGCTCGTGCTCGACGCCACCATCGGACAGAATGCGCTGGCGCAAGTCGAGACATTCAAGTCGATCGTTGACGTGACGGGCCTCGTGGTGACCAAGCTCGACGGCAGCGCGCGGGGCGGGATTCTGGTGGCGATCGCGGAAAAATTCACCCTGCCGGTGGTGGCGATCGGTATTGGCGAGGGCGCCGACGACCTCTCCAGCTTCTCGGCCGCCGAGTTCGCCCGGACGCTGCTCGACGTCGACCGGCAGCCCCAGGTTGCAACGAATCCGAATCGCTGAAAACCTCGAGTTTTTGCGGCTTTTTGCCGTTGTCAAGCCAGTCATACACCGCATTTTGTGGCGTCAAGACAAATCCTCTACAACCTCTGGCGAGAGACCCAAAATGTAGTGGGTTCGCCGGCGCGACCCCCTGCATATTGAATTCCCTTGACAAGCGGTTGTTTATCTTGGTTTTCTATGTAGGTTCGGATCGATTTCTATCGGGGGTGTTTCACCAACGCGCGGGAATTCGGGTGGCGACTTCTAGAACGTCGCGACTTCGTGCCTGCCGCACGCTTCCAGCGATCCGGAACCATCGGAAAAAGGAGTCATACCTATGGCAGCGAAGAAGAAAGCCAAGAAGAAGGCGAAGAAGAAGAAGTAGTCTGTCGCCTGGTGCGATAGAACCAAGAATCTTTCTCTAGAACCTTGAAGATGCGTTGGACGGTCGAATTGGCTGTCCAGCGCATTTTTGTTTCGGCGGCGCACCAAACGCCTCCGGCCCGTGCCGTTTGCCGACCAGGGACTTTCTTAAAGCCCTGAAGCCTTTATGATCGCGCGCGGATTTCTGGCAGGGGCGCCTTGCTCGAGGGCAAGCTTGGGATGACGACGACGGCGGTGAGCGTCGTAGCGATCGGCGAATGCATGATCGAACTGCGGCACGCGGACGAATCACGCGCCACGCTCGCCTTTGGCGGCGATACGCTCAACACCGCGGTCTATCTCGCCCGACTTGGGCGCGGGCGAGGCATCGCCGTCGACTATGCGACCGCGCTTGGCGAGGATCCCTACAGCGAGGCGATGCGGGCGTTCTTCGCCGCCGAGGGAATCGGTCTCGGCCTTGTCCAGCGGATTGCGGGGCGACTTCCTGGCCTCTATGCGATCCGCACCGACGTCGCGGGCGAACGCACCTTCTTCTACTGGCGGCGCGAGGCGGCGGCGCGCGCCATGTTCGAGGACGAGCGCGGCGAGAAACTTGCCGCGGCGCTTGGCTCGCGCGACTGGATCTATCTTTCCGGCATCACGCTGTCGATTCTGGGACCGCACGCACGCACGCGACTGATGGATGGGCTCGACGCGGCGCGCCGACGGGGCGCCCAAGTCGCCTTCGACGCCAATTATCGCGC
>CAZLYV010000059.1:4045-11253 GCA_964563665.1 uncultured Acetobacteraceae bacterium
CGACACCACCGCCGCCGGCGATTCGTTCAACGCCGGATATCTCTTCGCGCGCTTGACGGGCCGCGATCCGGAGCATGCCGCGCGGATCGGGCATCGTCTGGCGGCCGTGGTGATCCAGCACGCCGGCGCGATCATTCCGCCATCCGCCATGCCGGCGATCGATTGAGACCCACCTGAGATTCGCACCATGCGAGCAATACCGCGATGAGACTCGAAGCGCATATCGTGGCGCTCGTGCTCCTCTCGGCGTTGATCCACGCCAGCTGGAACGCGATCGTCAAGTCGGACACCGACCGGCTGGCGTCGTTCGCCATCATCATGCTGGCCGGCACGCTGATGGGACTGCTTGGCGCGCCATTCGTCGCCTTCCCGGCCGCCGCGGCATGGCCGTATCTCATCGCTTCGATGATCGTCCACAACGCCTACTATTTCTTCCTGCTCCGCGCCTACGCACACGGCGATCTGAGCCTGGTCTATCCCATCGCGCGCGGGCTCGGGCCGCTTCTCGTCGCGGTATTCTCGGGACGGCTGATCGGCGAGCCGCTCGCGCTCATCGAAATGCTGGGCGTGTTCGGCGTTTCGGTGGGCGTCACCAGCCTCGCGCTCGCCGGCGGAATCCCGCGCGGCGCCGACCGCCGGCCGATCGCTTACGCCGTGCTCACCGGTCTCACCATCGCCGGCTACACGATCGTCGATGGGCTGGGCGCGCGCGCCTCGGGCGATGCGCTTGGCTACATCGTCTGGCTCAACATCATCGAGGGGCCGTGGGTCATGGCGGTCGCCGTCGCCCGACGCCGCTATGCGCTCATTCCCTATTTCCGCGCCCGCTGGTGGCGCGGGGCCGCGGGCGGCGTCATCGCCACCGTCGGCTACGGAATCGCGATCTGGGCCTTGAGCCTCGGCGCGATGGCGCATGTCGCGGCGCTGCGCGAGACCTCGGTCCTGTTTGGGGCGTTGATGGGCGCATTCCTGCTGCGCGAGGGATTCGGGCCGCGCCGGGTCGTCGCGGCCGCGGTGATCGTCGCCGGGCTTGTGCTGATGAATCTGCCCTTCGGGCGGTGAGGCCGCCTCAGTAGTCGCCGCCATCGCCCGGCGGATTGGTGCGCGCGGCGAACACCGGCGTCTCGCCCACCTCGCCGATATGCTTGAGCGCCCAGCGCACCGAGGGGAAGGCGAGATCGTCCCACGGGATATCGGCGGGCGCAAAAAGACGCACCTCCGCGCTCTCGGGGCCGGGCTCGATTTCGCTCGACAGCAGCCGCGCCCGATAGATCAGCTGCACCTGCGAAATGCGCGGAATGTTGTAGATCGCCAGCAGCGCGTCGATGGCGATCCGGGCGCGCGCCTCCTCCCACGCCTCGCGCACCGCGCCGTCGCTCGACGACTCGTTCAGCTCGAGATAACCGGCGGGCAACGTCCAGTGGCCTTTGCGGGGCGGAATGGCGCGCCGGCAGAGCAGAACCTTGCCCTGCCACAGCGCGACCGAGCCGACGACGACCTTCGGATTGTCGTAGTGGATGTAGCCGCAATCGGGGCACACCAGACGCTCGCGGCTGTCACCTTCGGGAACCGCGCGCACGATCGGACCAGTGGGCTTGCGGATCATCGAGCGCCCCGCGCGCCGCCGGCGCAAATTGCATCCGCCTGCCGATCAATTCCCGGGTTCATTGTCCGCGCCAGGCGATCCGCCAGACCGAATTGCCGGCGTCGTCGGCGATCAGCAACGCCCCATCGGCCGCGACGACGAGGCCGACCGGCCTGCCCCAGACGCGCGCCGTGTCAACGCCATCGTGCCAGAAACCGGTGGCAAAATTCTCGTAGTGGCCGGCCAGTTGGCCGTCGCGGAACGGCACGCGGACGATCTTGTAGCCGGTCGGTTTGGCCGCATTCCACGAGCCATGGAGCGCCACGAACGCATCGCCCCGGTACTCGGGCGGAAACGAGCCGCCGGTGTAAAAGGCGAGTCCGAGCGGCGCCGAATGCGATTGGAAAAGAAGATCGGGAACCCGCGCCCGGCTTACCAGATCCGGCCGGCGTTCGGCGTAACCCGGCTGCGGATTGGGCCCGATATAGGCATAGGGCCAACCGTAGAATGCGCCGTCGACGACGCGGGTCAGGTAATCGGGGACCAGACCATCGCCCAGCCCATCGCGCTCGTTGACCACCGCCCACAGCTCGGAGGTGCCCGGCCGCAACGCGATGCCGACCGGATTGCGCAAGCCCCCGGCAAACACCCGTCGGCCGCTGCCGTCGGCGGCAAACTCGAGGATCGCCGCCCGGGTATCGGGCTCGACGTCGATGTTGCCGCGGCTTCCGACGGCGAGAAAGAACCTGGTCCCGTCCGGACTGAAGACGATATTGCGGGTCCAATGGCCGGAGCCGGGCCCGATCGCGCCCTCTTGCGTCACCGGCTCGGGCGCTCCGCGCGCGCTTGTATCGCCGGGCTGGTAGGGAATGCGCCAGACGCGAAGCGTATCGGCGACATAAAGCCATCCCGGGCGAAACGCCATTCCGTGCGGGCGACTGAAGCCCTCGGCGAAGGTCGTGATCATTTCGGCGCGGCCGTCGCCGTCGGCATCGCGCAACAGGGTGATCTTTCCGAGCGCGCTCTCGGCAAGAAACACATCGCCATTGGGCGCCACTTCGATCCAACGCGGGTGACCAAGCTTTTCGGCAAAGACATTCGCCGCGAAACCGGGCGGGACGCGCAACGTGGCGCCGCCGGGTCGAGCGACGACCCGCGGCGGGTTGGCGACGCTGGACGTCAGATAAGGCCGTGGCAGATCGGCGGGTCGAAGGACGAATCGCTGACCCGGCATTTCGCCGAGCTCGGCGGATACGCTGCTGCATATCCCGGCGGCGAGCGCGGCGCTCATCACCCCGAGGACCACCACCCGGCCGATCAATTGACATGACGGCATTCGGCGCTCCCTTGTCGGCCCCTGCAACGCGCGCTCTTTCGCCAAGCGGATGGCCGCGGTAGACTCTAGGCTATATTCGCGAACCGACAAAGAACGGCGCGGTCGGGCGCGGCCCTCGCTGCAACCGGCGGCGATGCCGCGGAATATCTTCGTTTGGCGGGTGTTACTTGAGATGCCGTCGTGGCACGGTTGCCATTGCGGTAATTTGGTCCCAAACATCGAGGAGGCTTCACGGTGAAAAGAATTTTACTCGCTCTCGCGTTCGTCGGACTGTTCGCCGGTCAAGCGTTCGCCGGCCATTGCCCGGTCGAAATGAAGAAGATCGACGATGCCTTGGCGAAGAACCCGAGCATATCGGCCGCGCAAATGACCGAGGTCAAGTCGCTGCGTGCGGAGGGCGACGTCTTGCACAAGGCGAGCAACCACGCAGGGTCGCTCGAAAAGTTGGAGGCGGCGAAGAAGATCCTGAGCATCCAGTAAGAAGAGGGAGCTATTGGCTGCCGGTCGCCCGCATCGGCGCGCGGTCGGCAGCCTTGATGCGATGAAACCGCGCGAGGACCACCCGATCGTGGCGCAGATTCCGCATCTGCGGCGCTACGCGCGCGCGCTCATGGGCGATCCGCACCTTGCCGACGATCTGGTGCAAGACTGTCTGGCACGGGCATGGAGCCGGCTTCATTTATGGCGCGAGGGGAGCAATCTCAGGACCTGGCTGTTCGCCATCATGCACAACCTCCACGCCAATGTGGTGCGCGGCGCGAGCCGCCGCCCGCCGAGCGCGCCCTACGATGATGTCGCCTTCGCCGTGCCGGTTCGCGCGACCCAGGAGGATCGTCTGGAGGTGGCCTCGATCGACGAAGCGCTGGCGCATTTGCCCGATGAGCAACGCACGGTGATCCTGCTCGTTGGTCTGGAAGGCATGAGTTACCAGGACGCCGCCGCCGTGCTCGGCGTGCCGATCGGAACCGTGATGAGCCGGCTCCATCGCGGTCGCGAACGGCTGCGCGCCATGCTGACCGGCGCCGGCGCCCCCGGCCTGCGCAGAGTGAAATAGGTAGCGAGTCAAGCAGAATGAACCCGACGACGCAGAGCGTGACCGACGACGATTTACACGCCCATGCCGATGGCCGGCTTTCGCCGTTGCGCCGCGCCGAAGTCGAGGCGTGGCTGGCGCAATGCCCCGAGGATGCGGCGCGCGCCGCGTTCTACGCTCGACTGAACACCGAATTGCACCGCCAGTTCGACCCCGTCCTGTCGGAGCCGGTACCCGGAGCGATGGCCCGACCGGGCGCCCGTCGCCGCACTCGTCTGCTCGCCCGCACGGCCGCCGCGGCGGCATGGCTCGCTGTCGGACTCGCCACCGGCTGGGCTGGTCACGGTTACTGGACGGGGAGCGCAATTTTTCCGAACGGTAACCGAGTGGCGAGCGCAGCGGCGCCATTGCCGCGCCAGGCGGCGCTCGCGCACGCGGTTTTCGCGGTCGAAGTCCGGCACCCGGTCGAAGTCGGCATCGACGAGGAAGCTCACCTCGTCCGCTGGCTGTCGAACCGGATCGGGCGCCAGATCAAGGCGCCGCGGCTCGATCCCCGCGGCTATCGCCTGATGGGCGGCCGGCTGCTGCCGGCAGCCGAGGGCGGCGTCGCGATCCAGTTCATGTACGAGGCGGCGAACGGTCAGCGGGTGACCTTATTCTACAAGATGGTCAACGAAGGCCCGGCGGAAACGGCGTTCCAGTTCGTCACCGAGCCCAATGGGGTCAACGTTTTCTACTGGCGCGAGGACCGCATGGGCTACGCGCTCTCCGGCAATCAGCCGCGCGACGAGCTGCTTCGCCTGGCGCGCGCGGTTTATCAGCAAGTCAGCGACTGAATCACCCGATCCGGTCCGCGGCGGCGCCATTCGCCGGTCCCGCTGACAGGTCGATACCTACTCCATCGGCTCGACCCGAATCGCGGCGCCCGGCTGGACGGCGCGGAGCCGTGTCACGTCGTCCATCGTACGTCCCCAGATATTGCAAGGGCTCGCCAGCCGGATCTCGTCGCCGCGCGAAATCGGCGTGCGGCCGAAGCCGACGGCGATCGCATCGCCATCGGACCAAAACGCCAGCTCGCCCTTGTTCACCACGGCGCGCGCGTCCTTCTCCCTGGCAAGCGAGACCGGCGTGGTGAAATAAACTTCCTCGCCCCAGGTCTCGGCCCGGGCGGTAAACGGCGCCGCGTTCCAGATCGCCGCGGCGCTTGGCGTGTCGAACAGCTCGGCGACCAATGTCACCGGACCGATGATGAGCTTCAGGCGGCGCATGGCGGTGCTTCAGCGGGCGAGCGCCGCGACGCCGGGCAGTTCCCTGCCTTCGAGCCACTCGAGGAACGCACCGCCCGCGGTCGATACATAGGTAAAGTCGACTTCGACGCCGGCCCGCGCAAGCGCTGCGACCGTGTCGCCGCCACCCGCGACCGAAACAAGCTTGCCGGCGCGCGTGAGGCGCGCCACCTGGCGCGCGACCGCGGAGGTGCCGGCATCGAAGGGCGGATGTTCGAAGGCGCCGAGCGGTCCGTTCCAAACGACGGTCCGGCACCCTTCGAGCGTCTTCACCGATTCGGCGATCGACCGCGGCCCGATGTCGAGGATCATCTTGTCGGCGGCGACGCGGCCGATCGGCACCGTCTCTGCCGTGGCCCCAGCGGTGAGCGCGGATGCCACTACGGCATCGATCGGCAGCACGATCTGGCGCCGCGCCGCCGCGGCTTCGGCGGCGATTCGCCGCGCCGTCTCCGCCATGTCGATTTCGCACAGCGAACGACCGACATGGACACCCGAGGCGTGGAGAAAGGTGTTCGCCATGCCGCCGCCGATGACCAGCACGTCCACCTTGGTGAGGAGGTTGCTCAGGAGATCGAGCTTGGTCGACACCTTGGCGCCGCCCACGATGGCCGCGAGCGGACGTTGGGGGGTTCCCAGCGCTCGTTCAAGCGCGTCGAGCTCGGCTTCCATCAACCGTCCTGCCGCCGCCGGCAAGAGATGCGCGATCGCCTCGGTCGAGGCGTGCGCGCGATGGGCGCAGGAGAACGCGTCGTTGACGTAGATGTCGCCGAGTTTCGCGAGTTGCCGGGCGAAGCTCGCGTCGTTTTTCTCCTCCGCCGCATGGAAACGCAGATTCTCCAGCAAGATCATCTCGCCAGGCTTGAGCGACGCGACGCCCGCCTCCGCCGCTGGGCCGACGCAATCGGGCGCGAAAGCGATCTTGCGGCCGCCCATCGCTTTACCCAACTCACCGGCGAGCGGCGCCAACGAAAGCTTCGGATCGGGCCCGCCCTTGGGCCGACCGAAATGCGAGATCACCACCACCCGGGCGCCCTTGGAAGAGAGTTCGCTCAAAGTCGGCACCAGACGTTCGATGCGGGTTCGGTCGGTCACCTTGCCGTCCAGCATCGGTACGTTGAGATCGACGCGAACGAGCACGCGGGCGCCGGCGGCATCCACGTCATCGAGGCTTGAAAAGCGTCCCATGTCCTTGTCCCCGGGGATTCCTTCGGGCGCGGGCCGCGGTTAGCCGCCCTCGCGTTCGAGCGGGCTCGGCGGTTTGGACCATATCCGCGTCACGCTTGCAACCCGGCGGGTTCGTCTGCGTAATGTCTCCGGACGGTCCTGCTGCGGACGGACAAATTTTCGATTGTCGGGATGAACCGAAAAAACAGCCTTTGTCGGTAACTATGGAGAATGCTAAGGTTATTACTTCCCTTTGACGGGACAAGAAAGAAACTTACATCATGTCCAAAGGTCGAACTGGTGAAATGGGTGAAACATGCAAGCGTCGGGTGACAGCGCGCCGATTCGCGCAACGGTGAAGTGGTTCAACATGGCCAAGGGGTTCGGGTTCGTGACCCCGGTCGATGGTTCTCCTGAAGCCTTCCTCCATCTTTCAGCACTCAAGCAGGCGGGTTACGAGAGCGTCGGCGAAGGCGCCGGCCTCCTGGTCGAGATCGGCCAAAGCCCCAAGGGGCGCCAAGTCCTTCGCGTGCTGGAAGTCGACAACAGCAGCGCGCGGGCGGCGCCATCGCCGCAGATGCGGCCGCCCCCGGGCATGGCGCCGGTGTCGATGGAGGGCGCCGAGACGGTCGATGGCGTGGTCAAGTGGTTCAGCGGTCTCAAGGGCTACGGGTTCGTCTCGCCCGACAACGGCGGCAAGGATGTGTTCGTGCACATCACGGTGCTGCGCAACGCGGGCCTCGGCACGCTGACGCCCGGACAAACCGTCCGCATGCGCGTGGTCACCGCGCGCAAGGGGCC
>CAZLYV010000060.1:0-2721 GCA_964563665.1 uncultured Acetobacteraceae bacterium
CCGTAGCGCAAGTAAGCCTCGACCGGGTCGGTGCCCGATAGAATCGCGCCTCGCACCTTGTTCTCGGTTTGCATCACCTCCTCGGTGCGGGCGACGACATCGGGCGCGATCGCGCCCGGGATCACGACCACGCCGTCGCGATCGGCGATCAGGTAGTCCCCGGTGCTGATCGTCACCTCGCCGATGGTGATCGGCTCGCCGAACCGGTCGGGGATCCAGCGCCCGACGATGTCCGACGGTGTGAAGAAGCGAAAGAACACCGGAAACCCGATCGACAGGACGAACTCGGTGTCGCGGCACCCGCCGTCGACGACATAGCCGCGCACCCCCTTGTGCATCAGCGTCTCGGCCGACAGCTCGCCCATCAGCGCGATCTCCGAGTTGTTCGGCTGGCAGACGACGACCTTGCCGGCGGGCGCCCTCGACAGCAGCGTGACCCAGGCAAGCAGCGTATCGTGCGCGCGACGCGCGTGCGATCGATATGGCCGCTCACCGTCCATATCTCGCCCGCGAGCTTCCGGGCCGGGTCGAGCGGCCGGATCGTCGCCGGCAAGACCACGCGCTCATGCCCGAGGGCGCGCAAGACGTCGTGGACGGCGCCGGTGTAGCAGGCCGCCAGCCGGTCGCTCAGCGATTTGGTCATCGAGCGCTCTCCCCTTGTGAGCCAAATATCGGCCGATGCCGCCCCACGTTTATCAGGCATCGCGGCCCATCGCGACGACGATCGTTGATCCGCCGGGCATTCTTATCTATTGATCGATGGGCGGGGTCGAAGAACCCCGCAGGGCGGAGGACGAGAACGTGTACGACCTGGTCATTCGCGACGCGCTGATCGTCGATGGCACCGGCGCCAAGCCGGTGCATGGCGACCTTGGGGTGACGTCCGGCCGTATCGTCGCCATCGAAAAAAGATTGGGGCCGGCGCGTGAAACGATCGACGCCGGGGGCCTGGCGTTGGCGCCTGGCATCATCGACGGCCACACCCATTACGACGCGCAAATCACCTGGGACCCTTTCGTCGATCCTTCGCCGGCCCTTGGCGTTACCACGGTCGTCATTGGAAACTGCGGCTTTACCATTGCCCCCTGCCGGCCGGCGGATCGCGACCTCACCATGCGCAATCTGACGCATGTCGAGGGCATGTCGCTCGATGCTTTACGCGCCGGCATCCGTTGGGATTTCGAGACCTTCCCGCAATATCTGGCGATGCTCGAGCGCAACGGTGTCGGCCCCAATGTCGCGGCGTTCATCGGCCATTCCTCGCTTCGCACCTTCGTGCTGCGCGACGACGCCGCCCGGCGGGTGGCGCGCGACGACGAGATCGAGACCATGCGCCACCTGGTGCGCGAAGCGATGGCGGCCGGAGCGGTCGGCTTCGCCACCTCGACCAGCGAGCCGCACAACGGGGAAAACGGCGTTCCGATGCCCTCCCGGCTCGCCGATGACCGGGAACTGCGCGGTCTCGTGACCGCGATGGGCGAAGCAGGTCGCGGGGTCTTCATGCTGACCAAGGGATCGAAGACGACGATCCCCTATCTCGAGACGATCGCCGCCGATAGCCGACGTCCGATCGTGATCGCGGCCTTGTTTCACAGCAACACCAACCCGGAGAGCGTATTTTGCGCCTTTGCCGACATCAACGCCGCGCGCGCGCGCGGCAACATGCTTTGGGCGCAGACCTCGTGCTGTCCGCTCACCATGGATTTCACGCTGCGCAACCCGTATCTGTTCGAAGGCCTCATCGCCTGGAAGCCGGCGATGGAGGCGCACGGTGACAATCTCGCCGCTGTCTACCGCGATCCAAAATTCCGCGATGCGGTCAAGGCCGAGCTCGCGGCCGCGCGCGGCATGCGACTGTTCAACAGCGAATGGGACCGGGTGAACGTCATCGAGGGCGCCACGCCCGCGACCCGCGGGCTCGAGGGCCGGTCGATCGCCGACATCGCCGGCGAACAAGCCAAGCACCCGCTGGATTGCATTCTTGAACTCGCGCTGTCGGAAGACCTGGCGACGGCCTTCACCGCGGAGTTGCTGCACAACGACGAACCGGCGGTCGCCCGCCTGCTCCGCGAACCCGACGCCCATATTTCGCTCTCGGATGCCGGCGCCCATCTGACGTTTCTGTGCGACGCGGGTTTCGGGCTCCATCTGCTGGGACACTGGGGCCGCGAGCTTGGGGTACTGACGCTCGAGGAGGCGACACGCCGACTGACCGGGCAGCCGGCGCAAATCTTCGGTATCCGCGATCGAGGCCGTCTCGCCCCCGGGCTTGCCGCCGATCTGATCCTTTTCGACCCCGCAACCGTGGGTCGGGGAGCGAAGCGGCGTGTCTTCGATCTGCCGGCGGGCGCGCAACGCCTGACCACGCCGGCCGTTGGGCTGCATGGCGTATGGGTGAACGGCACCCGGATCGTCGATCAGGCGGGACTGCGGTCGAATGCTGCGCGGCCCGGAAAAGTGCTGCGGGATTTCGCCGCATAGCGCTATGATTTTTTCGAGCCCATCGGCGCGCTCGGAGAAGATAAATTCGGCGACAATCGCGCTCGCTATGAAACGCCGGTCCGACGGGGGTCCAGTCAGCCATCGAGGGACACTATGACCAAAATTTCTCTCGCCATTACTCTTGCGATCGTTGCGACCGTTTTTCCACGACGTCATCTTTTGGCGCCGCGCCGCCCGAAGCCGCCAGCGTGACGTCGCAGCGCGTCGACACGATGGATC
>CAZLYV010000060.1:2821-11175 GCA_964563665.1 uncultured Acetobacteraceae bacterium
TTCGTCTGCCTGGGCGTTCCCGGGCTGGCCACGATCTGGTCGCGAACCCGAGGCAATTTCGACGTGCGGGGCGCCGCCGGCCTCAATCTGATTCCGCTCTATCTCAACACCCGCAATCCGGCGGTGAAAAAGCTCGCCGATTTTAGCGATAACGACCGCATCGCGATGCCGGCGATCAAGGTCTCGATGCAGGCGATTCTGTTGCAGATCGCCGCCGCCAGCGCACGACAGAGATCGATGTCGAAGCCTTGCCGGTTGCCTTGCGCGTCGGTGAACGCGTAGCCGGGAATGTTGGGCGCGGTGCCGCAGTGGACGGATCCGCGTTGCTTCACGTCGTCGAGCGTGGCGCCGCCGACCGCGGCGGGACATAGCGCTGCTACAACCGCGGCCAGCTTCGGTATTTTGGGCGTCATCGGAACCCTCCCCATGGTTCAAAGATCATCGACTTCTGCTTCATCGGAAGTCTTCGTCGCGTGGCCTAGCACAATGAACGCGACGGCGGCCAGACGGCGAGGCCTGATGCGGTCTAGAGCCTGAAAATCCGCTCGGCATTGCGGCCGCGAACCCTCGCGCGCTGGTCGGCCGCCAACGCGTCGACGCGGGCGAGACAGCCCTTCATGTCACCGATGTTGTGCGGATAGTCCGATCCGTACATGACGTTGCCGACCCCGCCGACGCCGATGCACATCTCGAGCGATTCCTGGCGATAGGTCACCGTGTCGTAATAGAGCCGCCGCATATATTCGCTGGGCCGGGTCTGGGTCCTGGCGCGGCACGCGTCCATGTTGTCGAAGCATTTTTCGAGACGGCCAATCAGATAGGGCAGCGCCGCGCCGGCGTGGGAGACGATCAGTTTTATGTTCGGATAGCGATCGAGGAATCCGTCGAAAATCATCCGCGCGACGGCAAGACTGGTGTCGAACATGAAGCCGATCGAGGCGATGAGGTTGAATTCGTGCATCGCCATCTCCGGCGTGCCCGGCGGCGCCGTCGGATGGATCAACACCGGGAGCCTGCGACCGTCGATCGCCTTCCACACCGGCGCGAACAGCGGGTCGGTGAGCGCGCGGCCGGCGATGTTGGCCAGCACCATGACGCCGACCGCGCCTTCGCTGCAGGCGCGGGCGAGCTCGTTCACCGCGAGGTCGGAATGTTCCCACGGCAGCGAGCACATCCAGCGAATGCGCGAGGAATGCTGTTTCTGCGCCGCCGCCATGTCGTCGTTGACGATCTGCGCCGCCTTTAGGCTGATCTCCGGGCCGCCCCAATAAACGTTCGGGCAGGTGAGCGAAATGATCGCCATATCGACCTTCGCTTCGTCCATGCGCTTGATGCGGGTTGCGTAATCGAAATGGCCGGGCTGGGGCGTCATGAACGGCGCGCCGTCGAGAAAGATCCCCTCGGGCGCATCCATGCTTTTGCGCACCTCATAGCGCGGGTGCCCGTGATGGCGAAGCAGCTCCAACCAATCCTTGTTCAGCATATGCGTGTGAATGTCGATCGCGGGCGCCATGGGCAACTATCCTTCGTGGTTCTCGGGAAACCGGAATGCACGCTCGTTGCAAAAAATTGCCGAGCGCGCGTGATTCAAACCGCCGATCGATCAGGTTTTGTATGAATTATCGATGCGATCGAGCAGGCGCAAAAGCGCCGGCCAATCGCGTTCGACCGCCGGCCGGTTCGGCCGCTCGAACTGCCGGGCGGTGTGCTCGCATAATTCGGGCGGTGGAAGGTTGAGCTCGGCGCCGCCGGCCATCGCATCGATCTGCGATTGGCAGGAGCGCTCCAGGTAGTACATGAGTTCGAAGGCGTGACGGATGGTCGGACCAAGCGTCAACAGGCCGTGGTTGCGCAAGATCATCGCGTTGTTGGCGCCGAGATCGCTGACCAGGCGCGCGCGTTCCTCGGGGTCGAGCGCGACGCCCTCGTAATCATGGTAGCTCAGTCGTTTCCAGAATCGCATGGCATGCTGGCTGAGCGGCAGAAGCCCGCGCAACTGCGCCGCCACGGCCATGCCGGCGCGCGTATGAGTGTGCATGACGCAAGCTGCGTCCGATCGCGCCGCATGAACCGCGCTATGGATGACGAACCCGGCCGGATTGATGCCGAGTCCGGTCTCATCGACGATACGCCCCTCGAGATCGACCTTGACCAGGGTGGAGGCCGTAACCTCGTCGAACAAAAGGCCATAAGCGTTGATGAGGAAATAAACGGCCGGCCCCGGCACGCGGGCCGAAATGTGAGTGTAGATCTGGTCCGTCATGCCGTAGAAATGCGCCAGCCGGTAGCAGGCCGCGAGATCGACCCGCGTCGCCCGCTCCTCCGCGCTCGGCCGATCGCGCAACGATGCGCCGCGCGGCGGCGAAACATGCTGGCTCGCTCGCATGGGTTTCCTCCCTCGATCGAACCCGGCCTATAAGCCGGCGATCGCCGCCATCCCCTAATCTTTGAACAACGTCGCGGCCGGCGCGTATATGATTATACGCTTTTCCGGTCGCCGATGCTCGCGTGGCTGTGCGATCCTGCAGGCCGGGATGGTCGTTTCGTTTGAAACGATTGTCAAGCACCGGCGCGAACGACGATTTGGAGCTTTGGGCTGCATGCCACGCAAGAGGCGACACGACCGCGCCCTCAGGCTCGATCATTTCCTCCCCTACCGCCTTTCGGTCCTCGCCGCCGCGGTCAGCCGGCGCTTCGCCGACAAATATCGGAAGTCCTTCGGCCTCACTATTCCCGAATGGCGCGTGATGGCGGTGCTCGGTTTCTTCAAGCCGATGTCGTCGAACCGCATTGTCGAGCACACGAGCATGGACAAGGCTAAGGTGAGCCGCGCGGTCGCGCGCCTCATCCGCCGTGGTTTGCTCACGCGCCGGCACCATCCCGTGGATGGCCGCCTTCTGGTGCTGGGCTTCTCGCCCAAGGGCCGGCGAATCTATCGGCGGATCGCGCGGCTCGCCAGGGAATGGGAGGCATGGTTCGTCACCGGATTGTCGACCGTCGATCGCCGCCGGCTCGACCAGATGTTCGGCATTCTCACCCGGCGCCTCGAAGAGCCGGCGACATAAAGGGAGATCGCACGATCGAGCGCCGTGCGAAGTCGGTTTCAGTGCTCGAGTCGCCGAGGCGCACAAGGCAATCGACCATCCGATAGATCTCGTTGAGCGACCGGCCCAGGCTCCGGGCGATCTCATCGTGCGACAGGCCGTATCACGTCCCGGGCGAGCTGATTCGAGGATGTCCAAGGCGATTCTCGAGCGCCAGAGCGCGGCGGCGCGCGGAGCGCTCTCGGGTCCGATGGTTGACAGCCATTGCCGTAACTTTTACGGTTGAATTTAATCTTCATCAACAAAATGCTGTTTAACAATAGACCTATTGTGACATATATCTTTCAATTTGGCGTCGTACTTGATCATGTGCCCGAGCTCCTCTACGGGGCATGGTTGACAATTCGGCTTTCGCTCATCGCTATCGCGCTCGGGTTCGCCATCGGCGTCCTGGGCGCCCTCGCCCGTACCTCCGGGTCGCGGCCGTTGCGCTGGCTCGCCGTCGGTTACGTCGAGCTGATCCGCAACACGCCGTTTCTCGTCCAGCTCTTCCTCATCTTCTTCGCCCTGCCGGGATTTGGCTTGCGGCTGACCGCCGGCGAGGCCGCCATCCTTGCCATGACCGTCAACCTCGGTGCGTACGCGACCGAGATCGTGCGCGCCGGGATCGAAGCGGTCCCCAAGGGGCAGGTCGAGGCGGGGCTGTCGCTCGGCCTCACGCGCCTGCAGGTATTTCGCTACGTCGTCATCTTCCCGGCGTTGAAGACCGTATATCCCGCGCTTGCCAGTCAGTTTATTTTGTTGATGCTGACCTCGAGCGTCGTTTCGCAGATCTCGGCCGAGGAGCTCACCTTCGCGGCGAATTTTCTCCAGTCGCGTACGTTTCGCAGCTTCGAAATCTATTTCTTCACGACGCTCATCTATCTCGGCCTGACGTTCCTTTTTCGCGGCTTTTTCTATGCGATTTGGCTTGGCGTGTTCGCCCGCCGGAGGCTCGCATGATCCGCGAATTCGGGCTCGGCGAATTCAACTATCTGCTGCTGGCCGCGCGCTGGACCGTCGGACTGTCGCTGATGGCGTTCCTTGGCGGCGGCATAGCGGGGTTTGTGCTGGCGGTCGCGCGGGTCGCACCGCTCGCCCCATTCCGCGCGACCGCCGCCGGTTATATCCAGTTTTTCCAAGGCACGCCGCTGCTCATGCAGCTATTCGTCGTTTATTTCGGGCTCGGCGTGTTCGGCTACAATGTTCCCGCGCTGCTTGCCGCCGCCGTTGCCTTCACGTTCTACGCTGGCGCGTTTCTCGGCGAGATCTGGCGTGGCTGCATCCAGGCAATCCCCAAACCGCAATGGGAGGCCTCCGCCGCGCTTAGCCTCGGGTTCCGCCAGCAGCTCTGGTACGTGATCCTGCCGCAGGCAGTGCGCATCGCGATTCCCCCCACGGTCGGGTTCTTGGTCCAGCTCGTCAAGAACACGTCGCTTGCCTCGATCATCGGCTTCATCGAGCTCACCCGTGCGGGCCAAGTGATCAATAACGCGACGTTTCGGCCGTTCATGGTCTTCGCCGTCGTCGCGGCGATCTATTTCGCCATCTGTTTTCCGCTGTCCGCCCTCGCCCGCCGTCTCGAAAGGAAGTTTCATGCCGGTCGTTCGCTTGGCTGGAATCCGTAAGAGTTTTGGCGCGATCGAGGTGCTGCGCGACGTTTCGCTCGAGGTCGAGGCGGGCGAAGTGGTTGTCGTCATCGGACGCAGCGGCTCGGGCAAGAGCACGCTGTTACGCTGCATCAACGGGCTCGAGCCGATCCAGGCGGGCACGATCGAAGTCAATGGCCAGCGCGTGAACGCTCCCGGCGTCGACCTTCGCGCGCTTCGCCAACAGGTCGGCATCGTCTTTCAAAGCTTCAACCTCTTTCCCCACTTGACGGTCGAGCGGAATATCACGCTGGCCCCGACGGTCGCCAAGAAGATGCCGCTTGATCGCGCCAAGGCGATCGCTCGTGACGTGCTGATGCGTGTCGGGCTCCTGGAAAAGATCGATGCCTACCCCGACGAACTTTCGGGCGGCCAGCAGCAGCGCGTGGCGATCGCGCGCTCGCTCGCCATGGAGCCGAAGGTGATGCTGTTCGACGAGATCACGTCCGCGCTCGATCCGGAGTTGGTGGGCGAGGTTCTCAAGGTGCTCGAGGATCTCGCGGCCGCCGGCATGACGATGATTCTCGTCACCCACGAAATGGGCTTCGCGCGCAACGTCGCCGACCGTGTCGTATTCATGCACCTAGGGCAGGTTTGGGAATCGGGCCTGCCCGAGGCCGTCTTCCAGCGGCCTGAAACACCGGAGCTCGAGACGTTCATCCGATCCGTGCTCTAACCGATTGACAGTCAAACGAGGGAGGCTCAAATGAAGTTGTCGTTGTTAGGAAAGATCGCCGCGTTCGCGCTCGCTGGTATGTTCGCGTTCACGGCCGTGGCGCAGGCACAGCTGCTCGATGAAATATTGAAGCGCAAAAAGGTCCTGATCGGCATCGATCTTGGCGTACCGCCCTACGGCCTCACCAACAAGGATCAGCAACCCGACGGCTACGATGTCGACGTCGCCAAGCTCATCGCCAAGGATCTCGGCGTCAACCTGGAGATCGTCCAGCTCACTGGCCCGAACCGCATTCCCTATCTCCAGACCAATAAGGTCGACATTGTCGTGGCGACCTTCGGTATCACGCCGCAGCGCGCGCTTGCGGTTTCGTTCTCGATCCCGTACGTCGCGCTGAGCCTCGTGGTGATGGGTCCCAAAGACAAACGGATCATGTCGATGGCCGACGTGAAGCCTTACAAGGTCGGCCTAACCCGCGGCACCACCCAAGATATCGACTTCACGCGCCTGGCGCCGCAAGGAACACAGATCATTCGCTTTGAGGACGATGCAACCACCACCGCCGCGCTGCTCTCGGGCCAAGTCGATATCATCGCCACCGCCGATCTGCTGGCGGTCGAAATTGCCAAGCGAGCGCCCGAGAAGAATCTCGAGACCAAGTTTCCCATCCGCCTCTCGCCGGGCGCGATCGGCGTGCGCCGGGGCGATCCCGATATGCTGCATTGGGTCAACACGTTCATCTATTTCCACAAACTCAACGGCGACCTCAACGGCCTATTCGAGAAGTGGACCGGCAGCAGAATGCCCGATTTGCCGGTGTTTTGATCGACCACCCCTGATCCGCGAGACGCGGCCGGTTTTGGCAACGGCCGCGTCTTGCTCCGCATCGCGCGAGGTCTTCGTCTAATGACGACATCACCGATTTTCACCGACATCGACTTCGAGACGAACGGCAAGCGGATCACTTTTCTCAATCTGCCTTTTTCGCCGCACAGCGACGCCTGGGGCGTAATCAAGATCCCCATCGCGGTGATCAAGAACGGCCGTGGCCCATCGGTATTGCTGATGGGCGGGAATCATGGCGACGAGTACGAGGGGCCGATCGTGCTGGGCCGGATGATTCGCGGTCTTGATCCGGCGCAAGTCCATGGCCGGCTCATCATCCTTCCGGCGGCGAACCTGCCGGCGGTGGTCGCCGGTCAGCGAGTTTCGACGGTCGATGGCAAGAACATGAACCGCTGCTTTCCGGGCGATCCGCGCGGCACGTCGACCGAACAGATTGCCCACTATATCGACAGCGTTCTGTTTCCAATGTGTCAGGTGCTTATGGACCTGCACTCCGGCGGCTCGTCGCTCGATATCGTAGCGAGCGTAATGATGCAACGGGCGCAGGACCCCGCTTTGCGCAAGAAAACGCTCGACGCTATCCTCGCCTTCGGTGCGCCGCTCACCGTGGTCATGGACACAATGGGCGAGCCACGGACATCCGCCGCCGCCGCTCAACGGCGCGGACTTATCGTCGTCGGCTCCGAGCTCGGTAGCGCCGGCGCAGTGTCGCTGGACGGTCTAAGGATCTGTGAGACCGGAGTCTATAATGTCCTTCGCCACCTGGGCGTTCTCAAGCCGGCCAAGAAAGCGCCGCCCAGGCTGAAAACGCAATTAATGCGGATCATCGATTCGAAGTCGTATGTCTTCGCGCCGGCCAGCGGTATCTACGAGCCGGTCCATCGCTTGATGACCGAGGTAAAAGAGGGCGAGCTCGCCGGACGGGTGAATTTCCTCGACGACCCGGGGCGCGAGCCCGTCGAGGCGCGTTACGCGCGCTCGGGCCGGCTATTCTGCCGCCGGGCCCCGGGGCTCACCACGCGCGGAAACTGCGTCGGCGTGCTATTGAACGCGTATCACGGCGACTGATGCGGCGACGGTCCTCGTCCAGTGGAGATCGCCTGCGGTGAAAGCGCCCGAAGCATCCCGGTTAACGCTCGCCGACGTCGAAGCCGCGGCGCAACGGATCACCGGTCGGGTTCGGCGAACGCCGCTATTGGAGATAACGGCGCTCCGCCAATCTCCGATCGAACGGGGAACGCTGGTACTCAAGCTTGAAAATCTCCAGGCAACCGGCTCGTTCAAGGCCCGCGGGGCGATTTCGAAGCTCGCCACGCTATCGGCCGGGGAGACCGCGCGCGGCATCGTCACGGCGTCCGGTGGCAATCACGGCATAGCGGTGGCGTATGCCGGATGGCTGGCGCGCGTGCCGACGACGATTTTCGTTCCCGAAAACGTCTCGCCGTTGAAGGCCAAAAAGATCGAGGATTGGGGCGCCCGGCTCGTCGTCTCGGGATCGGTGTGGGACGAAAGCAACCGAGCGGCGCTCGAGCTTGCCGCGCGCGATCGTCTTACCTATTTTCATCCCTTCGCCGACCCGGCGGTGATCGCGGGCCAAGGCACCATCGCGCTCGAAATTCTTGCCGACGATCCGGCGATCGACACTCTCGTCGTCGCGATCGGCGGGGGCGGGCTCATCTCCGGGATCGCCATCGCGGCCAAGGCGCTCAAGCCGGCGCTACGCATCGTCGGCGTCGAGCCCGAGGGTGCGCCGACGCTGCATGCCTGCCTGGAAGCGGGCCGAATCGTCGAGCTCGACCGAATCACCACCGCCGTGCCGACGATGGCGGCGCGTCGCACCGAGCCGATCAATTTCGACCTCGTGCGCCGACACGTCGCCGAGATCGTACTGATCTCCGACGACGATATGCGAAATGCGGCAAGCTGGATGTGGCTCGAGCTCGGGCTTGCGGTTGACTTGAGCGGCGCCGCCGCCATTGCCGCCCTGATGACGCGCAAGGTCGCGCCCGGCGGGAGCGAGCGCGTTTGCGCGCTGGTCTGCGGCGCCGGCGCCGACGGGATCGAGCCGGCTTAGCCTTCTTGCCAATCCGGCCATCGGCG
>CAZLYV010000061.1:0-11161 GCA_964563665.1 uncultured Acetobacteraceae bacterium
ACGCCATGGGACGCAAAGCGAACCCGTGTCTCGGGCAAGCCGTGGCGTCAGGCTCTGCCGGACCGGCCGTGGCACAACTGAAGATAGGAGTGATCGCGGGCTCGCCGGGCCGGGTCGGCCGCGCCGAAAGCGCAAGCGACCGGCTTTAAGCGTTACCTCCGGAAAGGAAGCCGCGCGCGCCGTTCGTGCCGACCTAGCCGGTCGATTCGTTCACCCGATATCGGGCGCCACGATCAGCTTGAGCGAATTGGGATAGTAGACCGTGAGCCCGGTGTCGAACGTGCAGAAGGAAAAGCCGTCCACGTCGACGCCGGCGGCGGTGATGTGCGCCGGGGAGACGCCATGATCGGCCACCTGGTGATCGGTCACGATGGCCAAGCCTTCGCCTATGTCGTCGAAGACCACCACTTCACCACGTGGATCGGGCAGCAAGTCCTCGAGCGAGAGGACAAGAAAATCGGCCGGCAAAGGCGCAAGCCCGCCTTCGGATGCCCCGTCGCCCGACGAAGCTGCGCCGCGGGCGTTGGCGTTGACCTCGGTCTGCTGTGTGGTATCAGCCATCGCAGTCACTTGGCCGCGGCTTCTTTACAAGCGCCGGGCCCAAATCGTTAACAATCAACGGAATATGCTATCTTTAACAAGGAATCGTGTCAACGTGCCCAAGCTGCTACCATTAATACCATGGAATTCAGCGATATAATCTTGCCTCGCCGGCGGTCGTCCGCCGCGAAGACAGGGGCGACGATATCGCCCTCTTGCGAAGCGCAGGACCTTTGTTGCAGCCCCCTGGGGCCCCGTTTTGTTCCCGACGTCGGACGAACCTCGTGTCCGTCAAACTTGGGTGTGACCCCCGATCGAGCATGAGCGAAACAATCGCGCCGCAAGAGAACCCGGAGCGGCCGCGCGCGTCCTCGACCCCACTCGAGCGGCGCCGGCGAAACGGCGAAACGCAGCATCGCGTCGTGCAGCTCGATGGCCGGCGGTATTCGCTGAATCTCGAGCGGCCGTTCTGGCAGACGCTCGAGGACATCGCCCAGTCACGCCATCTCCGGCTCAACCGGCTCATCGCCCAGATTGCGGCCGGCCGCGGGGAAACAAATCTTGCCTCGCGCGTTCGCGCCTACTGCGTCGCCGAACTCCGCCAGCGCCTGATCCGCGCGCTGCTTTCGGTCGGTCCGACGAACATCGTATCGCTGCTCGAGTACTGTCCTTTTCCCTGCCTCGTTCTCTCGCGCGATCAGGAAGTGCTCTGTGCCAACGCGCCGTTCATGGGCTGGTTTGGAAACGAAGGCGGGCCGCTTGTCGGGCAGGCGCTGCGCCGGCATTTCCGCTTCCGGCTACGCGGCAACTTCGACGATCTGTGGGCGAGCTTCGTTGACGGTCGCGTGTTCAGCGAGGACGTGCGACTCATCAGTATCGCGCCAGGGCGCGTTCGGGCGGCGAATGCGACGATTCAGCCGGCGCAGGTGGGCGGGCCCGGCGATTTCGCTTGTTTGGTCTGGCTGAAGCCCTGATAAAATTTAAGGTCCGGGTCGCGCGCGCCCGATATTCGAAGACGTAAAACGACTGCGGCCGGCGCGCCCGTTACCAGGCGGCCAGCCGCGATATGCCGGAAAAGCGGATTAGGACTTAACGCGTCCCCGCCGTCTTCGCTACCACTGCCAGTCGCGGTCGGCCGGGACCGGCGCGGGCTTGCTCGCATCCGCCTCGACGGGCAGTTGCACGCCCAAGGTCGCGTTGAGCTGACCCTGAACCGCCAGCATCCGATACGCCGCGAAGATGCGCGAGGCTTCCGCCGTCAGCAACCGCCCGCGTGACACGAAGACCTCCTGCTCCTGGTCGAGGAGGTCGAGCAGGCTGCGCTGGCCGAGTTCGAACTGCTGGTAATAGGCCGCGCGCACGGTGGTATTGAGCTGGACCGCGCTCCGCAGCGCCTGGACCCGCGCAGTCGCGCTCTCCAGCTGCGCCCACGATCTGCGCATCTCTTCCTCGGCGGAGCGCACGGAGACCTGTTTCGAGCTCTTGGCCTGGGCCAGACGTCCCAGTGCCTCGCGGCGATTGGCCTGGTCGATCCCGCCGCGATAGAGATTCCACCGCATGACCAGAAGCGCTGTCGCCTCGGCGTCGCGGCCCGAAACGCCGTCGAGGTTACGGTCGTTGCGCCCCGATAGCTCGATATTGAGCTTCGGCCAGAAGCGCGAGTCCGCGAGCCTGATTTCGGCATCGCCAACCTCGATATCCGCGTCACGGATCGCGACGGTCGGATTTTTCGCCACCGCATTGGTGATCGCGACGTCGAGATTCGCCGGCAACGCTTGCGCCGGGTACGGCGCATCGGCCAACTGGCCTGGCCGCTCGCCGACCACGCGGATGAACATCGATTCGGCATCTTGAAGGCCATTGCGGGTCTCGGCCAGGGTCGCCGACCCCTGATCGATACGCGCCTGCGCCTGCGCTACGTCGGCGGCAGCGCCGGCGCCGCCGATCGCGCGCGAACGCACGCGTGTCAGCAGCCGCCGGAGCTCGGTGAGGTATTCCTCATTGATCGACACCAACCGGCGCTGACGGATCGTGTTGATGTGGGCTTCGACCGCATCGAGTCCGGTGAATTCGCTGCTCTCATAGACGCGATTGGCGGCCGATTTCGAACGGAAGATTTGGCGTTCGACCTCGCTGTCGGTTTCGAAGCCGTCGAATACCCGCTGCTGCAGGAAGATTTGCCGTTCGACCCGCGTCAAGCGATCCGTGCCGGCGCCGCGAGCGCGCGTGCTCGCGTTATCGGTCCATTCCGGACCACCCGCCACTTTGGCGTCGATTTGCGGCAGGTAAAGCCCGCGGGCCTGTCTCAACTCCTGCTCGACCGCTTGGCGGTTGTTCGTCACAACGCCAATCGTCGGGCTGGACGAGATCGCCTTCTGAACCGTTTCCTGCAATGTCTGCGCGCCAGCATTCGTGCCGGCGAGGCTCAGCGCGGCCGCCAGCGCCGCGGCGGCGGTCGCGGATTTAAGATTGGAGAGCGTCATGTCTCGGTACCCCTAAGTTTCCCGGTCGTAAGAATATTGCCCCAAATCCCACGTTCGCGCCCCAGCTCATCCGTGGACCTGTCCCGCGTTACCAAGGAGAATAACACGACTTTTCGCGTTTCCGCCCTATACCCTTGCAATTTTTATTAAGTTTATATTTACCCAACGGACTTAGGGTTGATTCATCGAACCCGGACATATAAATCGATACCGCAAAGGCTTTCTTCGATCAACACGAAACTTTAACTTAAGATCAAATGCGGTATACGATCAAATTATGATATTGGGTCATCAAATACGCCGCACGGCGCTTCTACCGAAATGAGCCTGCAAAGCTCCGTCAACCTCAAGGTCGAGCGGGAGGCTCCGGCCCCGGCCGTCGAAGCCGCGCCGGGTGGCGGGCCCAAGCCGGCCGCTGCGGAGGCGCCGGCGATCTCCCCTGGGCAGGTCACCTGGGATGATCCGCTTCTCACCTGCCTGTCGATCATCACCGGTCTCCTCGAGAAATCGATGTCGACGACGGCGCTCGCCGCCGGACTGCCGGTGGACGAGCGCGGGTTCACGCCCGAACTCTTCGTCCGCGCGGCGACCCGCGTCGGGTTCATCGCGCGGCTGGTCAAACGCGAGCTTTCGGCGATATCGACGCTCAATCTGCCGTGCGTGCTGGTGCTGAAGAAGAACAATGCCTGCGTACTGACCAGGCGGCACGACGACGGCCGGCTCGAGATACTCCTGCCCGAGGCGGACCGGACGCATGTGACGCGGCCCCTGGCGGAGGTCGCGGCCGAATACGCGGGCTACGTCTTGTTCATAAAGGCGCAGGAAGCACGGCACCCGGGGCTCACCGATATATTCGCGCCCGAAATCAGAGCCGGGCTGTTCCGAACCGTCCTCGAGCTGTGGCCGATCTACGGGCAGGTCGCCATCGCTTCGGTGATCATCAATCTGTTCAGCCTGGCGAGTCCGCTATTCGTGATGAACGTCTACGACCGCGTGGTGCCGAACAACGCGGTCGAGACGTTGTGGGTTCTTGCCGCGGGCGTCTTTATCGTCTTCCTGTTCGACTTCATGCTGCGCACGCTGCGCGCGTACTTCGTGGACGCCGCCGGCAAGGGCGCCGACATCCTGATCGCCTCGCGCCTGTTCGAGCACGTACTTGGAATGAAATACGCGGCCCGGCCGCCGTCGACCGGCGCATTCGCCAACAACATGCGCGAATACGAGGCGGTGCGCGACTTCTTCACCTCGGCCTCGCTCGTGGCGCTTATCGACCTGCCGTTCGTCGGCCTCTTCATCGTCATGATCGCCTTCATCGCCGGCCCGGTCGCGTTGGTCCCGTTGCTGTCGATTCCGATCGTCATGGCGGTCGGGCTCGTTCTCCAGGTGCCATTGCGTAGCGCGGTCGAGCAGACGTTTCGCCAGGCGGCGCAGAAGCATTCCGTCCTGGTCGAGGCGATCGAGGGGCTTGATACGATCAAGATCTCCTCGGCCGAGGCGCGCATCCAGCAGAAATGGGAACGCTTCGTTTCCCAGACGGCGTCCGCCGGCATGACGACACGTACGCTATCGACGATTGGCATCAATTTTTCCTTGTTCGCGCAGAACATGGTCTATGTGCTGGTGGTGATCGTCGGCGTCTATGAAATCTCGCGTGGCGAACTCACGGTCGGCGGGCTGATCGCCGCCAGCATCCTGTCCGGCCGCGCGATGGCCCCGATGACCCAGATCGCGACATTGATGGTGCGACTGCACCAGTCGCTGACCTCGTTCAACTCGTTGCGCAAGATAATGAGTCTGCCGGTCGAACGGGAATTGGACCGGAATTTTCTCATCCGTCGCGCCTTTCGCGGGCAGATCGAGTTCAAGAATGTCACCTTCGCCTATCCGAACCAGAAGCTGCATGCGCTCGATCAGGTGTCATTCTATGTCGACGCCGGAGAGAAGGTCGGCATCATCGGGCGCATCGGATCGGGAAAGAGCACGCTCGAACGCTTGATCGTCGGTCTTTACGAACCGACAAAGGGTTCGATTCTGCTCGACGGCACCGATATCCGGCAGCTCGATCCGGCGGAGCTTCGTCGCAGCATGGGCTGTGTTCCGCAGGACGCCTTCCTTTTCAGCGGCACGGCGCGCGAGAACATTTGCATCGGCATGCCCAATGTCGACGATTCGGCTGTGTTGCGCGCGGCGACGATCGCCGGCGTCGATGATTTTCTGAAGCGCCATCCGCAGGGTTACGATCTTCCTGTCGGCGAACAGGGACGACTGCTCTCGGGCGGCCAGCGTCAGGCGATCGCGACCGCCCGCGCGCTTCTCCTCGATCCGCGCATCCTGGTGCTCGACGAACCGACGAGCGCCATGGACAACGCATCGGAATCCCGCTTCCGTGACCGTCTCCTCCAGATTATCGCCGACAAGACGTTGATCCTGGTGACGCATCGCAGCTCGATGCTGCAGCTGGTCGACCGGCTGATCGTGCTCGATGGCGGCAAGGTCGTCGCCGACGGGCCGAAACAGAAGGTCCTCGAATCGCTGGCCCAGGGCCAGATTCGCGTCGCCAAGTAATCATCGCCAATCCCCGGAAGAACCATGGCACGCTCCGCGATCGAACTCGATTTTCTGCCGGAACTGCAATCGACGATGCGCCGCGCGTCCACGCACTTCGCCAACGTGCTGTCGCTGACCGTGGTCGCCTTCGTGGTCATTTTTCTTTATTGGGCCAACAACGCGCTGCTCGACGAAGTGACGCGCGGCGACGGGCGCGTGATCCCCGCCAGCCGCGTGCAGGTGATCCAAAACCTCGAAGGCGGCATCCTCTCCGAGATGCTCGTCAAGGAAGGCGACATCGTCGAGAAGGATGCGGTGCTGCTTCGTATCACCAACGCCGTCGCACAATCCGATTATGGGGAGACCCTGTCGCAATATCTCAGCCTCAAGGCGGCGCTTTCGCGTCTCGAGGCCGAGGTCGCGAACCGTGAGATCGCCTTCCCGAACGACGTCGCCACCCAGGCGCCGCGGGCGGCCGACACCGAACTTTCGCTCTATCGGGCGCGAAAGGCGCAGCTCGACGCCCAGCTGGCCGTTCTGCGCGACCAGGAGGCGCAGCGCCAACAGGAGATTCTCGAGCTAAAAAGCCGCGCGAATGCGTTGCAGCGCACGCTCGCGATCGCCCGCGAAGAGCGTGCGATCACCGAGCCGCTGGTCGCCAAGGGCGCCGCGGCGAGGGTCGATCTCGTCCGCCTGCAGCGTCAGATCTCCGATCTCGAGGGGCAGCTCGACAACACGCGGCTTTCGATTCCGCGCGCGGAATCGGCGTTGTCCGAATCGCAGCGACGGATGCAGGAGCGGGTCGCCACGTTTCAGGCCGATGCGCGCAACGAACTCAATCAGCGCCGGACCCAGTACACGACGATCGAATCCAAGATCCTGGCCGAACGCGACCGCGTAAGCCGGACCGAGGTCCGGGCGCCCGTCCGCGGCACGATCAAGGAAGCCAAGATCAACACCATCGGTGGCGTCATCCGACCGGGCCAGGACCTGATCGATCTGGTGCCGCTCGAGGATACCCTGATCATCGAGGCGCGCATCCGGCCGGCCGACATCGCTTTCCTGAGGCCAGGACAGACCGCCACGGTCAAGATCACCGCCTACGATTACTCGATCTTCGGCGGGCTCCAGGCGCATCTCGAGCAGATCAGCGCCGACAGCATCAAGGACGAGAAAGGCGAAAGCTTCTTCCGCGTCCTCTTGCGCACCGAGAAAAACTCGCTTGGAACACACGAATCGCCGTTGCCGATCATCCCCGGCATGACGGCGTCGATCGAGATTCTAACCGGGCAGAAGACGGTTCTCGATTACCTCATGAAGCCGCTGCTGCGCGCCAAGGAGCGGGCGCTGCGCGAGCGCTGAGCGCACGGCCGGCAAGCGCCCGAAGGAACCGTCGCCATGCCATTCATCAGACGCGATGCGAGCGGCTCGATCGCCGAGATATTCGAGCGGCCGACCAACGAGGCGATGGAGTTTCTTGAATCGGAAGATCCTGAAATCGTGCGCTACGTTACATCGCACCCGGTCAATCCGGGAATTCGCGAGCGCCTGACGCTGACCGACATCGAAATGGCGCGCGTGGTCGAGGACCTGATCGACATCCTGCTCGACAAGGGCGTCATCGCGGCGAACGACCTTCCCGAGGCCGTCCACGCCAAGCTGCGTCGGCGGCGCAGCCTTCGTCAGTCGATCTCGGGGCTACAGAAGCTGGTCGAGGACGAGTAGCGAGGGCCGTGCCGGTCAGGCGTGGGTTACGGCGTCGAGCGGCAATGCCGTGCTGTATTTCACCTGCTTGAGCGCGAAGCTCGAGCGGATGCTGGCGACGCCTGGTATGCGCGTCAGGTGGTCCATCAGGAATCTCTCGTAGGCCGCCAGATCGGACACCACAACGCGCAGCAGGTAATCGGAATCGCCGGTCATCAGATAGCATTCCATCACCTCGGGGCGGGCGCGCACCGCGCGCTGAAACACCTCGAGCGCCGGCTCGATCTGCTTTTCGAGCGACACGCTCACGAACACGCTCACCGGCAGCCCGGCGACTTCCGGATTGAGCAGCGTGACATAGTGCGCGATGACGCCCGCCTCCTCGAGCGCGCGAACGCGCCGCCAGCACGGCGAAGGTGAAATACCGACCTGCTCGGCCAGTTCGGCGTTGGTCAGCCGCGCATTCGCCTGTAACAGAAGCAGGATTCGCCGATCGATCGCATCGAGTGCGGTTCTTGGACCATTCATGCTTAAAATGTCAGATTTAGGGTTAAATATTGCCTAATTCTGGATTGGACGGGAACAATCCGCAAGGATTTTCCGGGCATGGCGGCGTAACATTTATCGATTTTCCGCGCCTGTTGCTTCTTATTATTAGGCCGCAACCGCCATGACCGCTGTGATGGCCGACCCGAGGGCGCCACGCGCCAATCTGATCGATCCGGCTGATCTTGCTTGCCTCGAGGCGCTCGAGCGCAAAGCGCTGTGGTTATCGAGCTGGATGATCCACAACGCCAATCATCTCCGCGACCGGCGCGACGGGCTCAAAGTCGGCGGTCACCAGGCGTCGAGCGCTTCGGTGGCGACGCTCATGACCGCACTCTATCTCAGGATCCTGCGTCCGGACGACCGCGTGGCGGTCAAGCCGCATGCGAGTCCGATCTTCCATTCGCTCCAGTACCTGCTCGGTCACCAGGACCGCGAGCAGCTTGAGCGATTCCGTGCGTTTGGCGGCGCGCAGGCCTACCCGTCGCGCACGAAGGACAGCGACGACGTCGATTTCTCGACCGGCTCGGTCGGCCTCGGCGTCGCCATGACGCTGTTCGCGGCGCTGGTCCAGGACTACGCGCGCTTCAGGAACATGACGCCCCCGGACCAGCCGCCTGGCCGCATGGTGGCGATCGTGGGCGACGCCGAGTTGGACGAAGGCAACATCTTCGAGGCGCTGCTGGAAGGCTGGAAACACGACGTTCGCAACGTCTGGTGGGTGATCGACTACAACCGCCAAAGCCTCGACAGCATCGTCAGCGACCGGCTTTTCACCCGGATCGACAGCCTGTTCAAGATGATGGGCTGGAACGTCGTCACGCTCAAATACGGCAAGCTGCTCGAGGCCGCGTTCGCCGAAGCGGGCGGCGAGGCGTTACGCAAATGGATCGACGATTGCCCGAACTCGCTCTATTCGGCGCTCACCTACAAAGGCGGCGGCGCCTGGCGCGAGCATTTATCGCGCGATCTCGGCGGCGTACCCGGGCTCCGAGGCTTGCTCGAGCGCCACGACGATCCCGCCCTTCATCGCCTGATGACCAATCTTGCCGGACACGACATGCAAAGCGTGGTCGAGGCGTTCCACGGCGCGGAATCCGACGACACGCCGACCTGCTTCATCGCCTACACGATCAAGGGATTCGGGCTGCCGTTTGCCGGACACAAGGACAATCACGCGGGGCTTATGACGCCCGAGCAGATGGCCGGCTTCAAGGCGGCGATGCGCATACCCGACGGCGCCGAGTGGGACCGCTTCGCCGGGCTCGACATCCCGCATGATCGTCTTGCCGCATTCCTGGCCGAGGTCCCGTTCGCCCGCCGATTCCCCCGTCGCCATGCCGCGCCGGCGATCGCCGTGCCGACCGACTTCCCGACGCCAAAGGGCGAGCGGCTGTCGACGCAGGAAGGATTCGGCCGGATCCTGTTCGATCTCGCGGCCGGCGACAGCGAGTTTGCGCGCCACATCGTCACCACGTCGCCCGACGTCACGGTCTCGACCAATCTCGGCGGCTGGGTGAACCGGCGCGGCATCTTCGATCGCCGCGACCGCAAGGATGTGTTCCGCGAAGAGAAGGTCGTCTCGGCCCAGCTATGGGCGATGAGCCGGCACGGGCAACACATCGAGCTCGGCATCGCCGAAAACAACCTTTTCCTGCAGCTGGCGGCGCTCGGGCTCTCGGCTCCGCTGTTTGGCGCACGCCTGCTGCCGATCGGCACGCTTTATGACCCGTTCATCCAGCGCGGCCTCGATTCGCTCAATTACGCCTGCTACCAGGATGCGCGATTCATGGTCGTCGCGACGCCGTCGGGGTTGACGCTGGCGCCCGAAGGGGGCGCGCATCAATCGATCGCGACGACGCTCATCGGCATGGGCCAGGACAAGCTCGTCTACTTCGAGCCGGCGTTCGTCGACGAGCTGTCGGCGATCATGGCCTGGGGATTCGCCTTCATGCAGGACCCGGATGGCGCGTCGATCTATCTGCGCCTGTCGACCCGACCGATCGCCCAAATTCCCCGCGCGCTGTCGGCCGGGTTCACGAGCGCGATCATCGACGGCGCCTATTGGCTCGTGCCGCCGGCCGAGGACGCCGAACTGGCGCTGGTTTATTGCGGCGCGATGGCGCCCGAGGCGATCGAGGCGCATCGCCAGATCGTCGAGGACATTCCCGGCGCGGGCCTGCTTGCGATCACCTCACCCGATCGGCTGCACGCCGACTGGCGCGCCGATCCCGAGGCCGCCCATATCAGGCGCCTCCTGGCGCCGCTGGCTGCCAACGCAAGTCTCGTCACGGTGATCGACGGACACCCGGCGACGCTGTCCTGGCTGGGCGCCGTGCGCGGCCAGCGCGTCCGCTCGCTTGGCGTCGAGCATTTCGGCCAGTCGGGCGACCTCCCCGACCTCTATCGCCGCTATGGGCTCGACAGCGACGCGATCATTGACGCCGCCGCGACGGCGTGCCTGGCGCGCCACCGGACCATCTGACCGGATGAGCGGGCACGCCCGCTCCGCCCGCCCAAACATCAAAAGAAAGCCGCTGGCGCCAAGGTCCGTAGGGATCGGCGCCGACGACGAATGGTTAGGGCCTGACGTCGCGCCGGCGGGGTTGCCGCCGACGCGCGTCACCGGCAAGCGAGATATCAGACGGCTTCTTTGAGGTCCTTCGACGGACGGAAGCGAACCTTCCTGCTGGCCTTGATCTTGATCGGCACGCCCGTGGCGGGGTTTCGGCCCATGCGGGCGGCGCGCTTGGCGATGGAGAAGATGCCGAGACTGGGGATGCGGATCTTCTCGCCCTTCTTGAGATGCTTGCCGAGGGTCGAAACGAACCCCTCGAGCACCTCGGTCATCTGCTTTTTGGACATCGCGTTCTTTTCGGCGAGCGCAGCCGAAATATGCTTCAGGGTGATCACGGGCATTGATGATTGTTCCATCTTGGTTGAGTGGAGCGCCGATTCGCTCCCAACCAAGACTTTTTCCAGCAAAACGGCCCATTTGCAACGGATTTTTCGCGATGGCGGCGCCGTGGGCCAGAATCGCCAAAGTCGCGAATCGCACGGTGCGCGCGCTCGCGACCCGACGAACGCGTCGATTGATCGATCGCGACGTCCGCCGCATTCGGCTCCGCGGCGGCGCCAAATTCGCGGACAAAATGGTCTTTGCAACCTCCGCGGGCTGCGCGTATCTCGTGCGATACGGGTGAAACGTCCGGCGAAATCGGGTTCGCGCAACCGCGCGCCCACTGTCTTCGGCCAAAAATAATATTCGCGCGCGGGAACATGAAGAAAATGGTGGGCGCGACAGGGATTGAACCTGTGACCCCTACCATGTCAAGGTAGTG
>CAZLYV010000062.1:0-4979 GCA_964563665.1 uncultured Acetobacteraceae bacterium
AATGATCGATTATTTGCACGATCCGGCGGAAATCTACCGGCGCTCGTTCGCCGCGATCCGGGCGGAGAGCGATCTGTCCCGCCTGCCGGCGGATATCGCGCCGATCGCCTTGCGGTTGGTCCACGCCTCGGCGATGCCGGAGATCGTCGGCGATCTCGTGTATTCGCCCGGCGCTGGCGCGGCCGGCCGCGCGGCGCTCGCGGGCGGCGCACCGGTGCTCTGCGATTGCGCCATGGTGGCGGCGGGGATCATTCGCGCCCGCTTGCCGCATGAGAACGCCGTCATTTGCACGCTCGATGCTCCTCAAGTTCCGGGGTTGGCGGCGGCGCAACACACCACCCGCTCGGCGGCGGCGGTGGCGCTCTGGCGCCCGCATCTCGCCGGCGCGGTGGTCGCGATCGGTAATGCACCCACGGCCCTTTTCCGACTGATCGAGGAGATCGCCGCCGGCGCGGCCCGGCCGGCGGTGATTCTGGGATTTCCAGTCGGGTTCATCGGCGCCGCCGAGGCGAAGCAGGCGCTTGTGGATGCGTCGCACGGCGTTCCCTTCATCGCGCTTCGCGGCCGGCGCGGGGGCAGCGCGCTTGCCGCCGCGGCAGTGAATGCGCTGGCCGGAAAACTCGGCGACGAGGCGGCGTGATGGCGGCGTGGCTGTCGGTGATCGGCGTCGGCGCCGACGGCCTCGAGGGGCTCGGCTCGGTTGCCCGGCGCCTCGTCGAGACGGCCGAGACGGTGGTTGGCGGGGACCGGCATCTGGCGATGCTGCCGGACGCGCATCGGGCCGAGCGGCTCACCTGGGCGACGCCGTTATCCGAGACCGTGGCGGCAATCGCGGCGCGGCGCGGACGCTTGGTCGCCGTGCTCGCCACCGGCGATCCGATGTGGTTTGGAATCGGCGTGACGCTGGCGCGTGCCTTCGCGCCCGAGGAGATGATCGTCGTGCCGCACCTCTCGGCCTTCAGCCTGGCTGCGGCGCGAATGGCCTGGCCGATCGCCGAGACGGAAACGCTCACGCTCCACGGCCGGCCGCTCGACACGCTGGCGCTCCACCTGGCGCCGGCGGCGCGGATTCTGGCGTTGAGCGAGGACGGCGAGACGCCCGCGACGGTGGCCCGGTATTTGACCGAGCGTGGCTGGGGCCCGAGCGTGCTCACGGTGCTCGAACATCTGGGCGGCGTGGCCGAGCGGCGGATCGCCGGCCAGGTTGAAAGATGGTCGTATCCGCGCGCCGCCGATTTGAACACTTTGGCGATCGATTGCCGCCCAGGGCCGAATGCCGTCTGCTGGCCGCGTGTGCCGGGCCTCCCCGATGACGCGTTTGCCCACGACGGGCAGCTCACCAAGCGCGAAGTCCGGGCGGCGACGCTCGCGGCGCTGGGTCCGCAGTCGGGCGCGTTGCTGTGGGACATCGGGGCGGGTTGCGGTTCGATCGCCATCGAGTGGATGCGCGCCGCTCGTCGGGCTTGTGCGATCGCCATCGAGCGCGAGCCGAGCCGACTGGCCCTGATCGCGCGCAATGCCGCGACGCTCGGCGTGCCGCGACTTCGCATGCTCGAGGGCAGCGCGCCGGCGGCGTTTGCCGGGCTCGATAATCCCGACGCCATCTTCATCGGCGGCGGGCTGTCGACGCCGGGGCTGATCGAATCCGCCTGGCAGGCCCTGAGACCGGGCGGGCGGCTGGTGGCAAACGCGGTGACGATCGAGGGCGAGGCACGGCTCCTCGCCTGCCACAGCCAGTTCGGCGGCGCGCTCGTCCGCATCGCCGTCAGCCGTGCCGAGGGATTGGGCGCCTTCCAGGGTTGGCGGCCGTTGATGCCGGTGACGCAGTGGATCGTCACGAAGCCATGACCGGCACGCTGTACGGCCTCGGCGTCGGTCCCGGCGACCCCGAGCTGGTGACGCTGAAGGCGTTTCGGCTCCTGCGATCGTGTCCGGTGCTGGCATATCCGGCGCCCGAGCGCGGCGACAGCCTGGCACGCGCGATCATGGCGTCGCACCTGCCCGGCGGTCAGGTCGAGATCGCGATACGCATGGAGCTTTCGCCGGCGCGATTTCCGGCGCCCGAAATCTACGATCGCGCCGCCGCCGATATCGCGCGCCACCTCGATGCCGGTCGCGACGTAGCGGCGCTCTGCCTCGGCGATCCGTTCTTCTACGGCTCGTTCAGCTACCTGTTCCAACGACTTGCCGAGCGACACAAGGTCGTGGTCGTGCCGGGCGTCACCTCGCTCGCGGCGGCGAGCGCCGCGCTCGGCATTGGGCTCGTTCTCAGCGACGACGTGCTGGCGATCATCCCCGCAATGCGGCCGGATGCCGATATCCGCGCGCGACTTGCCGCCGTCGAAGCCGCGGCGATCGTCAAGCTCGGCCGGCATTTCGCGCGCATCCGCGCGCTCCTCGACGAGGCGGGGCTGTCGGCCCGCGCGGCTTACGTCGAGCACGCGAGCATGGCGAGCGAGCGCGTGGTGCCGCTTGCCGAGGTCGATCCGGCGCAAGTTCCCTACTTCTCTTTGATCCTGGTTCACCGGCGCGGCGAGGCGTGGCGATGAACGGCCCCGCTCCCATCCTGGTCGCGCTGACCGCCAGGGGCGCGGCACTCGCGCGCCGGCTGCAAAGCGTGCTGCCCGGCGCGCGAGTCCACGGCCTCGCCGCGCGCGTATCCGACGCCGATCAACGATTCGACGATGTCGTTCGCCACCTGCAGGCCCTGTTCGCCGACCGGCGGCCGATCGTCGCGGTTGCGGCCGCCGGCATCGTCGTGCGTGCACTGGCCCCATGTCTTGGCGACAAGCGGCGCGAGCCGCCGGTCGTCGCGCTGGCCGAGGACGGAAGCGTCGCGGTGCCGCTGCTGGGCGGCCATCGCGGCGCCAACGCGCTCGCGCGGACCATCGCCGAAGCCCTTGGCGGCGTCGCCGCCCTCACCACCGCCGGCGAGGTTTCGCTGGGCCTGGCCCTTGACCAGCCGCCGGCGGGCTGGCGCATTCTCGATCCCGCACCCGTCAAGCGGATCGCGGCGGCGCTTTTGGCCGGCGAGAAAGTAGCGCTTCGCATCGAGGCGGGCGAGGCAAGCTGGCTCGTCGAGAGTGGGCTCGTCTTTTCCGATCGCGCGCCGATCGCCATTCGCGTGACCGACCGCGCGGTCGACTCCGGTTCAGATACGCTCGTCTACCATCCGCCCGTACTGGCGTTGGGCGTCGGCGCGGAGCGTGGCGTCGCCGCGGCCGAGCTTGTGGCGCTGGTGCGTCGAACACTCGCCCAAGCCAAGCTCGCGCCCGCGGCGATCGCCTGCGTGGCGAGCCACGAGATGAAATCCGACGAGCCGGCCATCCACGCGCTGGCGGCCGAGCTCGGCGTGCCGGCACGCTTTTTTTCCTCCGCCACGCTTGCGGCCGAAGAATCACGCCTTGCCCGGCCATCGGAGCTCGTGCGCCGCCTCGCCGGGACTCCCGGCGTCGCCGAGGCGGCAGCACTCGCCGCGGCGGGCCCGGGCGGTGCGCTCATCGTGCCCAAGACCAAATCGGCCCGCGCGACTTGCGCGCTTGCGCGCAGCTTGACGGCGATCGATCCCGCGACGCTTGGGATCGCGCGCGGAAGCCTGAGCGTGGTCGGCATCGGACCGGGCGATCCGGCGTGGCGCACGACGGAAGCGAGCGCGGCGATCGTCGCGGCGCAAGACGTCGTGGGCTACGGCCTTTATCTTGACCTGATCGCCGATCTCATCGCCGGAAAATCGCGCCACGAAAGCGGCCTTGGCCACGAGGAGGATCGGGTTCGCCTGGCGCTCGATCTTGCCGCGAGCGGACGGCGCGTGGCGCTCGTCTCGTCGGGCGACGCCGGCATCTATGGCTTGGCGGCACTCACGGTCGAACTCATCGAACGCGCCGATGATCCGGCGTGGGCGCGCATCGACCTTCGCGTCTGTCCGGGAGTTTCCGCCCTCCAGGCGGCGGCGGCCCGCGTTGGCGCGCCGCTCGGCCATGATTTCTGCGCCATCTCGCTTTCCGATCTGCTCACGCCATGGGCGGAGATCGAGCGGCGGCTGGCCGCCGCCGGGGCGGGTGATTTCGTCGTGGCGCTTTACAATCCCGTCTCGATGCGGCGGCGTTGGCAGCTCGCGCGCGCATGCGAAATTCTTGCCCGCCATCGCCCAACCAACACGCCGGTCGTGCTGGCTCGCAATCTTGGGCGCGACGGCGAGCGGGTCGAGATCATCAAACTCTGCGACCTCGCCGCGGCGAGCGTCGACATGCTGACGGTCGTTCTCGTCGGCAGCAGCCGGACGCGCGTGGTCGCCCGCCCCTCGGGCCCCTTGGTGGTGACGCCGCGCGGCTATGCGGCGAAGACCATACGTGCAAAGCGGGCGCGCGACTCGTGAGCGTTCATTTCATCGGCGCGGGGCCGGGGGCGCCCGATCTCATAACCGTTCGTGGGCTCGAGTTGATCCGCCGGGCGCCGGTCGTGCTCTATGCCGGCTCGCTCGTGCCCGCGGCGGTGATTTCCGCGGCGATGCCGGGCGCCCGCGTGTTGGACACCGCGCCGATGACGCTCGACGAGATTATCGACGAGATGACGCGGGCGCACGCCAAGGGTCACGACATAGCGCGGGTGCACTCGGGCGATCCCTCGCTTTACGGCGCGATCGCCGAGCAGATGCGGCGGCTCGATGCGCTCCGTATTCCCTACGACGTGACGCCAGGGGTCCCCGCCTTTGCGGCCGCCGCGGCGGCGCTCAAGACCGAGTTCACGCTCCCCGGTCGGTGCCAAACGGTGATTCTCACCCGCACCGCCGTGCGGACCTCGCCGATGCCGCCGGGCGAAGACCTGGCGACGCTGGCGCATACGCAAGCGACGCTCGCCATCCATCTGTCGATCAACAATCTTGCTTCGGTGGTGCGTACGCTCACGCCGATCTACGGAGCGGACTGTCCGGTCGTCGTCGCCTGGCGCGTGAGTTGGCCCGACGAGCGGATCATCCGCGG
>CAZLYV010000062.1:5079-11092 GCA_964563665.1 uncultured Acetobacteraceae bacterium
CCAGTCCATAGGCACGCTTTACTCCTTACCCATTACAACCGTGCGGCGAGCGTGGCGTCAATCCCCATGCGGCCGGCAATCCAGTCGAGCGCCGCATCGACGGTTTCGGCAGCCTCGCCCAGCTCTTTGGACGACGGCGGCCGTCGGATCATGACGACGGCGACCCCCGCCGCGCGGGCCGCCGCGAGCTTGGCCGCGGTCGCCGAACCGCCGCTCGCCTTGGTCACCAGGACATCGATACGGTGTGTGGCAATCACGCCCGCTTCATCGGCGAGCGTGAAGGGCCCTCGCCCAAGGATGAGATGCGCGTTTGAAATTACCAGCGGCTCGCGAGGTGGATCGATCGAGCGCACAAGAAACCATTTGCCGGCGAGCGCCGCGAATGGCGCGAGATCGCGCGCACCCAGCGTCAGCCAGATGCGATCGCCCAGGCGCTCGAGCGCGCGCACGGCGTCGGCAATGTCATCGACTTCGATCCAGTGGTCGCCGGCCTGCTTCTGCCACGGCGGCCGGCGGACCGCCAGCAGCGGAACCCCGGCCGCCGTGGCCGCCGTCCTTGCGTGCGCTGAAATGATGGTTGCGAACGGATGGGTCGCGTCGATCACCGCCGCGACGCCATTCTCACGCAGATATCTCGTCAGGCCCGCAATACCGCCAAATCCGCCGCGACGGACCTCGCCGGCGAGCGGCGCCGGCGCCTGAGTGCGCCCGGCGAGCGAGGTGATGACGTGAAGTCGCGGGCCAAATCGCGTGAGAGCCCTTTGCGCAAGGGCGCGCGCTTCGCTCGTTCCACCCAAGATGAGCAGCCGGAAGCTCAAGGTCCGGCGTTGCCGATGAGCCGGCCGGCGCGATCGAATACGGCGACGTCGACGGCGATACCACCGGCGAGCGTGGCAAGCGCCACCTCGCGCGCACGGCCTGCGACCACGGCGACGAGCGCCGCGCCAGTGACCTCGGCGGCCTGCAGCACCTCGCCCGCCGACGATGCGCTTCGCGCGCGCATGACGGCCGCGTCGGAAGCCCCCAGATCGGCGAGCATTCGCGCGAGTTCGGCGACGTCCGCTTGGGTGCGCGACGAATGGAGATCGAGATGCCCCGCGGCGAGCTTGGCGAGCTTGCCGAACCCGCCGGCGACGGTAAGCCGCGGCACCGGATGATCGCGCAGGTACTTGAGCGTGCCGCCGGCAAAATCGCCCATGTCGATGAGCGCCATGTCATCGAGCCGGTACATTTCCTTGACCGCCGCCTCGGAGGTCGAACCGGTTGCGGCGGCGACGTGCGTGACGCCGGCGGCGCGGGCGACGTCGATTCCGCGATGGATCGAATGAATCCACGCCGCGCAGGAATAAGGAACGACGATCCCGGTCGTGCCGAGAATCGACAAGCCGCCGACGATGCCGAGCCGGGCGTTCAATGTCTTCAGGGCGAGTGCGGCGCCGCCAGGGATCGAGACCGTGACGACGTAGTCCGACGAACCGCCGATATGGTCGACGGCGTCGTGGATCGCGCGCGCGATCATCGCCCGCGGCCCCGGGTTGATCGCCGGCTCGCCCGGCGGAACGACGAGCCCGGCGCGCGTCACCGTGCCGACGCCCTCGCCGGCGCGAAACGTGACGCCGCTTTCGGGCGCACCTGGCGCCACCATCGACACGACGAGCGCGCCATGCGTCACATCGGGATCATCGCCTGCATCCTTGATAATACCGGCCGCCGCCCAACCATCGCCGCGCGTGGCTCGTGCGAGCGCGAAGCGCGGCCGCTGTCCCCGCGGCAAGACGATCTCGACCGGATCGGGAAATTTGCCGGTAAGCAAGCCCTCGACGGCCGCGCGCGCCGCCGCCGCGGCGCAAGCGCCGGTGGTCCAACCCTTGCGCAGCGGCCCGGACGGCCGCGCGTCGCGATCGGGCGCCAGGCCCGTTTCCGGCTCCTCGGCGCGCTGCGGGATTTCGGCCATGGGGAAATGGTAGCAAAGCCGCGACGAGGCTACCAGCGGAGCCACCCGCCATAGACCAGCCAGGCGATCGCCGCCGACAACGAAATGAGCGTCATCGGCACGCCGGCGCGCGCTTTGAAAAATTTGTTTGCCCTTGTACGTCTGTACGGTACAATACGACAAACCGCGCCGATTTCCGATGATTCTGAGCTTTCGTGACGACTGGCTGGAGCATTTCTACCGCCACGACAAGCGATCGAAGCACATCCCGGCCGACGCAAGGGACCGCTTGTTCCGAAAGCTCCAGTTGATCGACGATGCAACCACTGATCTCGACTTGCGCACGCCGCCGTCAAATCACTTCGAGAGGCTGAAAGGCAATTTACAGGACTGGCATTCCATTCGCGTCACGGATAGCTGGCGCCTGGTGTTTCATTGGAATGGCGAGCGCGGCGAAGCGTCGAAAGTGTATTTCGACAACCACGGTTATCGATGATCGAGGTTTCCTGCAGGTGATCGCGTGATAATGACCAAACGTAAGCCCGTATCGGTCGGGGACATGCTCGCAGAGGAATTTATGAGCCCGCTGGGATTGAGCCAGACGGCGCTCGCCGCGGCAATGGGCGTCGAGCGCCGGCTGGTCAATGAGCTGTGCAACGGCCGTCGGGCGGTGACGGTGGATACCGCACTGATGCTCGCCCGCGTCTTTGGCAACTCGCCAGAGTTTTGGCTGAACGTTCAGCGGCGCAACGATCTCTGGCAGGCGATGAATTCGCCCGAGCGTCGCAGACGCATCGAGCGCGCGCGGCCGGTCAAACACGCGGCGTGATCCGCGAACGGAGCAAGGTCGGCCGACGACGACGCGGCGCATCCTTCAAGGCGGCAAGCAGCGAAACGGCGCGAACGGTGGGTCGCCGGTTGGCGAGGGTTCACGCCGTCTTGAGGGCCGCAAGGTCGCGGCGGGGATGCGCGGATGGCCGTCATCGGCTAGGCTCCAGAAGCGATGGAGCGATTTCCCTTTGAACTGCCGGTATTCGAGCCCGGCTGGGTGTGGCTGGTGGGCGCCGGCCCGGGCGATCCGGGCCTCCTTTCGGTGTTGGCGCTCCATGCGCTCGATCACGCCGACGTCGTGGTCTATGACGCATTGGTCGATCACCGCATCCTGGAGCTCGCGCGGCCGGGGGCGGCGTGCGAATTCGCCGGCAAGCGCGGCGGCCGGCCCTCGCCCAAGCAGCCCGATATCTCGGAGCGCCTGGTGCGCCTGTCGCGCGAGGGACAGCGTGTGCTGCGTCTCAAAGGGGGCGATCCGTTCGTCTTTGGCCGCGGCGGCGAGGAGGCGCTGGCCCTGGTCGCCGCGCGGGTGCCGTTCCGTGTCGTGCCCGGCATCACGGCGGGCATCGGCGGCCTTGCCTATGCCGGCGTGCCGCTCACCCATCGCGACGTCAACCAGGCGGTGACCTTCGTCACCGGACATGGCGCCAGCGGCGAAGTCCCCGACGGCCTCGACTGGGATGCGCTCTCGCGCGGCGCGCCGGTCCTCGTGTTCTACATGGCGCTCAAGCACATCGCGGCGATCGCACGGCGTCTGATCGCCGCCGGGCGCGCGCCCGACGAGCCGGTTGCCGTGATCAGCCGTGCCGCGACGCCGCGCCAGCGCGTGCTCGAGACGACTCTGCGCACCGCCGCCGAGGAGGTCGCCCAATCGGGCATCGAGCCGCCGGCGATCGTCGTGGTCGGCCAGGCGGTTCGGCTCCGCGCCGGGCTCGATTGGCTCGGCGCCTTGTCGGGCCGCGTGCTCGATGCCGACCCCTTGCGCCTCGGCCGCCGGCAGGATACCGGCTGATCGCCGGGACAATCTGTCGCCTTGGTTCGGCGAGGCGGCTGCATTACATCAATCGGACGGTCACATCGGTCCACGAACCACGGCTCGACCAATGCATATCGCCATCCGGCATCTGATCATCGCTGGCCTGCTTGCCGGCGCCGCCTTGTCGCTCCCCGGCTGCGAAGGTCCCAGCCGACAATGGACGAAACAGGGCGCCGGCAGCGAAGAGCTTCGCGACGCACGCGACCAGTGCGCGCGCCGCGCCGGTGACTACAACTTTCTGGGCGCCAACGCCGGCCAGAGCGACATCTACCGCGCCTGCATGGAGGAGCTTGGCTGGCGCCGGCAGCGCGTGGCGCCGCAATGACGATTCGGTTGAAACGCATCGCCGCCATCGTCGCGGTCGTGGCGCTTGGGGCCGCGACGGGTTTTGGCTTGCGTGTCGTCCTGTTCGGCGAGGCGAGCGATCGCAACGCCGTGCGCGAGGGGCCAGGCTTCGGCACGGCGCTCATCGGCGGGCCGTTCGAGTTGACCGACCACAACGGCGTCCGCCGCGGGGACGCCGGGTTCAGCGGCAAGCTGATGCTGGTTTTCTTCGGCTACACCTTTTGCCCCGACATCTGCCCGCTCTCCTTGCAGCTGGTGAGCGACGTGCTCGATGGCCTCGGCGGCGACGCCGACAAGGTGGCGCCGATCTTCGTCACCGTAGATCCGGGGCGCGACACGCCCTCCGTACTCAAAAACTATGTCGAGAATTTTTCGCCGCGGATCGTCGGCCTGACCGGAAGCGGCGACGAGGTGGCGGCGATGGCCAAGGCGTACCGCGCCTATTTCAAGCTCCACGGCGATCCGACAAAGGACGAGGGATACTTGGTCGACCATTCGACCCTCATCTATCTGATGGGCCGCGACGGCAAGTTCCTCACCCAGTTCACGCACCAGACGCCGCCCGAACGCATGGCGGCGGCGATCCGGCGCTATTTGTGAGCCGGGGCATGGCCGGTCCACCGGGGTTGATTCTCGCGGCGCCGGCCTCGGGCAGCGGCAAGACGCTGGTCACGCTGGCGCTGCTGCGCGCGCTTGTCCGCCATGGCGTGCGCGCGGTCGGCGCCAAGGCAGGTCCCGACTACATCGATCCGCAGTTCCACGCCGCTGCGTGCGGCCGGCCGTGCCTCAATCTCGACCCGTGGGCGATGCGTGAGGAGACGATCGCCGCGCTCGTGGCAGCGCTGGGGCGCGAGGGCGATCTCGTCATCTGCGAGGGCGTGATGGGCCTGTTCGACGGCATCGATGCCGCTGGCCACGGCTCGACCGCCGATCTCGCCCAGCGCATCGGTTGGCCCGTGATCCTCATCGTCGATGCCGCCGGCCAAGCGGCGTCGGCCGCGGCACTCGTCAATGGTTTCGTGCGTCATCGCGATGATGTCACGATCGCCGGCGTGCTGTTCAATCGCGTCGGCGCTCCGGCGCATGGCGCGATCTTGCGCGACGCGATCGCGGCGACGCTTCCCGATCTTCCGGTGTTGGGATGCTTGCCGCGCGATCCGGCACTGGTTTTGCCCTCGCGTCACCTCGGGCTGGTGCAGCCCTGCGAAAATGCGGGGCTCGAGGCGATCCTCGAGCACGCGGGCGCGTGGATCGGCGCAGCGGTCGATCTTGAGAAACTGCGCACGCTGGCCCGGCCTGCGCGTTTGGCGGAGGCGCACGATGACGCTTCGCCGTTGCCCCCGCTCGGATCCAAAATCGCCATCGCCCGCGACGACGCATTTGCCTTTGCCTATCCGGCGACGCTCGAGGGGTGGCGGCGTGCCGGTGCGAGTTTGATGTTTTTTTCTCCGCTCGCCGACGAGCCGCCGGCCAAGGACGCCGATGCGGTCTACCTCCCCGGCGGTTATCCCGAGCTTCATGCCGGGCGGATCGCGGCGAATGCGCGCTTCCTCAATGGCCTGCGTCACCTCGCCGCGCGCGGCGTGACCGTCTATGGCGAATGCGGCGGCTACATGACCTTGGGCCGCGGCCTGGTCGACGCCAAAGGCCAACGCCATGCGATGGCCGGCCTGCTGCCGCTGGAGACTTCGTTCGCCGAACGCCGTCTTCACCTCGGGTATCGCGCGGCGCAACTGGTGCGCGGCTGCGCGCTTGGCCAGGACGGCGCCGCTTTCCGCGGCCACGAGTTCCATTACGCAAGCGTCGTGGATGAAGGGCCGGGCGATCCGCTGTTCGAAACCGCCAATGCCGCCGGCCGGCCGCTTGGC
>CAZLYV010000063.1:0-10941 GCA_964563665.1 uncultured Acetobacteraceae bacterium
GATTAACGAACCCTGACCAATTTCAGCCCAAGGATATGTTTGCGCATGTTCTAACATCTTTCTTCACTGATCGCTTGAAGGTGGCGTTGCGCGAAAAGGGCGTGCGGCACGATTTGATCGACGCCGTGTTTTCGCTCGGCGGCGAGGATGATCTGGTGCGGCTGCTCGCCCGGGTCGATGCGCTAGGAGCGTTCCTCAAGACGGAAGACGGTGCGAATTTACTTGTCGCGTACCGTCGCGCCTCCAACATCGTCACCATCGAGCAAAAGAACGACAAGATTTCGTACGACGCCGCCGTGGATGTGCGGAAGCTTATGGCGCCGGAGGAGAAGACGCTCCACGCCGCGCTCGAGGCCGCCGTGCGCGACGTTCGGCCGGCGATCGGCCGTGATGATTTCGTCGCGGCGATGCAGATCATGGCGCGGTTGCGTTCGCCGGTCGATCGCTTTTTCGACAAGGTGACCGTCAATACGTCGGAGAAGGAGCTGCGGGCCAATCGGCTGCGCCTGCTCTCGGAGATTCGCCGCGCCCTTCACCAGGTGGCGGATTTCTCCAAGATCGAAGGGTGAGGAGCGCAACGGTGTCGATTTGACGGCAGCGGTGGTTTAATCGGCGGCGGCAAGTCAAGAGGACGACGGGCGATGGCGAAATGGGTCTTCACATTCGGTAGCGGCGCCGCCGAGGGCAGCGCCTCGATGAAGAACCTGCTTGGCGGGAAGGGCGCCAACCTCGCCGAGATGAGCAATCTCGGGTTGCCGGTTCCGCCTGGGTTCACCATTACGACCGAGCTATGCACGTATTTCTACGCCAACGGACGCAAGTACCCGGCCGATCTCGAGGCGCAGGTGAACGCGGCATTGGCCAAAATCGAGACCGCGGCGGGGCGCAAATTTGGCGACCGCAAGCGGCCGCTTCTGGTTTCGGTGCGCTCGGGCGCGCGCGCTTCGATGCCGGGAATGATGGACACCGTCCTCAATCTCGGCCTCAACGACCAGACGGCCGAGGCCCTGGCGCGGGAAAGCGGCGCCCCGCGTTTCGCCTACGACAGTTATCGGCGTTTCATCCAGATGTACGGCGACGTGGTGCTGGGCGTCGACCACCATCACTTCGAGGAGCTGCTCGAGCATCACAAGCACGAGCGTGATTTGACGCTGGACACCGAGCTTTCGGCCGACGATTGGAAGGGGCTTATCCAGGCGTACAAGGAGAAAGTGCGTGAAGAGCTTGGCCGCCCCTTTCCCCAGGATGCGCGCGAGCAGCTTTGGGGCGCGATCGGCGCGGTATTTGGAAGCTGGATGAACCAGCGCGCCATAACCTATCGGAAACTCCACCGGATACCGGAGGATTGGGGCACCGCCGTTAATGTTCAGGCGATGGTGTTCGGCAACATGGGCAACGACTGCGCGACCGGCGTCGCCTTCACGCGCGACCCTTCGACCGGCGAAAACGTGTTCTACGGCGAGTATCTGGTGAACGCGCAGGGCGAGGATGTGGTCGCGGGCATCCGCACGCCGCAGCACCTGACGGTCAAGGGCAAGCATGCCAATCGCTCGAAGCTGCCCGCGATGGAAGAGGTGATGACGGGCGTCTTCCGTGAGCTCGATGCCATCCGCAAGAAGCTCGAAACGCATTACCGCGACATGCAGGACATCGAGTTCACGGTCGAGAAGGGTCGACTCTACATGCTGCAGACCCGGACCGGCAAACGGACGGCGGCGGCGGCGCTGCGGATCGCCGTCGAAATGGTCCGCGAGGGCTTGATCGACAAAGCTACGGCGGTAAAGCGCATCGACCCCGCCCAACTCGATCAGCTTCTCCACCCGACCCTCGATCCCAAGGCGCCGCGCGCGTTGCTGGCTCGCGGTCTTCCGGCATCTCCAGGCGCCGCCGCCGGCGCGGTGGTTTTCTCGGCCGACGAGGCCGAGGCGCGCGGGGCCAAGGGCGAGGCGGTGATCCTGGTGCGCGTCGAGACCAGCCCCGAAGATATCCACGGCATGCACGCGGCACGCGGCATCCTGACGACGCGCGGCGGGATGACGAGCCATGCGGCGGTAGTCGCACGCGGCATGGGCCGCGCCTGCGTCGCGGGCGCCGGAGAGCTTCGCGTCGACTACCAGGCGCAGACCATGACGGTGCGGGACAAAATCGTGCGCGCGGGCGAGAAGATCACGATCGACGGCGCGACCGGCGAGGTATTTCTTGGCGAGGTGCCGACCGTGCAGCCGGAGCTTCCGGACGATTTCACCGAGCTCATGGTCTGGGCCGACGAGTTCCGTACGATCGGCGTTTATGCCAACGCCGAAACGCCGCTCGACGCGCGCACCGCGCGGCGCTTCGGCGCCGAGGGCATCGGTCTTTGCCGCACCGAACACATGTTTTTCGACCCCGAGCGTATCCTTGCCGTACGCGAGATGGTGATGGCCGACACCGCCGAGGGCCGCGCCACGGCGCTCGCCAAGATCGAGCCGATGCAGCGCCATGACTTCGCCGAATTGTTCAGGATCATGGACGGGCTCCCGGTGACCATCCGGCTGCTCGACCCGCCGCTCCATGAGTTCGTGCCCCATGGCGAGGCGGAGCTGGCCGAGCTGGCGAAAGCCACCGGGCGCAATCTTGCGGCCGTAAAGGGGCGGGCGGCCCAGCTCTACGAATTCAACCCGATGCTGGGCCATCGCGGCTGCCGGCTCGCGATCACCTATCCCGAAATCTACGAAATGCAGGGACGGGCGATCTTCGAGGCCGCGATCGAGGTCGAACGCGAGACCGGCAAGCCGGTTATCCCTGAGGTGATGATCCCATTGATCGCCACGCGGCGCGAACTCGAGATTTGTCGCGACATCATCGCCCGCTCGGCCGACGCGATCACCCGAAAAACCGGCGCCGAAGTCAAATACAAGATTGGCACGATGATCGAGCTGCCGCGTGCGGCGCTGAGGGCTGCCGAGATCGCCGAGATCGCCGAATTCTTCAGCTTCGGAACCAACGATCTCACGCAGACGGTGTATGGCCTGTCGCGCGACGACGCAGGCGCCTTTCTCGAGGCCTATGAAAAGAACGGGATCATCGCCATCGATCCGTTCGTCAGCATCGACCAGGCGGGTGTCGGCGAGCTGGTGCGGATCGGAGTCGAACGGGGCCGCGGCGTCCGTCCCGATCTCAAAATCGGCATCTGCGGCGAGCATGGCGGCGATCCGGCTTCGGTGCTGTTCTTCGCCCGCACCGGGCTCGATTATGTGTCCGCATCACCCTATCGCGTGCCGATCGCCCGCCTTGCCGCGGCGCAAGCAGCGCTTGCCGGGACCGTCGCGCCGGCCAAGGGCGCCAAGCCTCGCGCGAGCAAGCGCGGCCGCGACGATCGCCATCGCCGCGTGCTGATCGCCGCCGGGCGGCGTTCGGCGGCAAAGCGCGTATCGGTTGGCGGGGCCGCCAAGCGGCATGCCTCGCTGGCAACGGTCGTCAAGCCTGGTTCAAAAAGCAGCGCGAAAAGCAGCAAGTCCGCGTCATCGAAATCGACACAAAAGTCGACAAGCAAGCGATCGGCAACGCCGTGGCGTAGGGGCAGCGGCAAAAAGGGCCCGAAGGGGCGCGGCGGCAAGCGGCGACGTTAAGCCGAATAACCCTCCCCCCAACGGGGAAGGTAGAATAACTGCTCGGCAATAGGAACGATTCCGGGAAAGATCGCCATGACCACCGATCCCAACTGCATCTTCTGCAAAATCATCGCCGGCGCGATTCCGTGCTTCAAACTGCACGAAGACGCAAAGACGCTGGCGTTCCTGGATATCAACCCGGCCAATCCCGGGCATGCGCTGGTGGTGCCAAAGACGCACGCAACCAATCTCTATTCATCAGCCGATGCCGACCTGGCGGCGGTGATGACGAGCGTGCGTCGCGTCGCAACCGCGATCGAGGCGGTCGTCGAGCCCTACGGGTTGAACCTGTTGCAAGCAAACGGTCCCGGTGCCGCACAGTCGGTGCTCCATCTTCATGTCCACATCGTCCCGCGAATGAAGGACGACAACCTCACCATGAATTGGCGGTTAAAACCCGGCGACAAGACGGCGCTTGGCGAGATGGCGGAACGAATCCGCGCGAAGCTCGCCTCGTTCTAGGGCGCGCCGCGGGCGGGCCTGATGGGTGTAAGCGCCGTATCGCCGGCCTGCAGGGGGCGGCCTTCGCGATCGGCCTGCTCAACCGCCTCGAGACGCAGAAGGGCGAGGCCCAGCGAGCCTGAGGCTGAGCGCATCTCGCCCGCCTCCTGATCGCCCAGCATGATCGGCGTGCCTGGCGGCGGCGGCGGCCCGTCGATGCGAACCGGCATCAGGCGCTTCCTCACGAGCAAGCGGTACTTCATCCGCGCGGTCAACTCTTGGCCGACATAGCAGCCCTTCTTCCAGTCGACGCCGTTAAGCTCCTCAAAGCCGTTCTCGAGCAGCAACGCTTTCTCGACGGTAAGGTCGCGGCTGCCGTCGGGAACGCCGAGCGCAATGCGGAGCTGGTCATAATCCGCCAGCGTGCCGGGCTTGAAGCCCGCTTGCGCAAACGCGCCGAGACGATCACGCGGCACAACGGCGCGCGCGCCGAGCGCGGCGAACCGCGGATCGGAATAGGCGACGCCGCCGGCAAACGGCACGACGCGCCCCGCCTCCTCGGGCAGCCGCAGCGTATCGAGCGCGCCGGCGCCATATAGCACGGCCACGGCGTGCGATTGATTGGCGACTCCAAGCGTTACCTTCGAGCGCAGGCGATAGAGGCTCAAACGCCGTTTGAGGTCGTCGAGGCGCGGTGCTTCGGCGTCGAGGAAAAACCGACCCTCCAACTCGACGACGAAGAAATCGTGCAGAAATCGCCCTTGAGCGGTGAGAAAACCGGCGTAAATCGCCCCCGTGGCGTCGACGCGTTCGATGTCGTTCGAGATCAGACCTTGCAGGAACGCACGTCGGTCATCCCCTTCGACCGTCAGAAGCCCGCGACCTTCCGGTGCTATGAAGAACGGTCCGTCCATCGTCGTGGCGGCTCCAATACCGACAAGAGGCGCCTTGACCGCGCCTCATCCCATGTTTGATCGTTCAACAGGTAAGCAGGCGAGCCGCCATTGGCAAGCCCCGATCCGGGTTTGCCAGCGCACGCGGGCACCCCCTATAACGAGGGTGTCGGACCGGCGCGGAATTATCCCCCAGATGCATGTCACCTTTGTCGACGATTCGTTTTCCTTCGACGGCTTGAGTCCGACGAGCCGGCCGCTCGGCGGGCCGGAAAAAGCGCTCGCCTATTTGCCCAGCACGCTGGCGATGCGCGGGCATGACGTGCGGGTGTTCAACCGATGCACGTTCAAGATCATAGCCGACGGCGCGCACTGGGAGACTTGGGAGAGCGACCGACCCTCGCATGCCGAGGTTTTGATCGCATTCCGCAAAGCGGGCCTCCTCGAATTCGTTCCCTCGGCCGATCGGCGAATTCTCTGGATCACCGGCGATCCCGCCAGTCTCGAAGCGCCCGCGGTTCGAACGATTCTGGCGCAGCGCCGCCCGACGATCGTCTTTTCAAGCGCTTTTCAGCGCAGTCGTTACCTCAACAGACTTGAACTGCCGACGCAGGTCGTCGCGCCGGGGCTTGCCGCCACCTACCTCGATGAAACACCGATGGAGCCCGCCGATCCGCCGCGCGCGATCACGACGTCGCACCCGCTCGCCCGGCTCGATTGGCTGTTGCGGGTCTGGGTCGAGCGCATCCGGCCGGCGGTACCGACGGCCGAGCTGCACGTCTGCTCGGCGCTCCTGGATCGCGGGCGGCTCGGCGCCGAAGTGTCGGCCGCGGTCGCGCCAATCCTGGCGCAAGCAGTGGCCGCGGCGCCGAACGGCGTCATCATCCGCCGGCCGCAAGGCGACCACGCCATGGCCGAAATTTATCGCGCGGCGCGGGTGCATCTCTATCCCGGCCAACCGAACGAAGCCTATGCGGCAACGCTCGCCGAAACCCAGGCGACGGGTCTGCCGGCGGTGGCGGGCGCAAGCGGGCCAGCGGTCGTCGAACGGATCATCGATGGCGAGACCGGATTCATTTGCGGCGACGACGAGCGGTTCGCCACCGCGGCGATCGAGTTGCTCGGCGACCGCGCGGCGTTCACGCGAATGAGCGAGGCGGCGCGAAGGCTCCAAAGGGGCCGCACGTGGGCCGTGGCCGCCGCCGAATGGGAGGAGCTCCTGGCGTGAGAGTCCTCTTTATCGGCCCAACCTATGTCGGCGATGCAGCGATCGTCACCGGGCTCTTAGACCACATCGTAGGGCGGCATCCCGAAGCGCGGATCACCGTCGCCTGCGGCCGCGCCGCGGCGCCGGTCTTCGCCGCCGCGCCCAATCTCGAGCGCCTGATTAGCGTCGTCAAGAGTGGTCGGATCGGCCATTGGGTCGATCTCTGGCGGGCGAGCGCAGGCACGCGATGGGATCTTGTCGTCGACCTGCGTGGATCGGGCCTGGCGTGGCTCCTGCGGGCGCGTGAGCGACGCGTCTTTCGGCCCGACCCCAGCAAGCCGCATCGCACGCAGACGCTTGCAGCCGTGCTCGATCTCGCGAACTTGCCGCCGCCCGTCATTTGGACGACGCGCGAGCACGATGCCGCCGCGGCGGCGCTGGTGCCCGACGGGTCGCCGGTGATCGCGCTTGGAGCGACCGGCAACTACCCGCCCAAGATCTGGCCGGCCGCGTCCTTCGCCGAGCTCGCACGACGATTGACCGCCTCGCGGGGGCCGTTCCCCGGCGCGCGCATCGCCGTACTTGCCGCCGGACACGAGCGGCCGATCGCCGCGCCGCTGCTCGCGGCCCTTCCCGCCGAGCGAACGATCGATCTCGTGGGACGCGCCGATCTCGGCGTCGTTGGCGCGGTGCTCAAGCGTTCGGCGCTTTTCATCGGCAACGACAGCGGTCCGCTTTATCTTGCGATCGCCGCCGGCATCCCCTCGGTTGGGCTTTTTGGACCGACCCCGGGGCTGCTTGGACCGCCGGCAGGCGACCTCCCCGCGCCGTGGGCGCAAAAGGCGGCAGTCGTCCGGGCGCCGGTCGGCCTCACGGGAATTGCGCGCATGAGCGATCTCACGGTCGATGCAGCCGAGGTCGCGGTACGTGACCTGCTGCGTCGGCTTGCCGGCGCGGATTCCCGCTGATCGTGGCCACATTCTGCGGCTATAGTTAGAGAATGCCCGACTCGGGAAATCAGCCGACGATGCGCCGAGGCCAGGCGACGCGGCTCGTCTTGCGTCAGCCCGATGACTGGCACGTGCATTTGCGCGATGGCGCCATGCTGCGCGCGGTTCTCCCCTACACGGCGCGGCAGTTTGCGCGCGCCATCGTGATGCCGAACCTCACGCCGCCGATCACGACCGCGCGCGCGGCCAGAGCCTATCGCAAACGGATCTTGCGTGCGTTGCCGCGTGGCAACCGATTCATGCCGCTGATGACCTGCTATCTGACCGACCGTACCGACCCGCAAGATCTGACGCGGGCGTACGCCGACGGAGCTTTCGCTGCGGCGAAGCTTTACCCCGCCCATGCGACCACCAACTCGGGCGCCGGCGTCACCGATATCTGGAAGCTTGGGCCGGTTTTCGAGGCGATGCAGCGCGCCGGCATGCCGCTCCTGGTTCATGGCGAGGTGAGCGATCCGGCGGTCGATGTCTTCGACCGCGAGGCGGCATTCATCGAGCGGGTGATGCTGCGCCTTTTGCGCAGCTTTCCCGCGCTCAAGGTCGTCTTCGAACACGTGACGACAAAAGACGCCATCGAGTTCGTCCACTGGGCGGGCGACAACGTCGCGGCGACGATCACGCCGCACCATCTCGAGATCAACCGGAACGCGATGTTTGCCGGGGGGCTCCGGCCGCACATGTACTGCCTTCCCGTCGCCAAGCGCGAACCGCATCGCCTGGCGCTCCGACGCGCGGCGACATCGGGCAGCGCGAAGTTCTTTCTCGGGACCGATTCGGCGCCGCATCAAGCGAAGGCCAAGGAGAGCGCTTGCGGCTGCGCCGGCATTTTCAACGCGCCGGTGGCGCTCGAGATCTACGCCCGTGTTTTCGAGGAGGAGGGTGCGCTCGATCGCCTCGAGGCCTTCGCCTCGATTAATGGGCCGCGGTTCTACGGCGTTCCGGAGAACGCCGGACATGTTGCGCTGGCAAAGAAACCGCAGCGCTTGGCAAAAATCATCAAGGCCGACCGCGGCCAAGTGGTCCCCTTCCATGGCGGCGAGACGATTGGCTGGCGGTTCCTCGGCGTGGCGCCGTCACCGGATCAAGTCCGGTGATAAAAATCTATTTCGGATCAAGTAGTTGATGGCGTTTACGCTTGGTCGCCAAGCTGCTAGATTTGCTGCAATGCAGAAATGGACGGGAGTCGATCCATGACCGGATGCATCGTCGGTTGGGCCCACGGCAAATTCGGCAAGCGCGCGGAGGACGATCTTGAATCGTTGATCGTCGGCGTGGCAACCGACGCGCTGATGGACGCCGGCATCGCGCCGGCCGACGTCGATGAGATTTTCGTCGGCCATTTCGGCGGCGGTTTCGTCAAGCAGGATTTCCCCGCTTCGCTGGTGCTGCAGTCCGCTGACGCGCTGCGCTTCAAGCCGGCGACCCGGGTGGAGAATGCTTGCGCCACCGGCTCGGCGGCGGTGCACATGGGATTGCGCTCGATCGCGGCGCGCAAGGCGCGCATCGTCCTGGTGGTCGGAGCCGAGAAAATGACCTCGACGCCGGGCGAGCAGATCGGCGGCATCCTTATGAAAGCTTCATACGTCAAGGAGGAAGACCGCCCCGGCATGAGTTTTGCCGGCATTTTCGGGCAGATCGCGCAACTCTATTTCCAGCGCTACGGCGACCAGTCGGACGCGCTGGCGCGGATCGCGGCGAAGAACCACAAGAACGGGGTCGCCAATCCTTACGCGCAGATGCGCAAAGACCTCGGATACGAGTTCTGCCGCACCGTCTCCGACAAAAATCCGTTGGTCGCCGGCCCGCTGCGCCGGACCGATTGCTCGCTGGTCTCCGATGGCGCCGCGGCGCTCGTTTTGACCGACGTCGAGACGGCGCTCGGGATGAAGAAGGCGATCGTTTTCCGCTCGAGCGCGCAGGTGAACGACTACCTGCCGATGAGCCGGCGCGACATCGTCCAGTTCGAAGGCTGCGAGCGGGCATGGAGTCGCGCGTTCGCGGACGGGCGCGTGTCGCTCGATGATCTGAGCTTCGTCGAGACGCATGACTGCTTCACCATCGCCGAGCTGATCCAGTACGAGGCGATGGGATTGACCCCGAAGGGCCAGGGTGCGCGCGCGATCACCGACGGCTGGACCGAGAAGACGGGCAAGCTTCCGGTCAATCCTTCGGGCGGCCTCAAGTCGAAGGGGCATCCAATCGGCGCCACCGGCGTGTCGATGCACATCATGGCGGCGATGCAGCTTGCCGGGCAGGCCGGGGACATGCAGGTCAAAAGCCCAAAGCTCGCCGGAATCTTCAACATGGGCGGAGCGGCCGTCGCCAACTACGTGAGCGTACTCGAGCCCTTGCGCTGAACAAGGGATACGCGGCCCTCCGCCGCGACACCGGGGCGGCGCGGCCTGCGCTTCTCGCAGTGCTGCGGTCGAACGAGTCGCGCGCTCGGGCAAATCGGCGCCATCAATCGGAGGAAATCCTGCCTATGAGCAGCTTCAACGCGCTCGTGCTCGACGAGAAAGACGGCAAGGTCGCGGCCTCGATCAAGACGCTGGGCGAGGGCGATCTGCCGGAGGGCGAGGTCACGATCGCGGTTTCGCACTCGACTCTCAATTACAAGGACGGGCTGATCCTGAGCGGGATCGGGCGGCTGGTGCGAAAATATCCGCACGTGCCCGGCGTCGACTTCGCCGGCACCGTCGAGGCCTCGTCCTCGTCCGGCTTCAAGCCGGGCGACAAGGTCGTGGTGACGGGCTGGCGGGTGGGCGAGCTCCACTGGGGCGGCTACGCCGAGAAGGCGCGGGTCAAGGCGGACTGGCTGGTCCCGTTGCCGGACGGAATGACGCCCGCGCGCGCGATGGCCGTCGGCACGGCGGGATTCACCGCGATGCTCTCGGTGATCGAGCTCGAGCGGCGGGGCATGAAGCCCGATGGAGGCGAGGTTTTGGTCACCGGCGCGGCCGGCGGCCTGGGCAGCGTTGCCGTCGCGATACTCGGCAAGCTTGGCTATGACGTGGCGGCGGTCACCGGCCGCGCGGAGACGCACGATTACCTGCGCGCGCTTGGCGCGCGGACGATCGTCGAGCGGGCGGAGGTCGCGGGTGCGCCGGCAAAACCGCTGCAAAGCGAGCGCTGGGCGGCCTGCATCGACAGCGTCGGCGGAGCGATGCTCGCCAACGTCATGACCCGAATGAAATACGGCGCGGCGATCGCTGTCTGCGGCAACGCCGGCGGAAACGATTTGCCGGCAAGCGTGCTGCCGTTGATCTTGCGCGGTATCTCGTTGGTCGGCATCGAATCGGTAATGAAGCCGAAGAGCGAGCGCGTCGCGGCTTGGTCGCGCATTACGCGCGATCTCCCGTTCGACAAGCTCGACGCCATGACCTCGGTGATCGGCCTCAAGGATCTGCTCGAGTACGGCTCGAGGATTATCAAGGGGCAGGTGCGCGGGCGCGTCGTCGTCGATACGCGCCGCCCGGTCTGAGCGACGGACGGGGCATCTGGCGACGGAGGGCGTGATGCAAAAGGCAAAAATCCGCGCCGAGTTCGACGTCGAAACGGACCAGCTCGCGTGGCTCCGGCAGATGGCCGACGATTACAAGCTGCCCGACGTCGCGAAGGCGCTGCGGATCGTCATCGACCACGCGATGATGGACGGCGACGAGGACGACATCTTCATGCAGATCCGCTGCCGCCGTTGCGGGTGAGCGGCGGGGCAGGCGTCAGGGGCGGCGCCATGAAGT
>CAZLYV010000064.1:0-7978 GCA_964563665.1 uncultured Acetobacteraceae bacterium
CGCTCAGGGTGAGGCGCGGACGTTACCCTCTCCCATGAGAGAGGGTAAGAACTCACGGCCACAGGACTTCGGGCGGCAGGGACATCAGAATCGCCTCGGCGTTGCCGCCGGTCATCAGCCCGAACTTGGTGCCGCGGTCATAGAGCAGGTTGAACTCGACATAGCGCCCGCGCCGCACGAGCTGGTGGCGCCGCTGCTCTGGCGTCCATGGCGCGTTCATGTGGCGACGCACGAGTCGGGGATAGACGTCGAGAAAGGCAAGGCCGACGTCGCGCGTGAACGCGAAGTCCCTGGCCCAGTCGCCGGTGTCGAGATTGTCGAAGAAGATGCCGCCGACGCCGCGCGATTCGCCGCGATGCTTCAAGAAGAAATATTCGTCGCACCATTGCTTGAAACGTGGGAAGTAGCCGGCGTCGTGCGCGTCGCAAACGTGCTTGAGGGCGGCGTGAAATTCGGCCGTGTCGGCGTCGTCGGGATAGATCGGCGTCAGGTCGGTGCCGCCGCCGAACCAGGCCTTGGTCGTCACGATGTAGCGCGTGTTCATGTGCACGGCCGGGACGAGCGGCGAGTGCATATGGGCGACCAACGAAATCCCGCTCGCCCAAAAATGCGGGTCCTTGTCGGCGCCGGGAATCTGTTTGCGGAATTCCGGCGACAGCTCGCCGAACACGGTCGAGACGTTGACGCCGACCTTCTCGAACACCCGGCCGCGCATCACCGACATCACGCCGCCGCCGCCGCCAGGCAAGCCAGCGGCCCGATCCCACGCCTTGCGCTCGAAGCGGCCCGGGGGAAGATCGCGATGCGTCCCGGTGAGCTCGTCTTCGAGCCGCTCGAAGAGCGCGCAGATGCGGTCGCGCAGCTCGGCGAACCATGCCGTCGCCTCGATCTTGCGCGCATCGTCGAGCCGCGGATTCATGACACGCGGGCCAAATTCGGCGGCGCCCCGTTCGGCAGCCGCCCGGTCTGACGAAGGGCTTCGCCGAGCACCAGGGCGGCGGCGAGCGCGATGTTGAGCGAGCGCATCCCCGGCATCAGCGGAATGATGACGCGGGCGTCGGCCGCGCCATGAACTTCCGGCGTCACGCCCGCACTCTCGCGGCCCAGGAGAAGAATATCGTCGGCGCGATACGCGAAATCGGCGTAGCTGGTCGTCCCTTGCGTGGTCAGCAGCACCAGGCGATGGCCCTCGCGCGCCCGCAAAAACATCTCCCACGAAACATGGCGCGTGAGATCGACGCCGGCCAAGTAATCCATCCCGGCGCGCCTGAGCCGGCGGTCGGACCACACGAACCCGAGCGGCTCGATGATATCGACCGCTACGCCGAGGCACGCGCCGAGCCGCAGAATCGCCCCGGTGTTCTGCGGAATGTCGGGCTCGAACAGCGCAAGACGCATCGGTACACCGGCGGCGCGAAAGCGGCGTTGGCGAGGGAAGCAGGCGTCGTCGCGGGCGAATACCCCTGCTCGGCGAAGGCTTTGCATGCGCCGCAGGATTCGATTATACCCGTGCCGCGCCGCGCGGGTCACGCGCCCGCGCGTGAACGATTCTGTTGCGGCTGCGGCAGGTTGTCGCATGGCGCGCCCCGCCTCGGGAATGTCAGTCATTGGCTCCCGCTGAAGGCGGCATCGCGTTCCGTCGGAACGATCGCCTGCCACGAGGCCAAGGCGACACCAGGCTACGCAACGGAACGGAACTATACGGGGCATGATGATGGCCAATTTGGCGCATTCGGCATCGGTTGCAGGAGTGAAGACGGTCGGCACCGGCCATGGCGACGGCGGCACGCGCCGCGATTTTCTCTATCTCGCGACGGGTGCGTTTGGCGCTCTCGGCACCGCGCTTACCTTGTGGCCGTTCATTCATTCGATGAATCCATCGGCCGACGTGCTCGCGTTGTCGTCGACCGAGGTCGATCTGAAACCGGTGGCGATGGGCCAGAGCATCACCGTCACCTGGCGCGGACGACCGGTCTTCATCCGCCATCGCACCGCGGCCGAGATCGACAAAGCGCGCGATACCGACGTCAATGCGCTGCCCGATCCACAACCCGACACGGCACGGGTGAAGAAGCCCGAGTGGCTGATCCTCGTCGGCGTATGCACGCATCTTGGCTGCGTGCCGCTCGGCCAGAAATCGACCGACCCGCGCGGCGAGTTCGGCGGCTGGTTCTGCCCCTGCCACGGCTCGCACTACGACACCTCGGGACGGATTCGCAAGGGTCCCGCGCCGCGCAATCTCGCCGTGCCCGAGTACATTTTCGTCGACGACACCACCGTCCGCATCGGCTGAGGAGCGCGAACACGATGGCCACGACCTCATCCGGGAACGCGATGATGACCAATCCGATCGTGAAGTGGATCGACCACCGGCTGCCGATCTTCACCTTCATGCACCACGAGCTGAACGAGTATCCGACGCCGCGGAACCTCAGCTACTGGTGGAACTTCGGCTCGCTCGCCGGGATTATGCTGGTGGTGATGATCGCCACCGGGGTCATGTTGGCGATGCAGTACACGCCGCACGTCGATTATGCGTTCAACTCGGTCGAACGCATCATGCGCGACGTCAACTACGGCTGGCTGCTGCGCTACCTGCACCTGAACGGCGGGTCGATGTTCTTCATCGTCGTCTACATCCACATCTTCCGCGGCCTCTATTTCGGCTCATACAAGTCGCCGCGCGAAGTGTTGTGGTGGCTCGGCATCATCATCCTGCTGCTGATGATGGCGACCGCGTTCATGGGCTACGTACTGCCGTGGGGGCAGATGAGCTTCTGGGGGGCGACCGTCATCACCAACCTCTTTTCGGCCATCCCGTGGGTGGGCGAGTCGATCGTCACCTGGCTGTGGGGCGGCTTCTCGATCGACAATCCGACGCTCAATCGCTTCTTCTCGCTGCATTACCTGCTGCCCTTCTTGCTCGTCGGCGTGGTGGTGCTGCACCTCGTGGCGCTGCATGCCCACGGTTCGAACAATCCGGTCGGCATCGACGCCAAGGGTCCGCAGGACAAGATCCCCTTCCATCCGTACTACACGGTGAAGGACATGTTCGGGACCGGGGTGTTCCTGCTTTTCTACGCCGCGATCGTCTTCTTCGCGCCCAACGTGTTCGGCGAGCCCGACAACTACATCCCGGCGGACCCGCTGGTGACGCCGCCCCACATCGTACCCGAGTGGTACTTCCTGCCGTTCTACGCGATTCTGCGCTCGATCACCTTCGACATCGGCCCGATCACGGCGAAGCTCGCCGGGGTCATCTTGATGTTCGGGTCGATCTTCATTCTTTTCGTATTGCCGTGGCTCGACACCAGCCAGGTGCGGAGCGCGCGTTTCCGTCCGATCTACAAGAAGGTGTTCTGGCTCTTTCTCGCCGCTTGCGTCGGCCTCGGCTACGCCGGCTCGCAACCGCCCGAGGGCACCGTCCTCATCATCGGCCAGGTGTGCACGTTCTATTATTTCTTCCACCTCGTCATCCTCATGCCGCTTCTCGGCTGGTTCGAGCGGCCGCTGCCGTTGCCCGCGAGTATCGGCGCGCCGGTGCTGAAAGGCGGCGGCGCGCTCGCCGGCGCGTCCGCGGCAAAGCCGATGGAGACAGCCTGATGCGCCGGCTGATCTTCATCGCGATTGCCGCCGCGCTCGCGATCGGCGGCGCAGCGTCCGGCGCCCAATCGGCGCGTGCGGCCGAAGCCATGTCGTTGCCGGCGCAGTCGTGGTCGTTTGGCGGGATATTCGGCACCTTCGATCGTGCAAACTCCCAGCGCGGCTTCCAGGTCTACAAGGAGGTCTGCACCGCCTGCCATTCGTTGAACCAGATCCGCTTCCGCGACCTGCGGGCGCTCGGCTTCAACGAGGACGAGGTCAAGGCGCTGGCCGCCGAGATCGAGGTCACCGACGGGCCCAACGACGAGGGCCAGATGTTCCAGCGGCCCGGCCGCCCGGCGGACCGCATGAAGTCGCCGTTCCCCAACGAGAAGGCGGCGCGTGCGGCCAACAACGGCGCCTATCCGCCCGACCTGTCGCTGATCGTCAAGGCGCGCAAAGGCGGCGCCGACTACCTTTACGCGCTCCTCATCGGCTATGGAGAGGCACCGGCGGGCGTCACCATCCCGGAGGGGATGCTCTACAACAAGTACTTCCCCGGCCATCAGATCGCCATGCCGGATCCGCTCAATCCCGATCAGGTCACCTACTCCGACGGCACCAAGGCGACGGTCGACCAGATGGCGAAGGACGTGACCACATTCCTCGCCTGGACCGCCGAGCCGGAGATGGAGCAGCGCAAGGCGCTCGGCGTGAAGGTGATCCTGTTTCTGATCGTGCTCACATTCCTGCTCTATGCGGTGAAGCGCAAGGTGTGGGCCGCGCTGCATTAAGCGTTTTTCGCCCGCGCTAAGGCCGTTGCAAGGGCGGGTCCGGGACCCGCCTTTGGCTTTTTTGGGGCGGGCGCCGAGCGGTCGGTTGTGCCGGTTGAAAACGGCGCGGGATGCTTTACAACCTCCGGCGCATCGTCCTCCCCCGGAGTCGACCCTCGCTCATGGCCGCCACCAGCCGCACCCCCGGAACGCCGTCCCCAGGGACACCGCCGATCGTCGGCATCCTGGGCGGCAGCGGCGTCTACGACATCGACGGCCTCACCGACGTCGCCTGGAAACGGTTCGCGACGCCATGGGGCGCGCCGTCGGACGAGCTCATGTTCGGCAAGCTCGATGGGCAGCAACTGGTTTTTCTTCCCCGCCACGGACGCGGACACAAGATTCCGCCCTCCGAGCTGAATTTTCGCGCCAACATCGACGCTCTCAAACAAGCGGGCGTCAGCGAAATCATCTCGCTCTCCGCGGTCGGCAGCCTGCGCGAGGATCTGCCGCCGGGCGCCTTCGTCGTCATCGACCAGTTCATCGACCGCACGTTTGCCCGGGCAAAAAGTTTCTTCTCGCAGGGCTGCGTCGCCCACGTATCGATGGCGGAGCCGGTGTGCCGGCGCTTGGGGGACCATCTGATGGCGGCGGCCGATGGGCTTGGCCTGCGCGCCCGGCGCGGCGGCACGTATATCGTCATGGAAGGGCCGCAATTCTCGTCCAAAGCCGAATCGAAGCTGTACCGAAGCTGGGGCTGCGACGTGATCGGCATGACCAATATGCCGGAGGCCAAACTCGCTCGCGAGGCGGAGATGTGCTACGCGACGCTCGCCATGGTCACCGACTACGATTGCTGGCATCCCGACCACGACCACGTCACGGTCGAGGCGGTGGTCAAGGTGCTGCTGGAGAACGCGGCGAAGGCGCGGGCGCTGGTCAAGGCGGTCGCGCCACGGCTCGCGGAGCGGAGCGTGAGTTGCCTCGCGGGTTGCCATACGGCGCTCGACGTGGCGGTGATCACCGGCCCCCAGGCGCGCGATCCGGCGGTGGTCGGCAAGCTCAAGACCGTGGCCGGCCGCGTGCTGAACCGCTAACCGCAATCAATTCCAATCCTGTGGATGGGGTGCGATGAGCTACATCCAGAAGGTCATCCAGCCAGGCGAGTCGATGCTGTACATGGCGCGGGTCCATTGGATCGTCTATCTCCCCGGTCTTCTGCTTGGGCTTCTTGCGCTCGTCGTCATCGCATCGGCCGTCGCGGCGCCGGCGGACTGGCGGATCGCGATCTATATCGGCGCGGGCGTGCTCGGCTATATGGCGCTTCACCGGCTGTTGCTGGCGGCGGTCGAGAAGATCACCACCGAGCTCGCCGTCACCGACCGCCGGGTGATCGCCAAGGTGGGTTTCATCCAGCGCCGGACGTGGGAGATCAACAACTCGAAGGTCGAGGGCGTCGAGGTCAACCAGTCGGTCCTCGGTCGCGTATTTGGCTTCGGCACGGTGATGGTCAAGGGAACCGGCGGCGGCTTCACGCCGGTGCACAACATCGACGACCCGTTGACCTTTCGCAATCACGTGACCGCCCGCTGAGCGCGGACGAGTCGAGGGACGATGAAAAACCTGTGGTCGGAGGCCGATGCCGAGGCCGCGGTCGCCCGTTATGCGGCGCAAGGGGTTGGCCGCGACCTGGCGCTCCGCGTTTACACGACGCGATTGCTCGGCGGCGTGCCGGCCCTCGTGTTGCACGGCGGCGGCAACACCTCGGTCAAGACGACGATGCGCGACACGCTGGGCGATGCGCTCGACGTGCTGTGCGTCAAGGGAAGCGGCTGGGACATGGGCACGATCGAGCCGCCGGGCCTGCCGGCGGTGCGCCTTGCACCCTTGCGTCGTCTGATCGATCTGCCATCGCTTGGCGACGAAGAGATGGTCAATTTTCAGCGCTGCAACCTGCTCGACGCCGCGGCGCCCAATCCTTCGGTCGAAACGTTGTTTCACGCCTTCCTGCCGCACAAATTCATCGATCACACGCACGCCAACGCGGTGCTCGCGCTCACCGACCAACCGAACGGCGCCGACCTCGCGCGCGAGGTCTATGACGGGCGCGTGGCGATCGTCGATTACGTGATGCCCGGCTTCGCGCTTGCCAAGCAAGCGGCGGCGGCGCAGGCGCGCCAGCCTTCGGCCGAGGGCCTGATCCTGCTCAAGCACGGGATCTTCACCTGGGGCGACACGGCGAAAGAGGCCTACGAACGCATGATCGAGCTGGTGAGCCTCGCCGAGGCGCGCGCCGCGCGCGGCCGGCGCAATGTCCTTGCGCCGGCGCGCCTGCCAGCCAAATTGGCGACGGCGTCCGCCGTGGCGCCGATCCTGCGCGGGCTCGCGGCGATCCCGGAGGATCCGGCGGATGGGGCTTACAAGCGTTTCATTCTCGAGCCGCGCTGCAATCCGGCGATCCTCGCCTACGTCAACGGCGCCGAAGTTTCGCGCTATGCCCAAGCGGGCCCAATCACGCCCGATCACGTCATCCGCACCAAGTCGCTGCCGCTGATCGTGCCGGCGCCCGATGCGAGCGACCTTGCGGCCTTCGCCAAGGCGGCCAGAGCGGCGTTCGCCGCCTATGGCGACGCCTACGCGGCCTATTTCGCGCGCAACAATGCGCGCGCCGAGCCACGAAAGAAGATGCTCGATGCCGTGCCACGCGTCATCCTGGTGCCGGGCGTCGGGCTGTTCGCGCTCGGGCGTTCGGCGAAAGATGCCCGGATCGCCGCCGATATCGCCGAAAATGCCATCGCCACGATCACCGACGCCGAAGCGATTGGCCGCTACGAAAGCATCGCCGAGGCCGACGTTTTCGATGTCGAGTACTGGTCGCTCGAGCAGGCCAAGCTCGGCAAGGAGCAGGAAAAACCGCTCGCCCGGCATGTCATGCTGGTGACCGGCGGCGGCAGCGGCATCGGCGCCGCGACCGCGGCCGCGTTCGCACAGAATGGCGCGGAAGTCGTCGTGCTCGACCGCGATCGCGATGCGGCCGAAGCGACCGCCAAGAAATTCGGTGGTCTTGGGCTCGCCTGCGACGTCACCAAGCCGGCGGAGGTTCGCCGGGCGTTCGAGCAAGCGGTCGAGCGTTTCGGCGGCATCGATATCGTGGTCTCCAACGCGGGCGCCGCGTGGCAGGGGCGGATCGGCGAGGTCGACGACGAATTGCTGCGTGAGAGCTTCGAGCTCAACTTCTTCGCCCACCAGAGCGTGGCGCGAAACGCGGTCAGCGTGATGAAAGCGCAAGGAACGGGCGGCGCGCTTCTGTTCAATGTTTCGAAACAGGCGGTCAATCCGGGTCCCGACTTCGGGCCCTATGGACTGCCGAAGGCGGCGACGCTGTCGCTCGTCCGCCAATACGCGGTCGATTACGGCAAGGACGGCATTCGCGCCAACGCGGTCAATGCCGATCGCGTGCGGACCGGCCTGTTGACCGACGCGATGATCGCCAGCCGCTCAACGGCCCGCGGGGTGTCCGAGCGCGAGTACATGGGCGGCAACCTGCTTGGGCGCGAGGTGAAGGCCGCCGACGTCGCGCAGGCCTTCGTCGCGCTGGCGCTCGCCAACAAGACGACCGGCGC
>CAZLYV010000064.1:8078-10864 GCA_964563665.1 uncultured Acetobacteraceae bacterium
CTTGGATTCACCTTGACGCCGCGCGCCGTCCACCCCTGGGGTACGGGCAATCATCTCGTCCAGCTACAGGGCAATTTCCTCGAGTTACTGGGCGTGGTCGAGCCGGCGAGGATTCCCGCCGTTGCGACGGGCGGGTTCAGCTTCGGCGCCTACAGCCGCGATTTTGTGGCCCGGCGCGAGGGGCTGTCGATGCTGGTCTTCGAAAGCCGGGACGCCCGGGCCGACCGCGACGAGTTCGCGGCCAAGGGTCTGTCCGATCTTCCGCTCTTCGACTTCGCCCGCGATGCACGGCTGCCCGATGGAGCGACGGCGCGTGTCGCTTTCTCGCTTGCCTTCGTCGTCGATCCGCTTATGCCCGAGGCGGCGTTCTTCGTTTCTCAGCAGCACACGCCGCAATTTTTCTGGAAGCCGGAATACCAGAACCACGTCAACGGCGCGCAAGGGGTGAGCGAGGTCGTGATGGTGGCAGACGATCCGTTGGCGCTTGGCGAGTTCTTCGCCAAACTGCAGGGCGATGCGGCCGTTCACGGCGATGAGGCCGGACTTCGGGTGACAACGGCCCGCGGTCGAATTTCAGTCTTGACGCCGGCTGCGTTCGGCGCCCGCTTTCCCTCCATTCGCCTCCTCGATGCGCCTGCGACACCCCATTTTGCCGCCTGTCGCATCGCAGTGACGGACGTCTACGCGGTCGAATCTCTGCTGCATGCGCGCGCCATTCCATACCGTCGGCAGGGGGGCGTGATCCAGGTTCCACCGCCGGCCGCGTTCGGTGTCGCGATCGAATTCGCCGGCGACTGAACGACGAATCTATCCGACGTGCCGATGCAGAAAATCGAGCGTGCGCTGACGCGCGATCTTTGCGCAGTCGGCGTTGAAGCTTCCGCGCTCGTCGCAATTGAAGCCGTGTCCCGCCGGATAGACGTGGATCTCGACCGCGCCTTTCTGCGCCGCGCGGACCTTGTCGACGTCAGCGAGCGGGATCGAGTGGTCGGTCTCCCCGAAATGCATCATCACCTTGCAGCGCGGCGTCTCGGTGGCGAATGCCGCGATCTGTCCGCCGTAATAGCAGATTGCGGCGCTGAACGATGAAAGGCGCGTGGCGCCGAGCCAGGCGAGCGAGCCGCCCCAGCAATAGCCGACGATGCCAAGCTTGCCGACGCCCTCGAGCGCCGCGGCGGCGGCGGAAATGTCGGCGATCACCTGGTCCCAGGTGATCTTCATTCGCAGATCGCGCCCGGCCGCGATGTCGGTGTCCTTGTAGCCGAGTTCGACGCCGCGCTGGGTGCGGTCGAACAGCGCCGGCGCCACCACCGCATAGCCGTCCGCCGCAAAGCCGTCCGCGACGCCACGAACATGGCGGTTCACGCCGAAGATCTCCTGCGCGACGACGATGCCGCCGCGCGGGTTTCCCTTGGGGTCCACGCGATAGGCGGAAAGCTTGTGTCCATCGGCGGCGGTAAGCCCGAGCGTCTCTGACATCCTTCATCTCCCCTATGGACGTGGCGACGTGCCGCCCGAGTGTACGGTGCCGCCGATGCTTCGAACAACATTGGCGGCGGCCAGCATCGGCGGTGCCGTCTTGCAATCTTTGCGAGTTTCACGATATGTTCTCTATCTCGCATAGAGCATCCCCGAAGGAACCTCGTCATGCTGAATCTTCGATTGCGGAATCTGACAGCGAATCTTCGCGCGCGCGCCGCCGTGCTTGGATTGATATTTGCGCTCGGCGCCTGCGCGCCGACCTCGCGCCTGCCGCAGGTCGACCCCGAAGCGCAGAAACAAGAGGCGGCGCTGCAGCGCGAATTCGTGGTCAAGGATCTGATCGATCGGACGATCCGATTGTACACGGTTGCGCATCCGATTCTTACCCGCAGCGCCGACCTCTGCGGCAAGGACGTGCGTCTCGCCGCCGGCTTCGTGCCGATGAGCCGGAGCTATTTCAAGCGCGACTTCCAGCACGCCGCCCGTCGCGCTCTCGGGATCGACGACAACATCAAGGTCATTACGGTATCGGCGGGCTCGGCCGCCGATCGCGCAGGGTTACGCGCCGGCGACAAGATTCTGGCGCTCAATGGCGTGTCGGTGGCGGGCGAGGTCGAGACCGCCGATTCGACGCCAAGCAACGATCCACGTCCAAATCAACAGCCGGACCCGGCATCTCGCACCTCGCTGCAGACGTTTCTGGTGCGCATGCAAGACATCGCCGAAGCCGGCGAGTCGTGGAAGCTCACGGTTCAACGCGGCAACGAAACGCTCGCCCTCACCATCACGCCGGAGCCAGTCTGTCGCTACGACATCATCGCCTCGGACTCGAACGAACTCAACGCCTTTGCCGACGGCAAGCGCGTGGTCATCAACGCGGCGATGATGCGCTTTGCGCAGGCCGACGTCGAACTCGCAACCGTCGTCGGACATGAAATCGCGCATAATATGCAGCGACACATCGACGCCAAGATCGGCAATTACGCGCTTGGCAGCATCGTCGACATTCTCTTCGCCGCCGGCGGAATCTATACCGGCGGCGCGTTCGGCAAGCTTGGCGCTGGCGTCTTCAGCCAGGAATTCGAGGCGGAGGCCGACTATGTCGGGCTTTATCTCGCGGCGCGCGCGGGTTACGCGATTGAAAAGGCGCCCAATTTCTGGCGGCGGATGGCGGCGGCCAATCCCTCGAGCATCAAGAACAGCCATACCGCGAGCCACCCACCGACGCCGCAGCGCTTTCTTGCGCTCGAGAAGACGGTGGCCGAGATCACGGCCAAGCAGGCCGCGGGCCAACCGCTCATCCC
>CAZLYV010000065.1:0-10849 GCA_964563665.1 uncultured Acetobacteraceae bacterium
ACGGCCGGGCGTTGCTGGCCCGGCCGTCGTTATTAGGATCGCCAAAGGCGCGCTTAGTGCGTTACCACGCCGCCGATCTCTCCCTCGCGCTTTGGCGACGTAACCTGATCCGTCTCGGCCGGCTCGATCCACTCGATCGGGATCGGCTTGCGCGTGAGGGCCAGCGCCATCACCTCGTCGGCGGTCTGCACCGCCAGGATGGTCAACCCCTTTTTCACGTTGTCGGGAACCTCGGCGAGATCCTTCTCGTTATCCTTGGGAATGATGACGATCTTGATCCCGCTATGCAGGGCGGCGAGCAGCTTTTCCTTGAGGCCGCCGATCGGCAGCACGCGCCCGCGCAGCGTGATTTCGCCGGTCATCGCGGTATCGCGCCGCACCGGGATCCCGGTAAGCGCCGAAACGATCGACGTTACCATCGCCACGCCAGCCGACGGGCCGTCCTTCGGCGTGGCGCCCTCGGGCACGTGAATGTGGATGTCTTTCTTCTCGAACAAAGTCGGCTTGATGCCGAAGGCGACCGCGCGCGACCGGACGTAGCTTGCCGCCGCCTGCACCGATTCCTGCATCACCTCGCCGAGCTTGCCGGTGATGGTCATCTTGCCCTTGCCGGGTAACACCGCCACTTCGATCGACAGCAGCTCGCCGCCGACCTCGGTCCAGGCGAGCCCGTTGGTGACGCCGATCAGATCGTCGGTTTCGGCCTCGCCCCAGCGGAAGCGGCGCACGCCGAGATATTTCTCGAGATTCTCGCGGGTGACCTCGATCTCCTTGGCCTCGCCGATAGAGAGCTCCTTGATCGCCTTGCGGTTGAGGCTGGCGAGCTCGCGTTCGAGGTTTCGCACGCCCGCCTCTCGCGTGTAGTAGCGGATGAGATCGCGCAACCCCTCGTCGGCGATCGCCCACTCTTCTTTCTTGAGGCCGTTTTCCTTCATCTGCTTGGCGATCAGGTGGCGGCGGGCAATCTCGACCTTCTCGTCCTCGGTGTAGCCGGGAATGCGGATGGTTTCCATGCGGTCGAGCAGCGGCTGCGGCATGCGCAGCGTATTCGCCGTGGTGATGAACATCACGTCCGAGAGGTCGTAGTCGACCTCGAGATAGTGGTCGTTGAACGTCGAGTTCTGCTCGGGATCCAGAACCTCGAGCAGCGCCGAGGTGGGATCGCCGCGCCAATCGGCGCCGAGCTTGTCGATCTCGTCCAGCAGATAAAGCGGGTTCGACGACTTGGCCTTCTTCATCCCCTGGATGATCTTGCCGGGCATCGAGCCGATATAGGTGCGCCGATGGCCGCGGATTTCGGCCTCGTCACGCACGCCGCCCAGCGACATGCGGACGAAGTTGCGGCCGGTGGCCCGCGCCACCGACTTGCCGAGCGACGTCTTGCCGACACCCGGCGGGCCGATGAGGCACAGGATCGGCCCCTTGACCTTGTTCATCCGCTGCTGCACGGCGAGATATTCGAGGATCCGTTCCTTGACCTTCTCGAGCCCGTAGTGATCATCGTTGAGCACTTTCTCGGCGAGCCTGATGTCTTTCTTGATCTTGGTGCGCTGCCGCCACGGGATCGACAACAGCCAGTCGAGATAGTTGCGCACCACCGTCGCCTCGGCCGACATCGGGCTCATGGTCTTGAGCTTCTTGAGCTCGCCCATGGCCTTCTCGCGGGCCTCCTTCGACAGCTTGGTCTTCTTGATCCGCTCCTCGAGCTCGGATGCCTCGTCGCGGCCGTCCTCGATCTCGCCCAATTCCTTCTGGATCGCCTTGAGCTGCTCGTTGAGATAGTACTCGCGCTGCGTCTTCTCCATCTGTCGCTTGACGCGGCTGCGGATGCGCTTCTCGACCTGGAGGACGCCGATCTCGCTCTCCATAAAGCCGAAAATCCGCTCGAGCCGCTGGGTCACGGTTTCGGCCTCGAGCAGTTCCTGCTTCTCAGGGATCTTGAGGGTGAGATGCGAGGCCACCGTGTCGGCGAGCTTGCCGGGATCGTCGATCTGGTTGATCGACACCAGCACCTCCGGCGGAATCTTGCGGTTGAGCTTGATGTATTGCTCGAACTGCCCGATCACCGTGCGGGTCAGCGCCTCGATCTCCGTGGGCTCGCCCGTCTTCTCGGCGATCGGCTCGGCGTAAGCCTGGAAGAAGCTCGGATTGTCGGCGTATTGAAGGATGCGAGCGCGGCGGTTGCCCTCAACCAGCACCTTGACGGTGTTGTCCGGCAGCTTGAGCAGCTGGAGCACGGTGCCAATGGTGCCGACCGAGTAGATATCGGCCGAGGCGGGATCATCCTGCGCGGCGTTCTTCTGCGCCACCAGCAGGATTTGCTTGTCGTCCTTCATCACGTCTTCGAGCGCGCGAACCGATTTCTCGCGGCCGACGAACAGCGGCACGATCATGTGGGGAAAGACCACAATGTCGCGAAGGGGAAGGACCGGATAGAGCGTACCGCGCGGAGACTCGAACATAAGACCTCGGTTGATGCTGTCGCCGCCCGGGCCGGCACGGCGTAGTTCGGGGAACCGGCTAAGAAATGGCGTCCCCCACCCTTAGCTTCAAGTCCCGCGGGCCGTGGTCGCCGCCGGGCCTGTCCCCCGCGGCCGCCGCCCGCATCCGCGATCTCTCAGGCGCTGGAGCCGCCGACGTTGTCGCCGCGTCGGTCGGCGTAGATCTGGAGCGGCGAGGCGCGGCCCTCGACCACCTCGCGGTTGATGACGATCTCGTCGACCCCGCTCATCGTCGGCAGTTCGAACATGCTGTCGAGCAGGATGCCCTCCATGATCGACCTCAGGCCGCGGGCGCCGGTCTTGTGAGCGATCGCCCTGCGGGCGACCGAGCGCAGCGCGTCATCGGCGAATTCGAGGTGCACGCCCTCCATCTCGAACAAACGCTGGTACTGCTTGAGGAGCGCGTTCTTCGGCCGGATCAGAATCTCGACCAGCGTATTCTCGTCGAGATCGCTCAATGTCGCGATCACCGGCAGGCGGCCGATGAATTCCGGAATGAGGCCGAACTTCAGCAGGTCTTCTGGCTCGACGCCACGGAGGATCTCGCCGGTCTGCCGCTCATCCACCCCGCGCACGTCGGCGCCGAAGCCGATGGACGTGCCGCGCGAGCGCTGCGAGATGATCTTTTCAAGCCCGGCGAAGGCGCCGCCGCAGATGAACAAGATGTTGGTCGTATCGACCTGCAAAAACTCCTGCTGCGGGTGCTTGCGGCCGCCCTGCGGCGGGACCGAGGCGATCGTCCCCTCCATGATCTTGAGCAACGCTTGCTGCACGCCCTCGCCCGAGACGTCGCGCGTGATCGACGGGTTCTCGGATTTGCGACTTATCTTGTCCACCTCGTCGATGTAGACGATGCCGCGTTGGGCGCGCTCGACATTGTAGTCGGCCGCCTGCAACAGGCGCAGGATGATGTTTTCGACGTCCTCGCCAACATAGCCGGCTTCGGTCAGCGTCGTGGCGTCGGCCATGGTGAAGGGTACGTCGATGATCCGCGCCAGCGTTTGGGCGAGCAGCGTCTTGCCGCAGCCCGTCGGGCCGACCAGCAGGATGTTCGATTTCGAAATTTCGACGTCGTTGTTCTTTTGCCCGTGCGCGAGCCGCTTGTAGTGATTATGGACGGCGACCGAGAGCACGCGCTTGGCATGAGGCTGGCCGATCACGTAATCATCGAGCACGGTGCAGATGTCGCGCGGGGTGGGCACCCCATCGCGCGACTTGACCAACGTCGTCTTGTGCTCCTCGCGAATGATATCCATGCACAGCTCGACGCATTCATCGCAGATGAATACGGTCGGGCCGGCAATGAGCTTGCGCACCTCGTGCTGGCTCTTGCCGCAGAACGAGCAATACAACGTGTTTTTTGAATCACCGCCGCCCGGCTTGTTCATGACCGCTCCGTCCGCTCCCGCGGCTGCTTGCGAATCATGATGTTAGCCGCAAGCCGCCGCGCCGCACAACGCCAAAAATGGACGCCCGATCAAAAGCTGGTGACGTTTGGCCAGCTTCCCCGCAGCCGCTTGTGCTGCCCGGGTATCGTGCGCGCGCTCAGCCGAGGCCCCAGCCCCACACCGTGCCACGGGCGTGAGCCTGCCACAGCAACCTCAAGATTTGGTAAAACACCGGGGAAGACCTGGAAAATGGCCTGGGTTCCGGCCGGATATCGGCCGGGAACCGATTGGCAACACGCGAGCGCGGGGGTTGTCGCGACCGGCGACGATCAGGCCGCTTTGACGTCCTCGGGCCGCGGCGGACGCGCGATGACGACCTCGTCGATCAGTCCGAACGTCTTGGCCTCGTCGGGCGACATGAACTTGTCGCGCTCCACCGCCACCTCGATCACCGAGAGCGCCTGCCCGGTGTGCTGCACGTAGATGTCGTTGAGCCGCTTGCGAATGGCGAGAATCTCCCGCGCCTGAATCTCGATGTCGGTCGCCTGCCCCTGCGTGGCGCCCGAGGGTTGATGAATCATGATCCGCGAGTTTGGCAGCGAGTATCGTTTGCCCTTGGCCCCGGCGCAGAGCAGCATGGAACCCATCGACGCCGCTTGGCCCAAGCAGACGGTGGCGACATCCGGCCGGATGTACTGCATGGTGTCGTAGATCGCGAGTCCCGAGCTCACCACGCCACCCGGCGAGTTGATGTAGAAGGAGATGTCCTTCTTCGGATTTTCGGACTCGAGGAAAAGAAGCTGCGCCGAGACGAGGCTCGCCACCGCGTCGCTGATCGGCCCGACAAGGAAGATGATCCGCTCCTTGAGAAGCCGCGAGTAAATATCGAACGCGCGCTCGCCTCGTGCCGTCTGCTCGATCACCATCGGCACGAGGGTATTCATATGGATTTCCATCGGGTCCCGCATCGGTCCTTCCGCGCCTTTCCGCGCCTAGTACCAACTTTCGGATTTTGCGTGAGTCGCACGATACGCGATCACGGAGCCCGAAAGTTGGTAGCAAATCAAGAATCTGGTACCCGATCGCGTGTTCCGCAACTGGCATGCTGAACAGTGCGATCGGGTACTAGCGACGATCGCGATCGCTGCGCACGAGGCACAGCGCCGCGACGCATTATCTCACGATTCTTTCGATTCTGTCTTGTCCGCGCCCTTTTTGGCGCCGCCCGTCGGCTCGGCCAGCGCGGTATCCGGCTCGCGCATCAGTTCATCGATCGCCACCGGCCGATCGGTGACCTTCGCCATCTCGATGATGAAGTCGACCACCTTGTCCTCGAACAGCGGCGCGCGAAGCTGCGCGGCCGCCTCCGGGTTCTTGCGGAAATACTCGAACACTTTCCGCTCTTGCCCGGGGAAACGGCGCGCTTCTTCCATCATCACCCGGTTCACTTCGTCCTGGGTCACCTGAATATTGTTGAGCCGCCCGACCTCCGACAGCAGGAGCCCCAGACGAACGCGCCGCTCGGCGATAACCCGAAATTCGGCCTTGATCTCGTCGTCGGTCTTGCCGGCGATCGATGGATCGCTCGTTCCGCGCTGCCGCTCGGCCTCGACGTTGCGCCAAATCGCCGCAAACTCAAGATCGACCATGCCTTGGGGCGCCGGAAAGTCGTGCTTCTCGGCCAGGCGATCCAACAACTCGCGCTTGAGACGGGCGCGCGCCATGCGTGCGTATTCGCGCTCCATCTGGTCCCGCGCCGCCTTGCGTAGCGTCTCGAGATCGTCGAAGCCCATCTTCTTGGCCAGCCCTTCGTCGAGGTTGATCGCGTCTGGCTCGTGAATCTCCTTGATCTCGACCGCGAAGACGGCCGGCTTTCCGGCGAGCTCGGCGTTCACATACTCCTTGGGAAAGGTGACGTTGGCCTCGACCTTGTCGCCGACAATGTGGCCGATGAGCTGCTCCTCGAAGCCGGCGATGAAGGCGTTCGAGCCAAGCTCGAGCCGGTGGTCCTTGGCCGACCCGCCCGAAAATTCGACGCCGTCGACCTTGCCCGCGAAGTCGATCACCAGGATGTCGCCGTTGCGTGCCGGGCGACCCTCCTCGACCTTCTTCGAGCCGCGATAATCGACCGCCATGCGCTCCAGCGCCTTGGTCACCTCCGCCTCGTCGGCGGCGACCTTCAACCGCTCAAGCTGCAGATCGGCGAAATTCATCGGTTTGACGTCGGGCAACAGCTCGAGGGCGAGCGTATACTCGAGGTCGGCGCCCTCGGCGAACGCCGTGATGTCCACCTTGGGCTGCATCGCCGGGCGCAGGCCGCGCTCCAGCATCGCCTGGCTCGAGGAATCGGAAACCGCGCGCTCGAGCACCTCGCCCAGCACCGCCGGCCCGTAACGCTTTTTCAAGACCGGCATCGGAACCTTGCCTGGCCGGAAGCCAGGCAGGCGGGCGGTCCGTCCGAGTTCGGCGAGGCGGTCGTCGACTTTGGATTTAATGTCTTGGGCGGAGACAACGACCTTGTACTCGCGCTTCAAGCCGTCGTTTCGGGTCTCGGTGATCTGCATGATCGGAAGCTTCTTCTCCTGCCCTTTTTGGCGGACCCCAGGCGTCTCAACAAGTCCGGCGGACGGGATCCGGGTAGCGGAACATTGGCCGGCTGGTGCGGGCGGAGGGACTTGAACCCCCACGACTTTCGTCACCAGAACCTAAATCTGGCGTGTCTGCCAGTTCCACCACGCCCGCGCGCGACGCTCGGCGCGAGGGCTTAGGTAGCTTTTCGGCGGTGGCGCGTCAATATCGCGGCCAAAATAAACCGCCCGGTTTTTGGTGCGGTATGGGCCATCGGGCGCATTTGCCCACGTCAGGCAAGCGCGCGAACCTCGGACGAGGCCGCCACCACGCCTTCGCCGGTATAAGCTTCGTGGTTGGCCTCGATGTCGGCCGTGCGATAGAGGTAATTCACCATCATTCCGGCCGATTGCGCGAGCCCCTTGGGCGAGGTATCGGCGAGCCAGTTGATTCGCTCGACCCGCGCGCCGTTGCTCAAGTGAAAATGGGTCACCGGATCGAGCGCTCGTCCATCCTCGCGCTTGGCAGTCAGCAGGTACTGGGCGGCGAGACGGAGCAGCGGCGGCTGGAGCGCCGCGGCAACCGCGGGCGTTTTGGCCCAGTCGTGGGCGGCCATCAATTCCTTGAGCGTGACGCCCTTGGGCGATTCGCGCGCGACCGCGGACAGCGCCTTTTGCTCGGCCGGCTTGAGGATGTCGTCCATTGCCGCAAGCCGACCATCGAGCCAGGCACGGAATCCGGGCAGCGGCGACAACGTCGCGAAGTTCTTCAGCCGCGGAAACTCGGCCGAGATTTGGTCGACGACCCGCTTGATCAGGAAACCGCCAAAGCTGATGCCGACAAGACCCTTTTGCGCATTCGAGATCGAATAGAAGATTGCCGTGTCGGCGGCGCGCGAGTCGCCGACCGGCGCCTGCTCGTCGAGCAGCGTCTGGATATTGCCGGCAAGTCCGTCCACCAGGGCCACTTCGACGAAGATCAGCGGCTCATCGGGCATCCGCGGATGGAAAAAGGCGAAGCAGCGGCGATCGGAGTCGAGCCGGTTCTTGAGGTCGCTCCAGCTTCGAACTTCGTGCACCGCTTCGTAGGCGCTGAGCTTCTCGAGCAGCGCCGCCGGTGATTCCCAGGTGATGCGCCGCAGTTCCAGAAAGCCGATATCGAACCACCCGGCAAGGAGCTGCTTGAGATCGGCCTCGAGCGCCGACATCGCGCGCTCGCCGTGTCCCCAGCGCAAAAGATCGGTGCGCAGGTTGACCAGGAATTTCACCCCTTCGCGGAGCGCGTTGAACTGGGTGAGCAGGCGCACCCGAGGCGCTTCGAGCGCGCGCCGCAGACGATCGGCGGCGAGGCGACGCGCTTCGTCGCCCGAGGCGCCAAGGAACGCCTGCGCCGCGAGTTCGGCCGGCCCGCGATCGACATCGAACTCGCCGGCCAGCAGTTTGAGAAAGCGTTGCCGCCCCGTGGCGCTCAGCTGAAGGTATGTCCGGCCAAGCTCGGCCGCCCGCGCGCGCGCCGACACTTCCCCGCCGCGCCCCTCGAGGCAGTCGCGCATCTGCCGGCGCAGGCTCTCCAGGTCTTCCTCCGGCAAGTCAGGCCGGATGGCGGGTGCGCTCGCGACCATGCCGCGCGCCTGAAGCGCCAGATCGCGCCAAGCGGTGCGCAGGCCCTGGAGCGTACGCTCGAAGAATCGTTCGTTGCCGCGGTTTCGCGCGGTGGAGCGCTCGCTGGTCATGGCCGAATTGTCGCCCGCGCGGCCCACGCGACGCAAGCCGGCGAAATCGGCTAATCCCCGAGGTCTGATGTCTCCGTCTTGAGGCGGCGCAAAACCGCCGGCAGGTTGTCGGGCAGGTCTTCGGCGATCAGGCCGGGCCCAACCGCCGCGCCCGCCTCGCCGTGCAGCCAGGCCGCGGCCGCGGCGGCATCGAAGGGCGCCATGCCCTGGGCCATCAGGCCGACGATGATCCCGGCCAGCACGTCGCCGGCCCCGGCCGTGGCAAGTTCGGGCGGCGCGTTGGCGTTGATCGTCGCCCGGCCGTCAGGGGCGGCGATCACGGTGTCGGGACCCTTGAGCAGAACAACCGCGCCGGCGAGCGACGCCGCCGCACGGGCCCGGGTGAGGCGGTCACCGGTCAGATCGAAGATCCGGCGAAATTCCCCTTCGTGCGGGGTGAGCACGCATGGACCGCGGATCGCCGCGAAGAGCGCCCGCGGATCGTCGGCGAAGATCGATAGCGCATCGGCGTCGAGCACGCACGCCTTGCGCTGGCCAAGCGCCGCCAATACGCGCATTTGGGTCGCCATATCGACGCCGTTGCCGGGTCCAAGAAGGATCGCGTTCTTGCGCTCATCAGCGAGAAGTGCGCGGAACGTTCCGATGTCGGTGATCGGCTGGGTCAAGACGCTGGGGCTGTCGGCGGCATAGATCGGAATCGCGGCCGGTTCGGCGGCGAGCGTGACGAGGCCGGCGCCGGCGCGAAGCGCCGCCCGTGCCGCGAGCCGCCCGGCGCCGGTGATCTGCGTTCCGCCGACCACCACGGCATGTCCGCGGTCGTATTTGTGTCCCGCGGGCTGCGGCCAGCGAAAGGCGGCGCGCCATAGCGGCGGCTCGTTGGCGTGGCACAACGGATTTATCTCGCTGAGCGCGCGATCGGGAATACCGATATCGGCGACCACCGTCTCGCCGCAAAGAAGGCGCCCGGGCAGCAGCAGGTGGCCGGGTTTGCGCCGGAAAAAGGTGACGGTGAGGCGACATGATGGCGCGGCGCCCGCCTCGGCGCCGAGGATCTCCCCGGTATCGCCGCTCACGCCGCTCGGGATATCGACCGCGACGCAAACCGCGCGCCGGCGTTCGAGCGCGCGGACGGTCTCGCGCGCGGCGCCCTCCAACGGCCGCGACAGGCCGGCGCCGAACAGCGCATCGATGATCAGGGATGCTTGGTCTAGCACGCCGGGCGCAAGCCGCTCGATCGACCCCGTCCAGCGCGCGGCGTTGGCCGCGGCGTCTCCCTTTAGCCCGGCGCGCTCCCCAAAGAGCGCCACGCGGACCGGCCAGCCTGACTCGGCAAGCCAGCGGGCGGCAACGAAACCGTCGCCGCCGTTGTTCCCCGGGCCGCACATAACCAGCGTCGGTTGCGGCGAAAAGCGCCGCGTGATCTCGCGCGCCACGGCGGCGCCCGCGCTTTCCATGAGCTGAAGGCTCGATACACCGGCGGCGATCGCGATCGCGTCGGCGCGCGCCATTTGGGCGCCGGTGAGCAGCGCGGTCTCGCCGATTGCCTGGCTTTCCATTATGGCTGTCCCCGGGTTCGCTTGCGGCTGCACGAAAAAATGCCACATTCGTTCGGCTTCCTGAAGGACCGATAGATGTCGCCACATTACGACGGAAAAGCAGTATGCGGATTGGGTTTATAAAACGTGCTGGCCTCGCGTTCGCCGTGTTCTGGCGCATCGCGGGCGCCGCGCTCGCCGAGCCGGTCGACGTTGCGCTCATCCTCGCCATCGATTCCTCGTCCAGCGTATCGATGGACGAGTACTACCTTCAGCTGGAGGGCTACTCGACCGCGTTCAGTCATCCCGATCTCGCAAAAGCCATCCGCTCGGGCCCCCACCGGTCGATCGCGGTGACGCTGTTCGAGTGGTCGGGCGAGCGCGACCAAAGGATCAATTTTCCGTGGCGCCGGCTCGATGACAGCGAGAGTCTGTCTCGCTTTGCGGCCGAGCTTGTCGTGGCGCCGCGCCTCGTGATCGGCGGCGAGACGGCCGTGGGCGCCGCGATCGATTACGCAAGTCGTCTGTTCGAACAATCCGGATTCGAGGGCGCACGACGCGTGATCGATATTTCGGGCGACGGGACGAGCAATCGCGGCCGACCGGCGAATGCCGCGCGCGATGATGCGGTTGCCCGGGGCATTGTGATCAACGGCCTCGCTATCGTCGACGAAGAGCCAGAGCTCGCGGCCTATTATCGCAACGCCGTCGTCGGGGGCGCGGGCGCCTTTGTAATCACGGCGCAAAGCTACCAGGATTTTGCCGACGCCATTTTGAAGAAGCTGGTACGCGAGATCACCCATGTCGCCGCCGCCGATATTCCGCGATGAGCGCCGGTCGAGATCGGTTCCGCGGTTGTCTTGCGTTTCTGGAGCCGCATATCTCTGCTAAAGAAAATATCGCTATATCAATAGTCTACATCATATTTCTGATAACCTAGTCGAAATGAATTTTGTTTCACTCGGTGCCGATGCCGATTATCTCTACGACGTGGATCAGAGAGCGAAGAGTCGCTGATCGGCTAACCGCTGACGACCGTAGTTAATACTCACCATCGGAGATCAGCGCGCCGGGCCTCCCCTTCGACAGGCTCAGCCCCTCGTCAAGCTCGGGAGAGGCCCTCAT
>CAZLYV010000066.1:0-6899 GCA_964563665.1 uncultured Acetobacteraceae bacterium
CCACCACCCGCCCATCGACGAGATGCACCTGGCGGTTCGCCATTGCCGCGAGGTCGGCGTCGTGGGTGACGACGATCACCGTCTTGCCGCGTTCGCGCGCGAGCCCGGCAAAAATATCGAAGACGATGTGGGCGTTCTTGGTGTCGAGGTTGCCGGTCGGCTCGTCGGCCAGCAGCACCTGCGGATCGTTGGCGAGCGCGCGGGCGATCGCCACCCGTTGGCGCTGGCCGCCCGATAGTTGGTCGGGTCGCTTGTTCATTTGGTCGCCAAGATCGAGGCTTTGCATGATCGCTTCGGCCCGGGCGCGGGACTGATTCTCGCTCAGGCGGCGCAGCCGCCGCATCGGGATCATCACGTTATCGAGGCCTGAGAACTCGGGCAGCAGGAAGTGGAACTGAAAGACGAACCCGATCCGCTCCAGCCTGAGCTCGGCGAGCCGGTCGCTCTCGAGATCGCTGGTGTCCGCCCCATCGAGCCGGACCACGCCCGTCGTCGGCCGGTCCAGAAGCCCAAGAAGATAGAGCAGCGACGACTTGCCCGATCCCGAGGGGCCGGTGATGGCGGCAAATTCGCCGGGTCGGAACGCAAGGTCGATGTCGTGGACGAGCGTCACCGGCACGAGTCCGGCGAGCGTGCGGGTCACGCCGCGCGCCTCCAAGACCGGCGCGGATACGGGCGAAGGGCCGAGCCGGGCCGCCGCCGCGCTCATGCCGCGCCCCGCACGATATCGACCGGGTTGAGCCGCGCGGCGCGGCGCGCCGGAAGCCAGGCGGCGAACGTCGCGGAGGTGATGGCAAATCCGCCCGAGAGCGCGTAGTGGATCCACGAGCGGTAGAGGATGAAGCCCTGCGCCTTGATGAAGCCCTCGATCGAAAAGCGGAGCGAGCCGAGGAACTCGATGATCGCGAAGCCGAGCAGCCAGCCGAGCAATGTCCCGACGGCGCCGACGAGCAATCCCTCGATGACGAAGATCCGCTTGATATCGCCTTCGCGAAAACCCATCGATTTGAGGATCGCGATGTCGCGCGTCTTCTCGTAGATCACGGTCGAGATGACGTTGAAGATGCCGAAGCAAGCGACGATGAGGATGGCGCCTACGGTCGAATACATGATCCCGTTCTGGATGACGAAGATACCGAGCACGTTGCTGTTCGTCTCCTCCCAAGGTTCCGTGCGGTAGCCGAATTGCTGCTCGATCTTGGCGGCGATCGCGCGCGAGCGGGTGATGTCGTCGATCCGGATGCGAATCTGGTTGATGACGTTCTGCCGGTCCTGGAGCACCTGCGCCTTCTTGAGCAACGCGTAGGCCTGGAAATTGTCGATCGTCGTGATGCCGCTGCGGAAAATACCGACCACCTTCATCTTGAGGAGCACGCCTTCGGGGCTCACCACCGAGAGCGTATTGTTCATCTCGGCGCCGACCTTCTGCGCCAGCCCCTCGCCGAGGATGATGCCGTTGGGCGCCGAATAGAGGGCATCCAGCGAGCCCGCGATGAGGTCGCTCTCGAGCTTGGTGACGCGGCGCTCGGCGTTGGGCTCGATGCCGATGAGCGTCGCCGAGACGTCCTTCGCCCCGTAGCGCAGGAACGCCTGTCCCGACAGGGTCGGGGCGACATGGATCCCTTGAATCTCCGCGACCGCCTGCATGATGCCGCGGGCGTTGCGGATACCGCGCGGTTCGTCGCGCGGCTTCAGGCCGACGAGGCTGACGGCGCCGCCGGCGAAGAGCTTCTGCGCCGGTTGCGGCGGCGGCCGCCGGTATTCGTCCTTGATCGTGATGTGCGGCGAGGTGTCGATCACCCGGGCGACGAAGTCGCGCTGAAAGCCCTGCATCATCGACGCCATGCCGATGAAGAAGCCGACGCCGAGCATCACGCCCAGGATCGAGACCGCGCTTTGGCGCCGGCGCGAGCGGAGATGCGAGATCGCGATGTCGAACGCCAGCGCCATCCGCGCGGACTCCGCCTCAGCTTTGGGGACGGGGCGCGCCGCCGTTCGCCCGAACGCGCGCGCCGTCCGCGAGATTGGCCGGCGGATCGACGATCACCGTCTCGCCCTCCTTCAGCCCTTCAACGATCTCGATCATGGTCCGCCCGATGATTCCGCTCTTGACGCCGCGCGCAACCGCGATCCCGTCATCAAGCACGAACACGCGCCCGCCGCGAAGCGCGCCTGCCGGCACGAGCAACGCATTCTGCCGCTGCTCGACGATCACGTTGATCTCGGTGGTCATGCCGATTTTGAGCGGGGTGTCGAGCGGAAGCTCGATTCGTACGCGGTAGCTCTTGGTCACCGGATCGCCCTTCGGCGTGATTTCGGCGACAGCGCCCTCGAGCGCGCGCCCGAGAAACGCATCGGCCTTGATCAGCGTGCGCTGACCGGTCGTCACGCGCGGTATGTCCTCTTCGTCGATTTCGGCCGTGATGCGCAGCGGCTTGGGTTGCCCGATCCAGAACAGGACGTGCTGCTTGTCGACGACTTCGCCGACCTCGCCGTCCTGACGCAGCACCACGCCGTCCATCGGCGCCACCAGCGTCAGGTCCGCGATGCGCTGGCGCTGCGCCGCGATCGTGGCCTGCGCCTGCAGGAATTCGCTTTGCGCACGCTCGCGGGCGTCGCGGCTGGCGAAGCCGCGTTCGGCGAGCGTCGTCTGGCGCTGCATCTCCTCGCGCCAGTATCGCTCGCGCGCTTCGAGCTCGGCGAGCCTTGCGCGCGCTTCGCGGTCGTCGAGCCGGGCAAGCGGCTGGCCGTTTGAAACGACGGCGCCGTCGCGCACACTGATCGCGGCGATGCGTCCGGCGATCGTTGGCCCGACCTTCGACCAGGTGACGGGTTCGACGTTTCCTGTCGCATAGACCGCGGCGACCGCGGCCCCGCGCGAAACCGTCGCCACCGTCACCCGCGGCTGGCTCGCGTTGAAGAAGTAGCCCGCGACGCCAAGGGCGACGGCGACGACGGCCACGGCGTAAAAGATGGTTCGAGCGCGCATGAAGCCCGGCTGTGAAAATATTATTCGTCCAACTATACCGCAAACCTGGCCGGTCGACCCGGATCGATGCAGGCCTTTTGCCGCACCGCGATTCGGGCTATGAGCCTCACCTGAATGATGGTGCCGGCGATCATGATCCATTCACTGGATGACGCGCGGGCTGCGCTTGCCGCGGCAAGCTCGCTTGGCAGCGCGGTAACCCTGGTGAGCGCGCCAGGTGCGGCGGCCTATGCCGGGGCCGCATGGTTTCAGCGCGTTGTCGAGATCGCGGCGACAGAATATCCCGAGGTCAAGATGACGGCGATTCTCGATTGCGATGACGCGGCCGGGCATGTTCTGGGCGCGCTCCGCGCGGGCTTGCGTCGGGTTCGCTATTCCGGGCGCGGCGAGGTCGCGGCCAAACTCGCCGAGATCGCGCGAAGCTACGGGGCGGAGCTGGTGGTGGACGAGATTGAGGCGTTCGATCCGCGCGGCGAAAAGGACCCGGCCGACGCTTGTCGCCGTTTTCTTCTAGGGCGCACATGACTAGGCGCGCGCACCCCTGGTGGGCTCCCGAGCATTTTCAGGCCCGCCGGGCCAATCTTGCCAAGCGCGCCGCGATCGCCGCCGGAACCCGCGCCTATTTCACCCACGCCGGCTTCGTCGAAGTCGAGACGCCGGCGCTGCAGGTTTCGCCCGGCATGGAGCCGCACCTCGTCGCGTTTGCAACCGAGCTTCAGGCGCCCGGTAATATCTCGCGGCGCACACTCTATCTTCACACCTCACCTGAATTCGCGATGAAGAAGCTGCTGGTCGCCGGCGTGCCGCGGCTGTTTCAGCTGGCGCGCGTATTCCGCAACGCCGAACGGAGCGCCACGCACCACCCCGAGTTCACCATGCTCGAATGGTATCGCGCTGGCGCCCGATATATGGATCTGGTGGACGATTGCGAGGGCCTGCTGCGAGCGGCCGCCGACGCCGCCGGCACCCAAGCATTCGTCTGGCACGGTCGTCGCTGCGACCCGCGTGCGCGGTGCGAGCGTCTTTCGCTCGCCGAGGCGTTCCAGCGCCATGCGAATGTCGATCTTCTGACGACGCTCGCCGATCCGGCCGCGCCGTCGCTCGAACGCCTTGCCGCCGCCGCTCGGCCGCTTGGGATCGTGCCCCGTCCGGGGGATCGTTGGGATGACCTTTTCTTTCGCATCTTCCTCGAGCGGATCGAGCCCAAGCTCGGGATTGACCGGCCGACGATTCTGTACGATTACCCCGCCGCGATGGCGGCGCTGGCGCGCCTCAAGCCCGAGGATCCGCGGCTGTGCGAACGCTTCGAGCTTTACGCCTGCGGCCTCGAGCTTGCCAACGCGTTTGGCGAGTTGACCGACGCGGCCGAGCAGCGGCGGCGCTTCGCGGCCGACCAGGCGCTCAAGGAAAGGCGCTACGGCGAGCGCTATCCAGTGGACGAGGATTTCATCGCCGCGCTCGAGCATGGCCTGCCGGAGAGCGCCGGGATCGCGCTCGGCTTCGACCGCATGGTGATGCTGGCGACCGGCGCCGAGGCCATCGACGACGTCTTGTGGGCGCCCGTCGTCGAAACTGAAACCGGGTAGGGTTTGAAGGAGAGCGAGCATGGATGGATCGATCCAATTGCGCCGAACGGCGCGAAACGCGACCGATCTGGTCGAGGCGGGCCTGGTGGCGCCCGACCGGGCGGCGGAAATCGACCGGGTGGCCAAGCGTTACGCCGTGGCGATCACCCCGACGCTCGCCGATCTGATCGATCCCAACGATCCGGCCGATCCGATCGCCCGCCAGTTCGTGCCGAGTGCGGCCGAGCTCGAACGCGCGGCCGATGAACGCGCCGATCCGATCGGCGATTATGTGCATACAGCCGTGAAGGGCATCGTTCACCGCTATCCCGATCGCGTGCTGCTGAAGCCCACGCACGCCTGTCCGGTTTACTGCCGCTTCTGCTTCCGGCGCGAGATGGTCGGCCCGGGCGGTGAATCTCTGTCGCCCGATGAGCTCGCGGCGGCGCTTGATTACATTCGTAGGCATTCGGCGATCTGGGAGGTGATCCTTTCCGGCGGCGATCCGCTCATTATTTCGCCCCGACGGCTCAAGGCGATCATCGCCGCCCTCGATGCGATCGCCCACCTCCAGGTGATCCGCATCCACACGCGTGTGCCGTTTGCCGATCCGGCGCGCGTGAGTGACGAGCTTCTTTCGGCGCTGGCGACCGACAAGGCGCTCTATGTCGTGGTCCACGCCAATCATCCGCGCGAATTCACCGCGGCCGCGCGCGCCGCCTGCCGGCGGATCGTGGCGTGCGGCATCCCGATGCTGGGCCAGTCGGTGCTGCTGAGGGGCGTCAACGACGATCCGGCGACGCTGGAGGCGCTCATGCGCGCCTTCATCGCCAACCGGATCAAGCCCTATTACTTGCATCACCCCGACCTGGCGCCGGGAACCAGCCACTTCCGCCTGTCGATCGCCGAGGGCCAGGCGCTGATGCGGCGCTTGCGAGGGCGGGTTTCCGGCCTCTGTCAGCCGACCTACGTTCTCGATATTCCGGGCGGCCATGGCAAGGTGCCGGTCGGCCCCGCCTATCTCCACGACGACGGCACGGTCGCCGATTGGAGGGGCGGCACGCACCGGCTGAATCTCGGTTTGTGATGGTACGGCGGCTTCGAGCAATCGCACCTAATGCCGTACCGCAACTAAACATGACTTAGAAACGGCCTGGAAATCAAATGTGTCGAAACAAAAAAATATACTTATATATTATATAGATAAATTTAAATAATGTTATATTGACGTCACCATTTGGGTGCGATAGAAGCGGCGCATGGTGGTGCGTTACAATAAACCCGAGCATTGGATCAAGTACGATCCGCGCGCGATTATCGGCGAGCTGGTAGCGGCTCGCGCTGCGATTCTGTCGCTCCGCGCCATGCCGTACCAGAAGGAATGGGCAAGAGGTCTGCAAGAGGTTCAGCTCAAGATCGAGGCCGCGGGGACGTCACGAATCGAAGGGGCCGTATTGACCGATCGCGAACTCGACATTGCCCTTCGTAAGGAAACGGCCCAGGAGGCCCTGACGCGCTCCCAGAGGCAGGCGCGTGCGGCCGCCACGACGTATCATTGGATCGCCGACCTTCCCAACGATTATCCGCTAAACAGCGACCTCGTTCGCGAGATTCACCGGCGCATCGTGACCGGATGCGACGATGATCATTGCCCTCCTGGGGCCCTGAGGTCCGATGGAGACAATGTTACGTTCGGCGCTCCACTGCATCGCGGAGCGGAAGGTGGCGTCGAGTGCAAACGCGCTTTCGAGGATATGTGCCACTCGGTCGCAACCGAGTTCCGCGGGCACGACATGTTGGTGCAGGCGCTAGCGCTGCATTATCACCTTGGCGCGATGCACCCGTTTCTCGACGGCAACGGACGGACAGCGCGAGCCATGGAGGCGCTCATGCTGCAGCGCACGGGACTACGCGACGATTTGTTTATCTCGATGTCCAATTACTATTACGAAGAGAAGCCGCAGTATCTCGGCGCACTCGGCGCGGCCTCCGCGTCGAATCATGACCTGACGCAGTTCCTCCAATTTGGACTGCGGGGCATCGCCGCGCAATGCAACAAGCTGCTCGACACGATTCGGCTCCAGGTTTCGAAGACACTGTTTCGGGATGTCATGTTCGACTTGTTCAATCGTCTAAAATCGACCCGAAGACGCGTGATTGCGTTGCGTCAAATCGAAATACTCAAGGAACTATTGAAATCCGAACTGGCCGACGCGAATGACCTGTTCGATCGCATGGCGCGCCATTACAAGGTCGCAAACCCGTGGAAAGCATACGTTCGCGATCTGAATTATCTGATCAATCTCCGGACAATTTGGGTTAAAAAGATTTCGCAGGCGAAATAC
>CAZLYV010000066.1:6999-10757 GCA_964563665.1 uncultured Acetobacteraceae bacterium
GGAGTTCCGCCGGTGAAAATCACCCAAAAGGTCAGACGCATCCTCGACAATTACGAGAGCGACAACCCGGGCACCAAGGCGAACCTCGCGCGCATCCTGATGCACGGCCGGCTCGGCGGCTCGGGCAAGCTGGTGATCCTGCCGGTCGACCAGGGCTTCGAGCATGGCCCGGCGCGGAGCTTCGCGCCCAACCCGCCGTCCTACGATCCGCATTACCACTTTCAGCTGGCGATCGACGCCGGGCTCTCGGCCTATGCCGCGCCGCTCGGCATGATCGAGGCCGGCGCCGACAGTTTCGCCGGGGCGATCCCGACCATCCTCAAGATGAACAGCGCCAACAGCCTCGCCCGGATGAAGGATCAGGCGGTCACCGCCTCGGTCAAGGATGCGCTCAAGCTCGGCTGTGCGGCGATCGGCTTTACGATCTACCCGGGCTCGGATGACCAGTTCGCGATGATGGAGGAGATCCGCGAACTCGCCCTCGAGGCGAAATCGCACGGGTTGGCGGTCGTCATATGGTCGTACCCCCGCGGCGGCGACCTCTCCAAGGAAGGCGAGACGGCGGTCGATGTCTGCGCCTACGCCGCGCACATGGCGGCGCTGCTGGGCGCGCACGTCATCAAGGTGAAGCCGCCGACGGCCGTCCTGTTCCTGGAGGCGGCGAAGAAAGTCTACGAGAAGGAGAAGATCGACGTCTCCTCGCTCGCCAAGCGCGTTCAGCACGTCGTGCAGGCGTGCTTCGACGGCCGGCGACTGGTCGTTTTTTCCGGCGGCGAGGCGAAGGACGACGAGGGCATTTTCGCCGAAGTGCGCGCGATCCGCGACGGCGGCGGGACCGGTTCGATCATCGGCCGCAACACCTTTCAGCGGCCGCGCGACAAGGCGATGGCGCTGCTCGACCGGATCATCGCCATCTACCAGGGGAAGCAGTGAGCATCGGCCGTTCCGTTTCGTTGCGCGAGGTTTCTCGAAAGTTTCTCGTCCTGGTGCTGTCGAAGGACGAGGCCTGATCGCAATGCCCGCTTCGCGCTGCCGTCTCTATCTGATCACGCCGCCGGCGCTCGAGCCGATGGCCTTCCGGGCCTCGCTCGCGGCGGCGCTTGATGCGGGCGACGTGGCCTGCGTCCAGCTGCGGCTCAAGGACGCCGACGACGACGCCATCTTGCGCGCCTGCGACGTGTTGCGGCCCGTGATCCAGGATCGCTCGCCGGCCTTCATCCTCAACGACCGCGCCGATCTTGTTGCGCGTACAGGGTGCGACGGGGTCCATATCGGCCAGGAGGACATGGCGTATGCACAGGCGCGAGAAGCCGTCGGCCCCGACCGCATCGTCGGCGTCACCTGCCATGATTCGCGCCATCTCGCCATCGAGGCGGCCGAGGCGGGCGCCGATTACGTGGCCTTCGGCGCCTTTTTTCCCAGCGCCACCAAGGAACAGCCGAAGACCCGTGCATCTCCCGAACTCATCGCCTGGTGGGCCGAGCTGATGACCGCGCCCTGCGTCGCCATTGGCGGTATCACGGTCGAGAACTGCGACAAGCTGATCGAGGCCGGGGCCGATTTTCTCGCCGTCGCCGGCGGCATATGGGGATACCCGGATGGTCCGGCGGCGGCGGTCAAGGCGTTCAACGCCAAGATCGCCCGGCACTCAGGGTGATTGTCTCGCGCGGATGAAACTGCTAGCGTCCGCGCCGCTTTTTCAAAAAACCCCTGAAGGTCAGCGATCGGTCCGATCCCATGAAGATCATCGGCAGCGCCGTGCGCACCGGCAACATCATCGAGTACGACAAGCGTGTCTGGACGGTGATCAAGCACAATATCGTCCAGCCCGGCAAAGGCGGCGCGTTCAACCAGGTCGAGTTGCGCGACGTGCGCACCGGCAGCAAGACCAACGTCAAGTTCCGTTCCGACGAGACGGTCGAACAGCTTCGCGTCGACGAGAAACAGATGCAGTATCTTTTCGCCGAGGGCGACCATCTCACTTTCATGGATCAGGAGTCGTTCGAGCAGTTGACCGTGAACCGCGAACTGGTCGGCGAGGCGGCCGATTTCCTCACCGACAACATGATGGTGACAGTGGACATGATCGAGGGTTCGCCGGTCGCGGTGCTTCTGCCGCAATCGACCATCTGCGCGGTGGTGGAGGCGGATGCGGTGGTGCGGGGGCAGACCGCGGCCTCTTCCTATAAGCCCGCCAAGCTCGACAACGGCGTTCGCATCATGGTTCCGGCATTCATCGCCGCGGGCGAGCGCGTCGTGGTCAATATCGCCGAACGCAGCTACGTCGAGCGCGTCAGGGGCTGAGCAAGTTCGCCCCTGGCTGCGCGCGTCATCGTTTCGCAATCCTGAAACCCGGTTTCGTTCATGGCCGTCCGTTCGCCGATCTTCATTGTCATGGAACGCGCCGCACGCAAGGCGGCGCGAAGCCTGCTTCACGATTTCGGCGAGGTCGAGAACCTGCAGGTTTCGATCAAGGGTCCGGGCGACTTCGTCTCCAGCGCCGATCTCCAGGCCGAGCGCATTCTCAAAGCCGAGCTTCGCCGAGCGCGCCCAAGCTACGGCTTCCTGGCCGAGGAGGGCGGCGCCGAGAGCGGCAGCGACCCGCGCTTTCGCTGGCTCATCGATCCGCTCGATGGAACCACCAATTTTCTTCACAGCATCCCGCATTTCTGCATCTCGCTGGCGCTTGAATGCGACGGCCAGATCGCCGCCGGCCTGGTCTACGACCCGATGCGCGATGAAATGTTCTACGGCGAAAAGGGTGTCGGCGCCTTCGCCAACGACCGCCGCCTCCGGGTCTCGGCGCGACGCCAGCTTGCCGACGCGGTGATCGGAACCGGCATTCCGTTCCGCGAGCGCGGCGACCACCCGCGCTATCTGAAGCTGCTCGAGGCGGTGATGGGCAATACCGCCGGCGTGCGGCGGATGGGCGCCGCGGCGCTCGATTTGTGCTATGTCGCGGCCGGCCGGTTCGATGGTTTCTTCGAGTTTGGACTGAATGCGTGGGACATGGCGGCGGGCATCGTCATCATCCGCGAGGCCGGCGGCTTCGTAAGCGAGATCGAGGGCGGGGCCGATCCGCTCAAATCGGGCAGCATCCTCGCCACCAACGATCCCCTCCACGGTCCGCTGGGGCGGCTGCTGCGCGACGCCGATCCGAATGCGCCCAAGGCGCGCGCCCGGCGTAGCTGATCGGTTGCGATTTCGCCTCGCCGCCGCTGCGGGCGTCGCCTCATTTGCGGCCAAATCGGTTGTTAGGCTGCCATCCGTGGTTTAAGGTCGTTGCCAGGCCATGGAACTCGCGAATCGACTGTGCCGACGTGCCGCCCTGCGGCGCTGGTGTGTACGTGGCCTGCTGCTTTCAGTTGCGGCGGGGCCGGCGATTATTTTTTGTTCCGTTGGAGCGGGGGCCCAGCAGGGCCTGAGGGCGCCAGCGCCCAGCATTAGCATCGATTACAGCGTGCTGGACGAACTCGGCGGCGCGCCGCCTGGCGAAACGTCCCGTGGCGTCTCAAGCGGCGCGTCCGGTGGCGCACGAAGTGCTGCACCATCGCGCTCACTCACCGCGAACCGCGCCGCGCGTCCCGCAACCTCCGGTGCCCGCTTCACCCCGCCGCCGGCGCCGCCTCAATTCAGTGACGCGCCGCCTGGCATACGCACGCTCGATGCAATGCCGACGGCTCCCCCACCGCCGCCCGCGCTTGCCGATCTTCCGCCTGCCTCGGTACCGCCCGGCAAGGCGCCAAGTCCGCCGCGCC
>CAZLYV010000067.1:0-2317 GCA_964563665.1 uncultured Acetobacteraceae bacterium
GCGGGATCGCTCGAGTGGCAGGAAAAACATTTCTGGAAAGCGTGGGCGCCGCGCGCGATATCGCCTTGGGCGACGGCAAACCCGACGGTCGCAATCAAAAAGAATAAAGCTGCGGCCAGCGCGGCCGCGGCGCGCCACGACATCGCGTTGGAGCGGCGGTCAGTTCGCCGTCGTGCGGTAGACGACAAGCCGATCGAGGCCCGATTCCGGCGCCCAAACCTCGCCGGGTCGCCCAAGGATCTGGCGAACATTCGCGCCCCGGCGCGTACTCGGAAAAACGTCGAATTTTTCACTCGCCGGATCGAAGCGCACCATCGCGTTGGCGCCCCAGTCACTGAGCCAAACCATGTCCTTCTCATCGACGTAGACGGCGTAGGCGCGCGGCCGGTCACCGGGCAGCTTCCATGTCTTCCACGCGCCGTTCGAAGGTTCGTAGCGGCTCACCTGCCCCGAATTCCATTCGCTCACCCAAATATGACCCTTCGAATCCGACCAAACGCGGCGCGCGCCCTGGTCGGCCGTCGGCGGTTCGATCACCTTCGCGGTGCCGGTCATCGCGTCGATGCGCGCGATATGGCTTCCGGCGAGCGAGGCGTAATAGATCGTGCCATCGGGCGTGGCCGCGATGCCGTAGGCTCCACGGCCGCGTGGCGCCTCGAAGACGTCAAGCTTGCCGCTGATGGGCTCGAGCCTGCCGTAAAAACCGCTTTGTCCGGTGAACCACAGCACGCCCGCTTTGTCGAATGCGGCGGTGTTCAGGTTGACGTAGCCGCGCTGTTCGGGCAGCGGGTATCGTTTGATTTCCAGCGTCTTTGGATCGACCCGGACGATCGCATTGAGCCCGCTGTCAGTGATCCATGGCGCACCATCCGGGCCGACGATAACACCGTGCGGCGCCGAGCCAGCGCCCAAAGCAATCTGATCGACCTTCCCGGTTGTCGGATCCAGCCGGCCGAGCGCGCCCGCGCGCTGGGCGGTGTACCAAACGACGCCGTCAGGGGCTGGCGCGACATCGTGTGCGCCCGCGCCTGCCGGCAATGGATATTCCTGGATGGTTACGCCGGCGGCGGCGGCGCCTATTCCAGCGGTGAAGGCGAACGCAAAGACGATGGATGCAAGCTTGGGCATCTTGGTCCTCCCTTGAGGCGTGCGTATCGGGGATTATATGTCTTTGTGCGCCGTTCGACACCGCCGCCATCAACTAAACGTATAATGATGTTCGGATGAATCGAAAGCCACTCAAACCGGCGGCACCCAAAGCCAGCGGCCCCGAGGCCCAGGCACGCAAGCAGCGCCTTGCCGACGCGCTTCGTCAGAATTTACGGCGACGCAAAAAGCAATCGCATGAACGTGCGGGCAAGGGTGACGATTCCGACCGCGGCGGCTCATTTACCGATGGATCGCGGGCGCGCTGACCCGACGGCTTTGCGCTTGATCTGGATCAACGCCCGGCGTTGCAACATAGTGCATTGTTTTTATTAGATAAACATTCCTGCCAGTGAAAGGTTTTGCCATGAATCTGAACCTTATCCGCAGCATCGGACCCAAATTGGTTCGCAGCGTGCTGGCGAGCGCGCCGTTCGTCCTTGCACTCTTCCTGGGTATGGAATTTGCGCTCGCCGAGGACGCACACCACCCGCCGGCTGCCGCAGCAGCGCAGGCAAGCCAGGCGCCAGCGCCGCCCGTACAACCCGCGCCGGGTCAAGTGCCGCCCATGCCGATGCCGCCCGGCCAGATGGGCCAAGGAGGCATGATGGGTGGCCCTGGGATGATGGGTGGCGGGCGGGCTGGAATGATGGGACCCGGAATGATGGGTGGTGGAGGAATGATGGGCGGGCCCGTCTATGGCCCCGGCGGCATGATCGATCGGATCGAAGGCCGCATTGCATTCCTGAAGGCCGAATTGAAGATCGCCGAGGTACAAAGTCCGACATGGAACGAATTCGCCAACACGCTCCGCGAGAACGCAAGGAAGCATAACGAGTTGCGTGAACAGATGATGAAACAGGACATGCCGACACACGCGACCGACCGTTTGGCGCGCGCGGAGAAGATGCTGACGGCGCGTCTTGAAAGCCTGCGCAGCATGCAGGGCGTGGTCGGCAAGCTTTATACTGTGCTCGGCGACGAGCAGAAGCAGACGCTCGACGAGCTCGCGATGCATCGCATGGGAATGATGTAGAAAAATGCGTTCTTCTTCGCAGTGGCCCCAGCCGCCGCGAGAGGACCGCGACGAGCCTCGCTGGGCCGACCCGCGTGAGCCGGCAAGATTTATACGTGAGCACTGACCCACAAAATGATGCGGGCATCGTATGGC
>CAZLYV010000067.1:2417-10722 GCA_964563665.1 uncultured Acetobacteraceae bacterium
GAAATACGGCGATCGGCCGTGCCTCGACGCCGGCGGAGATCGAATTCCTTAATCAGCCAAATTCCGGTTTTTAAGGCGGCAGTCGATTCCTCGATCGCCTCGCTTGAGGCCGGGGCAAGGCTCCGCTACAAGCTTGCCGGACCTCATGGAGGAGAGTACGGCGATGTCGATCATGCCCGATACCTGGATCCGCGAGATGGCGACACGCCACGGCATGATCGAGCCGTTCGTCGAAAACCAGCGGCGGCAGGGCGTAATCTCTTACGGCCTGAGTTCGTATGGTTACGACGCGCGGGTGGCCGACGAGTTCAAGATCTTCACCAACGTCGATTCGGCGGTGGTCGATCCAAAGGATTTCTCCTCGCGCAGCTTCGTCGATCGGCAAACCGCGGTCTGCGTCATCCCGCCCAACAGCTTCGCGCTTGCGCGCACGGTTGAATATTTCCGGGTCCCGCGCGACGTACTTGTCATCTGCCTCGGCAAGTCGACCTATGCGCGCTGCGGCATCATCGTCAACGTGACGCCGCTCGAGCCCGAGTGGGAGGGGCACGTGACGCTCGAATTCTCCAATACCACGCCGCTTCCCGCCAAGATCTACGCCAACGAAGGGGCGTGCCAGTTCCTGTTCCTCAAAGGCGCCGGCCCGTGCGAGGTTTCGTACCGGGACCGTGCCGGCAAATATATGGGCCAGCGCGGCGTAACCCTGCCCAAGCTGTGATGGCCGCCGATGCGCCGCCGCCGCAAGCCGCCCAAACGCCGCTCCCCGGCGGCTGCCTTGCTGCCGAAATTCAAGCCCAAAGTCGTGCCCGACCGCCGCCGCAAGGCCACCCTTGCGCGGCACCGACGGGAGGCACAGGAGGCCTCCCGCGGCGGCCGGCGCGACGAGGATTGACCGGACCGGGAAACCACCCGGACACTCTGGACAGGGAGCCTATTATTCCCTATCTCAATCGAGGACTTTGGACCCGACGGACTGGCCTACCCTAACGCCCCAAAAGCGCCCCCGCGCAAACAACAAGAACATTCCATGGACAAAATCCGTATTCGCGGCGGCAGGCCGCTTCGAGGGTCGGTCCGGATCGGGGGCGCCAAGAACGCGGCCCTGCCGTTGATGGCGGCGAGCCTCCTGACGGACGAGACGCTGACTCTCTCTAATCTGCCCCATCTTGCCGACATCACGACTCTGGCCAATCTCCTGGGTCAGCTCGGCGTCGAGATCGTCATGGATGGCGATGGGCCCAACGGACACACCGGCCGGATCGTGTCGCTGACCGCGCGCAACCTCGCAGGTACGACTGCGCCGTATGACCTGGTGCGCCGGATGCGGGCCTCGATCCTGGTTCTGGGGCCCCTGCTGGCCCGGGCCCGTCACGCGCGGGTGTCGTTGCCAGGCGGTTGCGCGATCGGCACCCGACCGGTCGATTTGCACCTTAAGGGCCTGCAGCAGATGGGTGCCATGATCGAGCTCAGCGAGGGCTACATCGAGGCGAGCGCGCCCGAAGGCCTTGCGGGCGGTGAAGTCGTCTTTCCCTTCGTATCGGTAGGGGCGACCGAGAATCTGCTGATGGCGGCGACGTTGGCCCGCGGGGAGACGGTTCTCGCCAACGCCGCGCGTGAACCCGAAGTAAGTGATCTTGCCCGCTGCCTGATCGCCATGGGCGCCGACATCGCGGGGGTTGGAAGCGACACGCTCAAAATTCGAGGGGTCGGACGGCTGCGCGGCGCGCACCACGAGGTGATTGCGGATCGAATCGAGACCGGAACCTTCGCCATGGCGGCGGCGATCACCGGCGGCGACATCGAGCTTTTGGGGACACGGGTCGATCTGTCGGCCGCCGCCACCGACTCATTGCGTAGCGCCGGCGTTAACGTCACGGCGACCGGCGGCGGTATCCGGGTCCAGCGGACGAATGCCCCGCTCACCGGCACCGACGTGATGACCGAGCCGTATCCCGGCTTTCCGACCGACTTGCAGGCGCAAATGATGGCCCTCATGTCGGTCGCCGAGGGGGCGTCGATGATCACCGAGACCATCTTTGAAAACCGCTTCATGCACGTGCCGGAGCTGCGGCGCATGGGCGCCAATATCAATCTTCACGGCGCCTCCGCGATGGTGCGCGGAGTACCGAGGCTGACCGGCGCGCCGGTGATGGCGACCGATCTCAGGGCATCGGTCAGCCTGGTGCTGGCGGGGCTCGCGGCGGAGGGCGAGACCACGGTCAATCGCGTTTACCATCTCGATCGCGGCTACGAGCGGCTGGAGGAGAAGCTCGCCGCTTGCGGCGCCGAAATCGAGCGTGTCCGGGAGGCGGCGGCATGAACGATCGCCTGAAACTCTGCGCCGTCGACAACGAAGATCTGCAGGTGATCGCCGCGGTTCTGCAGGACGCGCTGATCCCGATTAGCGACATGAAGTTTCTCGTCACCGAACGCCAATTCGTCCTGGTCGCCAACCGCTTCCGCTGGGAAAATTGCGGCGAGGATTCCGACACTCCGGTCGTCGTGGTGAATGACAGTCCATCGGATCCCGATTGCGAGCCCTGTCGGACCTTTGAACGCGTCCACTGCGGACTCTGCTTCGATGGCGTGAACCAGGTGCGCGCGAGGGGGATCGACCAGCGCGACCGAGGCCGCATCCTCGAGCTGTTGCATATCGACAGCGAACCGGGCGCCGTCACGATGATTTTTGCCGGTGATACCGCGATCCGGGTCGAGGGCCCGAACGTCGTCTGCCGCGTGGAAGACATCGACGAGCCATGGCCGACGACGTGGCGCCCCCATCATCCGCTCGGCAAAATCGCCTGAAGTTGAGCACACCGCCGTTCGACCCCGTCGGGCGGCCGACCGAGTCCACCGACGGGAGAGACTTCGTGGCTGCCAATGACAGGCTCGTACTTGCGCTGCCCAACGGCCGGATTCTCGCCGAGGTCATGCCGCTGCTGCGCAAGGCTGGCCTGGCGCCCGAACCGGCGTTCGACGATCCGGCGTCTCGCCAGCTTCGCTTCACGACCAACGTTCCCGGACTCGACATTATTCGCACACGCAGCTTCGACGTGGCGACGTTCGTCGCTTTCGGCGCGGCGCAGCTTGGCGTCGCCGGCAATGATGTTCTGATGGAGTTTAATTACGCCGAGATTTACGCGCCGCTCGATCTCGGCATCGGACGCTGCGGCCTCGTCGTCGCCGAGCCGGCGGAACTGGTGGGCGAGGACGACCCGACGCGTTGGAGCAATGTGCGCGTGGCGACCAAGTATCCCAAGATCACGCGCCGGCACTTCGCCGCGCGCGGCGTCCAGGCGGAATGCGTCAAGCTCAACGGCGCGGTCGAGCTCGCGCCGGCGCTCGGCCTGTGCCAGCGGATCGTCGATCTCGTTTCGACCGGCATGACGCTCAAGGCCAATGGCCTGGTCGAGGTCGAGCGGATCGCCGACGTGACGTCGCGACTGATCGTCAACCGGACCGCGCTCAAGACCCGATATTCCCGCGTGTCGCCATGGATCGAGCGCATCGCCGAGGCCGCCCGTGCCGCATAGGCTGGATACGGCCAATCCGGATTTTGCCACCCGCTTTACGGCATTGCTCGCTTCGCGCCGGGCGGCGGCTGCGAGCGTTGATGTGATCGTCGCGGCGATCGTCGAGGACGTGCGCCTCAGGGGTGATGGCGCGCTCATCGAGTACACGGAAAAATTCGACCGGCTGAGGCTTGGTGCCGCGGATCTGCGCGTCAAGCGCGACGAGCTTGAAGGCGCGATGAGGGCTTGCGAGCCGGCTACACTCGCGGCCCTCAAACTCGCGGCGCGGCGGATCGAATCCTTCCACCGACGCCAATTGCCGAAAAATTTCACGTTCACCGATCGCATTGGCCTGCGGCTGGGCACGCGCTGGAACCCGATCGCGGCGGTCGGGCTCTATGTGCCCGGCGGCACAGCTGCCTACCCAAGCTCGGTGCTGATGAACGCCATTCCGGCGAAGGTGGCTCGCGTCGAACGCGTGGTCATGGTGGTGCCGGCTCCGGACGGTAAACTCAATCCCCTGGTGCTTGCGGCGGCGCAGATCGCGCGGGTGGGCGAAATCTACCGCGTGGGCGGTGCGCAGGCGATCGCGGCGCTCGCCTACGGGACCGCCACCATCGCGCCGGTGGACAAAATTGTCGGGCCCGGGAACGCATACGTGGCGGCGGCGAAGCGCATGGTATTCGGCGACGTCGGCATCGATTTGATCGCTGGTCCGTCCGAAATCGTGATCGTCGCCGACGGCGCCAACGATCCAGCCTGGATCGCCGCCGACCTTCTCGCGCAAGCGGAGCACGATCCGGCCGCGCAGTCGATTCTCGTCACCGATGATCGGAAATTCGCCGACAAGGTCGCGGCCGCGGTCGAGGCGCGGCTCAAGATCTTGCCGAGGGCACCGATCGCCGCCGCGAGCTGGGATAGGCACGGCGCGGTGATCGCGGTGCGCAGTCTTTCCGAGGCGCCATCGCTGGTCGATCGGCTGGCGCCCGAGCATTTGCAGCTCGCCGTCGCCAAGCCCGATGTTCTTGCCAGACGTATCCGCCACGCTGGGGCGATCTTCCTCGGACGCTTCGCGCCCGAAGCGCTCGGCGATTACCTTGCCGGACCCAACCATGTATTGCCGACCTCGCGCACCGCGCGCTTCTCCTCGGGCCTCGGCGTGCTCGACTTCATGAAGCGGACTTCGCTGATCGGATGCGGCGCGAAGGGCCTCGCCGCGCTGGCGCCGGCGGTGGTGACGCTGGCCAAGGCTGAGGGGCTTGCGGCACACGCTCTATCGATTGAGCTGCGCACCAAAGCCCTAAGCGCACGATCGCGGCGAGCGCCACGACGCAGGCGCGCCCAAAAGGGCGGCGGGTGAGCGAAGAGCGCCATCGCATTGTCCGGATCGAACTCGACGAGAGGTCCGTCGTCCGCCGCAGTCCTGACGTCGAGCACGAGCGGGCGGTGGCGATCTTCGATCTCCTGGAGGAAAACCGCTTCACGCCAATCGGCGATTACAACGGTCCATATCACCTTCACCTCGGGATCGAGGAAAATCGGCTGGTGTTCGGCATCCGGGGCGAAGACGGCGCGGCGCTCGGCAAGGTGCTGCTGCCGCTCACTCCATTCCGGGCCGTGATCAAGGACTATTTCACGGTTTGCGAGACATATTACGACGCAATCAAGCGAGCGAGCCCGAGCCAAATCGAAACGCTCGACATGGGCCGTCGCGCGCTTCACAACGAGGGCTCGCAAATCCTGCGCGAGCGCCTCGACGGCAAGATCGAGCTCGACCTCAACACGGCGCGGCGACTGTTCACGCTCATCTGCGTGCTGCACATTCGGGGATGAGCCCACGCGCATGCCCGATTCGCCTGGAAGCGTTCTCTTCGCTTGCACCCAGAACGCGATCCGCTCGCCGATGGCTGAGGCACTGCTCAAGCATTTTCATGGCCGGCGCATCTTCGTCGATTCGGTGGGGGTGCGAGCGATGGATATCGACCAGCTGGCGATCGAGGTGATGGCCGAGATTGGCATCGACCTTAACCGGCACCGGGCCAAGACATTCGACGATCTCACCGACGCCTCCTTCGATCTCGTGGTCACGCTGTCGCCCGAAGCGCACCACCGGGCGCTCGAGATGACGCGGATCATGGCTTGCGACGTCGAATACTGGCCGACCCTGGACGCGACGGCGGGCGAGGGAAGTCGCGAGACGCGGCTGGCCGATTTTCGGTCGGTTCGCGACGCGCTCAAGCGAAGGATTCTTGCCCGCTTTCCGCTGAGCCCGGGACCCTCGGGATAGCACGCAAATCCTCAATGCGCGCCCTTGAATAGGCCTTGACCGCGAAGAGCCCACGCGCCAATTTTGCCCGGGATTTCGGGCTTGGATCGGAGGTTCGATGCCGAAGGAAGACCTGATCGAGTTTCCGGGCGTTGTCACCGAGTTGCTGCCCAACGCCATGTTTCGCGTACGGCTCGAAAATAATCACGAGGTGCTTGCCCATACCTCCGGAAAGATGCGCAAGAACCGCATTCGCGTTCTTGCCGGCGATCGCGTAAATGTCGAGATGACGCCATACGATCTGACCAAGGGTCGGATCACCTTCCGCTTCAAGTAATTCGCCCAGCCCTCACGCCCGACCGCACCCTAATATCCATGGCGATGCCACGACTCGTACTCGCTTCGGCCTCGCCGCGACGCCTCGAGCTTCTTCGCCAGCTCGGCCTCGAGCCCGATGCCATCGAACCGGCGAATATCGACGAGCTGCCGCGCCCGGACGAACTGCCGCGCGAGGCGGCGTTGCGGCTTGCGCGCGAGAAAGCGGATGCGGCGTCGGCGCGGCACCCCGGCGCCGTGGTTCTCGCAGCCGACACCATCGTGGCGTGTGGTCGCCGGATGCTTCCGAAGGCCGAGATTGCCGAAGAAGCTATTTCGTGCCTGCGACTACTCTCGGGCCGTCGCCATCGCGTTCATGGCGCGATCGTGGTCATCGCCACGGATGGCCGGCATGCAAGCCGTTTCGTCACAACCGTTGTCGCCTTCAAGCGTTTGACCGGCGACGAGATCGACGCCTACATCGCTAGCGGCGAGTGGCGCGGCAAGGCCGGGGGTTACGCCATCCAAGGCCGCGCGAGCGCGTTCGTGCGGCAGATCAACGGTTCCTATGGCAATGTGGTCGGCCTCGATCTGTTTGCGGCGGCGGCATTGCTTCGCGGAGCGGGCCTCGAGGTCCCGGTTTATGCCTGAGACGATCGAGGAGCTGCTGATCGAGGCTGGCCCATCGCGCGTGCGCGCCGCGGCGGTCATCGATGGCCGTCTCCATGACCTTATTGCGAGCTCCCGTCGGCGTCGAGGCGCCATCGGCAGCATTTATCTTGGCCGCGTCGTGCGCCGCGCGCTCGGACTCAATGCCGCGTTCGTCGAACTTGGTCTCGAGCGCCCGGCGCTTCTCGAGCTCGGTGAACATGGCAAGGTAGGGGAGGGCGCTCAAGTCACGGTCCAGATCGTTGAAGAAGCGGCGGGCGACAAGGCCGCGCGCGCCAGCCGGCGCGTGTCGTTGCCAGGACGGGTCATGGTTTTTCTTCCCGGCGGCAAAGGTGTATCCGTGTCGCGGCGGATCGGCGATGCGAGACTTCGTGAACGGCTTCGCGGCGTCGTGCGAACGCTGCTTGCACCGGGCGAGGGAGCGATTGTTCGCCGCGACGCCGCCACGGCGGCGCAAGGGGCACTTGCTGCCGAGCTCGCGGGGCTCCGGCGAGCATGGGACGATATCGAAACACGTGCGGCAAGCGGGACGCCGCCGGCGTGCCTCCACGATACGGGCGATGGACTAATCGAAGCCTTTGAGGCGTTCGCGCCGAGCGACCCGCGCCGGATCGTCGTCGACGATCGGGCGGCGGCGCGCGCGCTTGCGGCACACGCAGGCCTCCACTGGCCATTGCTTGCTGAACGCATCGAAGCGAGCGACCCTGGCGAAGCGTTGTTCGTGCGTCACGATGTCGCCGACGCGATCGCCGATCTTGAAGAGAAGGCGGTACCACTAGCCTCGGGCGGACGGCTGATCGTCGAGACGACCGGGGCGCTCTGCGTGATCGATGTCGATACGCAAGAATCGGCGACGGCGTTACGCGCGGCGTTCACCGCAAATTTCGAGGCGGCGCGCGAGGCGGCGCGCCAGATTCGGCTCCGCGACCTCACGGGGATCATCGTGATCGATTTTATCCGCATGGAAGCTGGTCCCGAGCGCGCGAAGATCCTGAACCTGCTCAAACTTGCGCTTGCGACAGACCGCCGCTCGGTCGAGGTGCTAGGCTGGACGCGCGCCGGCCTCGCCGAGATCATCCGGTCGCGCTCGCGACGCGAGCTCAGCGAAAGGTAGAGGCGCCTCGCCAGCCGGGAGATTCGAGGACGAAGGTATGTCGCAAAATGTCGTGAATCACCCAAAGCGCGGTCGGGCGGGGGCGAGGCGATGCCCGATTTGCGGTCGCCCAAGCGTCGCCGAACTCGCACCGTTCTGCTCGAAGCACTGCGCCGACGAGGACCTGGCGCGTTGGCTGACCGGTGCCTATCGCATTCCGACCGCCGAGACCGCCGAGACCGCCGCCGACGATGGCAATGCCGCGGAACCTGCGGAGGAAAAAGACTGAACGGCGGCGACACTGAACGGCGGCGACACTGAACGTGCACAATCCGCCACGGCCGGGGAAGAAGGCACCGGCCGGGTTCTGGACAGGCCAGCGCGATTTTACTATAAGCGGCGGGTCCGATCGGGACCCTTATCTCGATCCTTGGGGCCCAGGTAGCTCAG
>CAZLYV010000068.1:0-8501 GCA_964563665.1 uncultured Acetobacteraceae bacterium
CCCGCGGCTACGGCTCGGGCGCCTGGGGCTGGTCCACCGCCTACCCGCCCGCCGGTTCGTAAGTCTCTTTGGCGGGGTGGCGCGGGCAGCCGCCCCGGACTCTGTCCGATTGGTGGGCGACGCACGCCCGGTGCTTCGCGGATGCGCTTGTTGCGCCGGAGCCGCTTTGCAAGCCCTGGAATGAGATGTAAATAGTGCGGGGATAGGAGTGCGGCGCTCGGGCCGCGCAGCCAAATAAAGCTACGGAAGGGAGCCAAGAGAAAATGACCGGAGCACAGAAGACGGTGGCATGGGTGGTCGTCGGCATCATTGGCATCGTTCTCGTCATGAACAGCGTGCCCGACAAGGGTATCCCCGAGGGATACAAGGGAAGCTATCTGGGCCGTGGCGTCCAGGATTTGCAATTGTCGGGCGACACGACGAGTGCGCTCGGCAAGCGGGCCGGGACGGTTCAGCGGTTCTGATCGCTTTAGGAATGCTGGGAAATATCACATTAGGTTCGAAGACTTCGCATCAGGGAGAATCTTGGCTATGAACGGGACATCGACTTTCGGTATGCGCGCCTGGACAGGGCGGAACTTTTTCGCATCGGTCGGAGCGCTGATCGTCATCGCGGGGGTCGTGCTTGCAAGCTCGGCGGTGATGGCGCAAGGGCCGCCGCCGCCGGTCAAGGCCACCTCGGTGCCGGCGGCAAGCGAGTTCAAGGGAACGACGCAACTCACCCCGGCGATACCGGGTGCGCCGACGACCATGGACACCAACACCAGCGAGCGGCCGCTCGCCGGCCACACCGCCGCCGGGTCGAGCGAAGCGGCGCTGATGATGGCGCTCAAGGGAAATATCCAGGGATTCATCACCATTCCCGACCGCCAGGCCGCGACCCTGATGCAGGCCGGGCGCAACTGGCGCGAAACGGTCAAGGGCCCGATCCACGTCTGGGGCTCGTGGCTCGTCCTCGGCATGGTCGGCGTATTGCTTGCCTTCTACTTGACGCGTGGCCGCATCCCGATCGAAGGCGGATTATCGGGTCGAACCATCGAGCGTTTCAACGGCGTCGAGCGCTTCTCGCACTGGTTGACGGCGGGCGCCTTCGTGGTACTCGCGGTGAGCGGGCTGAACATCACCTATGGCCGCTATGTTCTGCTGCCGATCATCGGCCCCGACGCCTTCACGGTGCTGACGATCTTCCTCAAGTACTGCCACAATTTCCTGGCGTTCGCGTTCATGGCCGGGTTGGTGTTGATTTTCGTTCTTTGGGTGCAGCACAACATGCCCAACCGCACCGATGTCGGATGGATCGCCGTCGGCGGCGGGCTGTTCGGCAAGGGCGTTCACCCGCCGGCCGGCAAGTTCAACGCCGGGCAAAAGCTGATCTTCTGGTCGGTGATCGTTGGCGGCGTGCTGCTGTCGGTGAGCGGGATCTACCTGCTGTTCCCGTTCAGTTTCGGCGACGTGAACGATCAGCAGTTGATGCAGATCATCCACGCCGTGGCGGCCTTGATTCTGACCGCGATCGTCATCGCCCATATCTACATCGGTTCGATCGGGATGGAGGGCGCTTGGGACGCCATGGGAACGGGGATGGTCGACGAAAACTGGGCGCGCGAGCACCACAGCCTGTGGGTTCAGCAACTGCGCGGACAGGCCGCGTCGCGCGGCGGCGACGACTGACAGGCACGCAAACGACAGGCAGGCGTCCGGCTTCATGGGTAACGAAGCCGGACGCGGCCTTCGCCCTATCGCGCCGAGGTTGGCATCTACATGACCGGATTTCTTAAGCCCGCGCTTGCGGGTTTTTTGATCGCCGTCACGCCGCTTTCGGTCAACGGCGAACTTGTCGGCCACGGCGCAATCGTCAACTCGGTTGCGCTATCGCCCGATGGCGGCCGGGTGCTCTCCGGCAGCTGGGATTATACCGTTCGTCTATGGGATCTCGCGCAACAGCGTCTGGTGCGGACGCTCGAGGACCACCGCGCAAGCGTGAATGCCGTAGAATTCCTGCCCGACGGCCGTACCGGCATTTCGGCGAGTTGGGATTCGACGCTCAAGTTATGGAATCTCGACGACGGAACCGTCATTCGCACGCTCGAGGGGCATGCGAACAATGTTTCCAGTGTCTCGGTCAGCCGCGACGGCCGGTTCGCCGTCTCGGGCGGTTGGGATCGCACGGTGCGGATATGGGACCTGTCCTCCGGCGCAGCGGTCAAGGTGCTGAATGGCCATCAGGCCAACGTAATGTCGGTGGCGTTTCTTCCCGACGGCCGCCACGTGCTATCGGCGAGCTATGATACAACGCTAAAACTTTGGGATATCGAAAAAGGCGATGACGTCGCGACGCTTAGCGGTCACACCAACAGCGTCAATGGCGTCGCCGTGTCGTCGGATGGACGACGCGCGCTCTCGGCAAGCACCGACGGCACCGTGCGGCTGTGGGATTTGGCGGCGCGGGCGGAGTTGCTGACCCTCGAAGGCCACACCGGGTTCGTGACCACGGTGGCGTTTTCGCCGGACGGGCGATGGGCGCTTTCCGGCGGCGGAGATCGCGTGCTCCGGTTGTGGAACCTGCAAACCGGAAAGCAGGAGCGAGCGCTGCCGGGCCACCGCCGTCCGATCTGGTCGGTCGCGTTTACGCCTGATGGCGCGCGAGGCCTATCGGCGGGCTACGACGAGGTCATCAAGGTCTGGGACCTTGCGGTGGGCGCCGAGATCGGCCCGGCGGCCACCCGCCCCGGAAACTGATTACGCGAAAGATCCCACGGAGGGATCCGTGAAATAAGCGCTCAGCCGCTGCCGACCCGCACGCTCGATGGGACGGCGAACCGCTTTTCGACAGGCTCCTGCACCATTTGCAGCGACAACCCGACGACGACCGCAATCACGATGGCAGAGATGATTCCGAGAAATAGCGCCCGCATTGTGTCCTCCCTGATAGTTGGTTTTTCTTGCTCTCGTTGTGCAATCCCGTGGTCCCGATGAGCTTCTTGGCACAAGGCGGCTTCGACGCCCGCAGTAGCGGCAGTCGGAACGTGCGACGGGAGAGCCGACCGGATCCTGGCAATATAATCGAATTTCCTTGGCTTTCAAGAATTTACCGGGTGGCCGACTGAAATTCGATTTATCGCGTGCCGTCCGATGTGGCGCGCTTGAGAAACTGAATGAGGTTGGCGCGGTCCTCGTCTTGCGATAGCTCACCGTACATCTTGGTCCCGGGCATGAATCCTTCGGTGTCCTTCAGAAACGCATCGAGCGTTCGCTCATTCCAGATGATCCCGGAGCCCTTGAGCGCGTCGGAGTATCGGTAATCGATTACGCTTCCGGCGGCGCGGCCAAACAGCCCATGCAGCCGCGGTCCCACTTTGTTGCGGCCGTTGACATCGAGCGTGTGGCAGCTCACGCACTTGCGCCACAGTTTCTCGCCACGCGCGGGATCCGCCGCCGTTGGAATCGCGATGGCGATACTTGTCGCGAGGCCGAGCGCGGACATCAGGAATAATTGATGAAACCCGCGGCGCGGAATCTGGGTTCTGGTGGGCATGGTTATGGCGCGTTACAGTTTCGATGATGACGCGGGTATGTCGGTGATTTGGCTGGCGCCGGCGGCAAGAAGCGGTCGATCGGCCGCGGACTGCGCCGGGGACTCCCGAGCCGGTGCGCTGAGCGCAATCGGCAGCAAACGAATGGTAAGCACGGCGGTGCAAGTTGACATGCGCTATTTTCGGGTTGGATCGGATTCGTCGACCACCACAAGTTGGACCACATCGCCGTTTATCAAAAGCTTGCCGGCGTTCTCGAAATTGACCGTGACCCGCGCGCCGATAACCGACTGCACCTGGCCGAGGCCCCAGTCGGACCGTTCGGGATGACGGACGAACATGCCGGGCGCCAATCTGCTCATCGTCCACCGCCTTTGACAGGCCAATTCTACAGCGTGAAGCGCGCTTGAAAAGCGGTCGATTTTCCGGCCTAGTGGCCGTCGTCCTTTGAGGGTGAAAGCGTGTCTGGCGCGCACGATCTCAAGCTTGCCGAACTGGTCGTTGCCCGGATCTGCCATGATCTTGTGGGACCGGTCGGAGCGATCGCCAATGGCGTCGAGCTGCTGTCGCAAGGCACGGGGGCGCCCGATACCGAAGTGGTCGGGCTGATCGGCGACTCGGCACGGGTAGCGAGCGCCCGGCTGCAGTTCTTTCGCGCCGCTCTCGGCACGACCAGCGCGCTTTCGCAGTCGAATCCGCTCGACGAGGCGCGGCGTCTTGCCGCCGCTCTGTTCGCTGGATCACGAGCGACCCTCGACTGGCCACAAGGCGGATCGGCGCTCGAATCTGCCGTTGGCCGGATCGCCGTCAGGATCGCGCTCAATCTGGTGGCAATTGCGCAGGATGCCTTGCCGCGCGGCGGGACGGTTCGTGTCGCGGCGAATTTGGCGGATGGCTGGCTGTCGTACGTCGTGTCGGCACGCGGGGCCGAAACCCGGATCGCGGCCGACGTTCACGCCGCGCTCGAGGGGCGGTTGGCGCTGTCGGAGCTCGGACCGCGAACGATCGTGGCATATCTCGCCGAACGATTGACGCAGGCCGGCGGCGGTCGCCTGCGCGTTGCATCGCCCTCGCCCGAGGCGGTCGATTTCGTCTCGAGGCTACCAGCCGGCGTTTAGCAAACCCGGCAAAATCTTCAGGCGGTCGCCGCCTGGCGGTCGCGGTCGCGGCCGGATGTCTTGGTCTGCGCCGGATCACGTAGCACGTACCCGCGGCCCCACACGGTCTCGATGTAGTTTTCGCCGTTGCACGCGGTTGCAAGCTTCTTGCGCAGCTTGCAAACGAACACGTCGATGATCTTCAGCTCCGGCTCGTCGATGCCGCCGTAAAGATGGTTGAGAAACATTTCCTTGGTCAGCGTCGTTCCTTTGCGCAGGCTCAAAAGCTCCAGGATTCCGTACTCCTTGCCGGTGAGGTGGATCGGCTGGCCCTCCACCTCGACCGACCGGGTGTCGAGATTGACCGTCAGCTTGCCCGTCTTGATCAGCGAATGCGAATGCCCTTTCGCCCGGCGCACGATCGCTTGGATCCGTGCCGTAAGTTCGCGCTTGTCGAACGGCTTGGTCAGATAATCGTCGGCGCCGAAGCCGAGCCCTTTCAGCTTGTTATCCGTCTCGGTGAGCCCCGAAAGAATGAGTATGGGCGTCTTCACCCGTCCGGCGCGAAGCCGGCGCAGCACCTCGTAGCCATCCATATCGGGCAGCATCAGATCGAGGATGATGATGTCGTAATCGTAAAGCTTGCCGATCTCGAGACCGTCCTCGCCGAGATCCGTCATATCGACGACGAAGCCCTCCGACTTGAGCATCAACTCGATGCTCTTGGCGGTCGCCGAGTCGTCTTCGACCAGCAGCACACGCATCGTAGACCCCCATTCGTCACGGATTATTGCTTTAACCATAACATCATACCAACCGTTAACAAACAGTTTAAGGTTAACGATTGATTTGATCGCACATTAATCGGGCAACCTGGAGACGAATTATGGAATAACAACGTGCAACCCTAATGTTTACCTTTCATTAAATGGAATCGCCGATGCTGGTATGAATATTGGCGCCACCTTGCCGGTCCCGATCGTCAGTCAATAGCTGATCGCGAATGAAACTCGTAACCGATTGTTTCTTTTGTGAAAATACCGTGGGTCCTGCGGGCATGGGGCGTCCGTTCCGATTGCCCGGCGAGGGTCTCTTGCCACGGCGTGCCCGAAACCGGGGGAGGTAAATCTTGATCCGTCAGACTGTAGGGCTGAACGCTATTCTTCAGGCGCGGCGGCGGGACCTCGACGAACGGCGCCGCGAGCTTACCGAGCTCGATCATCTTGCCAAACGGTTGCGCCTCGAACTGGCGCGCATCGATTCGCAAGCTGACGGCGAGACGGAAAGGGGGGCGAAGCTGCAGGCGTCGCTTGCCGCGGTCGAATCGCGGACGCGACGCGCCGGCGAGGCAATCGACGCCGCGATTCCGGAAATTGAACGGGTCGAGCAGCGGGTCGCCGAAGGTCGGGCGCGCGACATTCTCGATCGGGCGCGCCTCGATTTGTATCGCCGCCGAACCGGGTAGCTCGCCAAATTTTACGAATGCAAGAACAGGCAGGGTCCCGCGTCGTGCGATCGGTCCCCGTGCCTGACTATGGTCGCCGTAGGTCAATCGGCGGCCGACCGCTGATCGTTGCCGCGATATTCCTGGAGCCGGGTGGTCCGCAGGCCGCGTACACCGTGACGATCGATCATCCGTTGCCACGAGAGAAATTCCTCGACCGACAGATGATAGCGGGCACACGCCTCTTCGAGGCTGATCACGCCGGTGCGTACGGCCGAGACTACGGCCGCCTTGCGGCGAATCACCCATCGTTTCGTGCTGGCGGGCGGCAAGTCGACGGCGCTCGGTCCGCGTGGCGCGCTGACCGTTTCGCCCGATCCGACCTTCGCCGCCTGGTCGTTCATTTCGCCTGCCTTTGCGAATCCGCGTTCGATCATGGCGCGGAGTCTAGGTCGGGGCGCTTAACAAACCGCTAAGCACGACGCTGAAAATACTTACAATTTTAGATATTCGGGGCGCCTCGACGCGCCTGCGGCGGGACGCGAGAAGAAGCGCATGACCGGTGCCTGATTGTTGGCCTGGTATGCAGCCAATGCGTCGGCGACAGCTGCCCGCGCGAAACAACGCGGGATTGCGCCGGCGCAAGACGGATCGCTGGGTACGGTTCCGGGTCGCCGCGGAACCGGTTGTCGGCTTGAAGCCGGGGGGTCGGATTCATATACTCCGCGGCAACTTCAACCGACATTGTGTACGAATCGCTCCATGAGTTATCCGTTGCTGCCGCCGGACTACAGACCATCGGAAGACGAACCGTTCATGAATCCCGTCATGCGGGAGCACTTCCGTCAAAGGCTTCGTCGCTGGCGGGCCGACTTGCTCCGCGAGTCGTCGGAGACTCTTCAGCACCTTCAGGAGGAAACCATTCAGGAGGCTGACCTGGCGGATCGCGCGACGCTGGAGACGGACCGTTCGATCGAGCTCCGCACGCGCGACCGCGAGCGAAAGCTGATCGCCAAGATCGACGATGCATTGCGCCGGATCGACGATGGCAGCTACGGGCTTTGCGAGGAGACCAGCGAGCCGATCGGCATCAAGCGGCTCGAAGCCCGGCCGATCGCCACATTGAGCCTCGAGGCGCAGGAGCGCCACGAGCGGCTCGAGCGCACCCAGCGTGACGAATAGACGGCCGACGCGCCGGCAGCTATCGCCGGCGCCCCATCAGGGCCGCTAATCCTGGAACCGCAGCGACGACAAGGCCGGCGCCGATCGCAAACGGCGCCGCAGGCCCAAAAATGTCCCATGCCAGCCCGGCGATCAGGCTTGCCGGCAGCAGCGCCACGCCGGTTACGCAATGGAACACGCCGAAGGCGGTGCCGCGCAGCGCCGCCGGCGCACAATCGGCGACGAGCCCGGCAAGCAGCCCCTGGGTCAGACCCATATGGAGGCCCCACAGGGCCACGCCCAGCAGGACCATCGCGACATTCCCGGCGAACGCCAGAACCAGGTTGGCGAGGACATAGACCGCCGCGCCCGCGATGACCAGGCCGAACCGTTCTCCAAGACGGTCGGAGAGTCGGCCGGCCGGATAAGCGGCTAGCGCATAGATCACGTTCATGACCACGAGCACGAGCGGAGTCGCAGCGGCCGACATCCCCAGGTCCTGCGCCCGCAGCAGAAGAAACGCTTCGCTGTAGCGGGCAAGCGAGAGGATGGCGGCGAGCCCGATGATCGCCCAAAACCGGCTCCCCAGGCGTCGCAGATCATCCGCTCTCAAGGGAAGGCGCTCCGCCGCGCACACCGAGGTCGGCGGTTCGCGGACTCCCGCGGCAAGCAGCGCGACCGACGCGAAGGCAGGCAGCACCGCGATCCAGAAGACAAGGCGGTAATCGCTCTCAGTCACTACCATCAAGGCTGCGGCGATCAGGGGGCCGACGACGGCGCCGATCGTGTCGAGGCTTTGGCGCAATCCGAACGCGGCCCCGCGCATCTCAGCCGGCGTGAGATCGGCAATCAGGGCATCGCGCGGGGCGCCGCGGATGCCTTTACCCAAGCGGTCGACAAACCGCGCGCCCAGAACCCAAAGCGGCGTGGCGGCAAGCGCAAACAGGGGCTTGGTCAGCGCCGCCATTCCGTAGCCGGCGAGCGCCAACCCCTTGCGCCGGCCGAGACGATCGCTAAGCGCGCCCGAGAAGACCTTGGTAAGCGAGGCCGTTGCCTCGGCGATGCCTTCGATCGCGCCGACGGCCGAGGCGCTCGCTCCCAGCACCACCACCAGAAAGACCGGCAGCAGGCTGTGGATCATCTCCGAGCTCATGTCCATGAGCAGACTCACCCCGCCGAGCGCCCAGACGCCCGCCGGGAGATGCCGATGGTGGAACCGCGGATTTCCCTCGGGATGCCCCGTCACGTCGGCACGCTTGATCCCGC
>CAZLYV010000068.1:8601-10641 GCA_964563665.1 uncultured Acetobacteraceae bacterium
CGCCCTCGGCGCGCAAGATTTCCGACTGCCGCTGGCCCTCGGCCTCGAGAATGACGGCGCGTTTCTCGCGCTCGGCCTTCATCTGCCGTCCCATCGACTCGACGAGGTCCTTGGGCGGCGAGATGTCCTTGATTTCGATTCGGGTGACTTTGATCCCCCACGGCTCGGTCGCCTCGTCGACAACGGTCAACAGGCGCGCGTTGATGTCGTCGCGACGGGAAAGAAGCGCGTCGAGGTCCATCGAGCCCATCACCGTTCGCAGGTTGGTCATCGTAAGGTTTAGAATCGCGTGTTCGAGGTTCTGCACCTCGTAGGACGCCTTTGCCGCATCCAGCACCTGGTAGAAGACCACGCCGTCCGCCCTGACCAGCGCGTTGTCTTTGGTGATCACCTCCTGCGAGGGCACGTCGAGCACGCGTTCCATCATGCTGATCTTGGCGCCGATGCGGTCGACGAACGGGACGATCAAGCTTAGGCCCGGCTTGAGCGTGCGGGTGTAACGGCCAAAGCGCTCGACCGTCCACTCGCGACCCTGCGGTACGGTCTTGACGCCGGCAAAGACGAAAACGACCGCCAACACGACCACGACGATGACAAATGAAAGCATGGCTGGACCCCCGGTGACGACAACGCTGGAACCTCCACTGACGGGCGGTATATTCGCGTAAAGCGGTGATGATCGGCAAGTCGGGCGCGAAGAATCAGTCCCTCACACGAAGTTGAGGCGACGGCGGCATCGCCGGCGGCCAAAATTTGCCCGGTACGTTCAACTGCGATCTGGAGGGTAAGGTGGACATGAGGCGCGCCATCGCAGTGAATCATCGGCACCGTTACGGTTGGTTTGTCTCGGGCATCGTGATCGTAACGGCGCTTTTTCCGATCGCCGCAAGCGCCGACGATCCGGCGCCGTATCCAGGCGTTCGCACGATCGCCTCGTTGCGTCCGTTCGAGCGGCTGGTCGAACGGCTCGAAGCGGCAATCGAGAAGAATCAGATGGGCCTGGTGGCGCAGGCGAGCGCCAGCCGCGGCGCGAGCGCGCGCGGGATCAAGATTCCCGGAAACGCGGTCTTGATGGTGTTCCGAAACGATTTCGCGGTGCGCATGTTGGCGGCGAGCATACCGGCCGGGATCGAGGCGCCGATCCGGCTTTATGTCACCGAAAATGCCGATGGCACCGCGAGCCTGATCTATCGCACGCCAACGGCGATCTTCGCACCGTACAAGAACGCCGAGCTCGACGAACTTGCTCGCGAGCTCGACCCGATCTTCGAGAAGATCGCGCGCGATGCCGCCGGCGGCTGACATCGCGACCTCGCCCTCGGCGCAAATACCGGCGCCCGGGTCGGCGCCTGACGCGGGCGTTCAGTCCGGCTTGCTTGCATTGGCGCTTGGGATGCTCGCGGCGTTGGTCGCGCTCGAGGCGTCGAGCGATTCGCGAATGGCGATGCTGCTTGTGCTGGGCGCGCTGCTCGGCCTTGGCCTCTACCATGCCGCATTCGGTTTCACCTCGGCGTATCGCCGGCTGATGCTTTATCGCGATGCCTCGGGCGTCAACGCCCAGCTCGTAATGCTTGGGCTGGCGACGCTCTTGTTTGCGCCCGCGCTTGCGTCTGGCGAGGTCTTTGGACAAGCGGTCGCTGGTGCGGTAGCTCCAGTCGGTACGCAGGTGATCGTGGGCGCATTCATATTCGCGATCGGCATGCAGCTCGCGGGCGGCTGCGGGTCCGGCACCCTCTATACGCTTGGCGGTGGATCGAGCCGAATGGTGATCACCCTGATCGCATTTTGCGCCGGGTCGTTCTGGGCCAGCCTGCATATGGGCTGGTGGCAGGCGCTACCGTCCTTGGGCGAAATTGCGCTCGGCGAGGCGCTGGGTTGGCCGCAGGCGGTCGCCCTCCAGCTCGCGGTTCTCGGGGTGATCTGGTTCGGCCTGCGACGTCTTTGTGCGTCGGGGGCAGCGAACGAGGCGCGCAGGCGAAGGTGGTTGCGGGGGCCTTGGCCGCTTGTCGCGGGCGCTGTTGCACTCGCGATCCTCAACTT
>CAZLYV010000069.1:0-10609 GCA_964563665.1 uncultured Acetobacteraceae bacterium
GAATCGCCAAGCCGGCGCTGCCCCCGCAACTGTAAGCGGCGAGATCCGGGGCGATTTTGCCACTGGCCCGATCCCGACTTAAGGGGACGGGCCGGGAAGGCGGCCCCAGTCATGGATCGTTGACCCCAAGCCAGGAGACCTCCCGGATGCAGGCTTCGGTCCCCCTTTGGGCGGGGTCCTGCGGCCTGCGATCAACCCGATCCTCGGAGGGAGGATACGAGCCTTGTCCGACGAGACGACGCTTTCTACCGCCGCCACGCTGGCGACGGCGACGACGCTTCCCAGGCTCACGCTCGTATTGGGCGGCGCGCGGTCGGGCAAAAGCGCTTACGCCGAGAAGCTGATCGCCACGGCGCTGCCGCCAGGGGCCCGCGCAATATATCTCGCCACCGCCGAGGTGCTTGACCCGGAGATGGCGGCGCGCATCGCGGCCCATCGCGCCCGTCGTGGGCCCGCGTGGATCACGCGCGAGGTGCCGATCGAGCTTGCCGGCGCGCTTGGGCGCGAATCAACGCCGATGCGCCCGGTCCTCGTCGATTGCCTGACGCTCTGGCTCGCCAACCTGCTGCAGGCCGGTCGCGATCCCGCGCAAGAGACGACGGCGCTCACGAAAGCGCTCGCGTGCGCCGCCGGGCCGATCGTTGTGGTATCGAACGAGGTCGGGCTCGGCATCGTGCCCGACAATCCGCTCGCCCGTGATTTTCGCGACCACGCGGGGCGACTCCACCAGGCGATCGCAGGCTTGGCCGAGCGCGTCGTCTTGATCGCGGCCGGGCTCCCGCTTCTGCTTAAAACCACGGTGAATTCGACGCCATGATCCGCCTTGCACCCCGTATCCCCACCACCATCGTCACCGGCTTCCTCGGCGCCGGCAAGACGACTCTGCTGCGCCATCTGGTCGAACACGCCAACGGTCATCGCCTGGCGCTCGTCATCAACGAGTTCGGCGAATTCGGCGTCGATCGCGAATTTCTTCTCGGCTGCGGCATTGCCGGCTGCCGCGAGGACGACGTGATCGAACTCGCCAATGGCTGCATCTGCTGCACGGTCGCCGACGATTTCCTGCCGACGATCGGCCGGCTCATCGGGCGCGCCGAGCCGCCCGACCACATCGTCATCGAGACGTCGGGACTGGCACTGCCCAAGCCGCTGATCAAGGCCTTTGCCTGGCCGGAAGTCCGTTCGCGGGTCACCGTCGATGGCGTGATCGTGCTCATCGATGCCCCCGCGCTCGCCGCCGGCCGCTTCGCCGACGATCCAACGGCGATCATGCGCCAGCGCCAAGGCGACCCCACGGTCATGCACGACAATCCGCTCGAGGAGGTGTTCGCGGATCAACTTGCATGCGCCGATCTCGTCGTGCTGAACAAGACCGATCTCGTCGACACACCGACGCTGGACGCGCTCCAGGCGGGGCTCCGCCCCCGACTCCGCCCCGCGGTGAAGCTGGTGCCGACGCGACACGGCGCGATCGATCCCGCCGTGCTGCTCGGCCTCGGCGCCGCGGCGGAGGACGATCTGGCGCAGCGCCCGTCGCATCACGACGGCGCCGGCGGGGCCCACGACCATGACGACTTCGAGAGCTTCACGCTATCGCTTGGCCGCGTCGCGCGGCCGGCGGATCTGTCGCGAGCCCTCGCCGCGACGGTCGCCGCACATGACATACTTCGCGTCAAAGGATTCCTCGACGTTCCCGACCGGCCGATGCGTTTTGCCCTGCAGGGCGTCGGGCCACGGATCGACGGCTATTTCGACCGGCCGTGGCGCGCCAACGAGGCGCGTACGAGCCGGCTGGTCGTCATCGGACGCAAGGGTCTCGATCGCGGCGCGATCGCGGCCGCGCTTGGCGCGGCGTTCGACGGTTAAGGGCAAGGCGAACCCCCATGCACCTGCTTGCCGCACAGCCAGGCGCGATCATGGACGGATCGGTTGCGGTCGATCTCGGCCAGACCCCGGCCGACATTGTCGTGTTGAGCGCCGCCGATAGCGAAATCGCCAGCCTTTCGGCCGCGCGCGCGCGGGTGGTGGAGCGCCTCGGCGACCGCTTCCCCAGCCTGCGGCTCGCCAATCTCTTGCGACTTCAGCACAATCTCTCGGTCGATCTCTACGTCGAAAAGGTGATCGCGCACGCGCGGCTGGTCATCGTCCGCCTGCTGGGTGGGCGCGGGTACTGGCCCTACGGCGTCGATCAGATCGTCGCCGCCTGTCGCGATGGCGCGATTCCGCTTGCCCTTCTGCCGGGCGATGACCAGCCCGATCCGGAGCTGTTCGAGCTTTCCTCGCTGCCGCCTGAAGCCACGCATCGGCTGTGGCAATACCTGGTACACGGCGGCGGCGCCAACGCCGAGCAGTTCCTGTGCGCGGCGGCGACGCTGGCGGGGTTCGACGCGCCCTGGCGGCCGCCGGCGCCGATCCTGCGCGCAGGCCTCTATGCGCCCGGAACGAGTGCGCCGGCGCTGCACGACGCCATCGCGTCATGGATCGCCGGGCAACCGTGCGCCGCGATCGTGTTCTACCGGGCGCTCGTCCAGGCCGACGATACGCGCGCGATCGACGCGCTGATCGTGGGTCTCAGCGGGGCTGGGCTCAATCCGCTGGCGGTTTTTGTCGCCAGCCTCAAGGACCCGATCGCCGCGGCGAGCGTGCGCGAGATTCTGGCCGAAGCCAAACCGGACGTGATCTTGAACCTGACCGGCTTTGCGATCGGCGGCGCGAATGCCGCACCCGAGGCGGACCCGCTTGCCGCGGCCGATTGCCCGGTGCTGCAAGCCGTTCTGTCGACCGGTGATGCGGCAACCTGGCGCGACGGCACACGCGGGCTCAACCCGCGCGATCTGGCGATGAGCGTGGCGCTCCCCGAGTTCGACGGCCGGATTTTCTCGCGCGCGATCGCCTTCAAGGGCGTGGTGGCGCGCGACGCGGCGAGCGAGAGCGACGTCGTCGGCAGCCTGCCCGAGCCCGACCGCATCGCCTTCGTCGCCGAGCTGGCGCGCCGCTGGGCGAGGCTGCGGCGAACGCCGCCGGCGGAGCGGCGGATCGCGATCGTGCTCGCCAATTACCCCAATCGCGACGGGCGGATCGGCAATGGCGTCGGGCTCGATACGCCGCAATCGGTCGTCGAGACGCTCAGCGCGCTCGATGCGGCCGGCTATCGGATCGTGCACGCGCCCGCGGATGGGGCGGCGCTGATGCGTCGGCTACTGGCGGGACCGACCAACGATTTCGGTCGCGCCAGCCCGCCTGCGGAAGAACGGCTATCGCTGATCGATTATTCGGCGTTCTTCGCCACCTTGCCGCCGGCGCTACGCGACCGGGTGAGCGCGCGCTGGGGCGCGGCGGAGCGCGATCCGTTGTTCCGCCCGGGCACGCTTGACTGCGGCGCGTTTCATCTGCCGATAATCCGCTACGGCAACGTCGTCATCGGCGTGCAGCCGGCGCGCGGCTACAACATCGATCCGCGGGCGAGCTATCACGACCCGGCGCTGCCGCCGCCCCACAACTATTTCGCCTTCTATGCCTGGCTTCAACAATCATTTCGCGCCGATGCGGTCGTTCACTTCGGCAAGCACGGCAATCTCGAGTGGTTGCCGGGAAAGGCGCTGGCGTTGTCGGCCGAGTGCTTCCCCGAAGCGGCGCTGGGCCCACTGCCGCATCTCTACCCCTTCATCGTCAACGATCCCGGCGAGGGGACGCAGGCAAAGCGGCGCGCGAGCGCCGTCGTCATCGACCATCTCACTCCGCCGTTGACCCGCGCCGGCAGCTATGGCCCGCTCGCCGCGCTCGAGCGCCTGATCGACGAGTACTACGAGGCCGCGGGCAGCGACCCGCGGCGGCTGGGTCCAATCGGCGAGGAAATCCGCGCGCTCGCTGAGACCCATGGGCTCGATCGCGACTGCGGCATCGCACCCGACGCGCCCACCGCGACGGCGCTCGCCCGGCTCGATGGCTGGTTGTGCGAGCTCAAGGACATGCAGATTCGAGACGGCCTGCATGTCTTCGGCCGGTCCCCCGAGGGCGCGGCGCGCAGCGATCTCTTGGTGGCGATCGCCCGCAGCCCGCGCGCATCGGGGGCAGGTCGCGACGCGTCGCTCTCGCGGGCGCTCGCCGACGATCTCGACCTCGGCTTCGATCCGCTTGGCGCCGACATGGGTGCGCGCTGGACCGGCCCGCGCCCGGCGGCGCTCGGGCCCGCGCGCGGCTGGCGCACCTGCGGGGACACCATCGACCGACTGGAGACTCTGGCGAGCGCGTTGGTCGCGGGTGAACGCGCGCCCGAACCTGGCTGGACGCGCACCCAAGCGGTGCTTGACTGGATTTCCGGCGCCCTCGCGCCGGCGATCGATGCTTGCGGCGCCGCCGAGCGCGCCGGCCTCATCGCCGGGCTTGCCGGACGGCGCGTGGCGCCGGGACCCTCGGGCGCGCCGACACGGGGCCGGCCCGAGGTGGCGCCGACCGGGCGCAATTTCTATTCGATCGATACGCGCGCGGTGCCAACGGCCGCTGCGTGGACGCTCGGCTGGAAATCAGCGAGCTTGCTCATCGAGCGTCATGTCCAGGAGCACGGCGCCTTCCCGCTTGCACTTGCGCTCTCGGCGTGGGGAACCAGCAACATGCGCACCGGCGGCGATGATATCGCGCAGGCGCTGGCGCTAATCGGCGCGCGCCCGACCTGGGACCCGAGCTCGCGCCGCGTCACCGGTTTCGAGGTGCTGTCGCAAGCGATCCTCGACCGCCCGCGAATCGACGTGACGCTCCGCATTTCGGGTTTCTTTCGCGACGCTTTCCCGGGCCTCATCGATCTCTTCGATTCGGCGGTGCGCGCGGTGGCGGCGCTGGACGAGCCGGCGGAGCTCAATCCGCTCGCCGCGCGCGTGCGCGCCGAACGCGACGCGTTGGTGCAAAGCGGCGTTTCACCGGACAACGCGGCGCGCCGCGCCGGCGCACGCGTCTTTGGATCGAAGCCGGGCGCTTATGGCGCGGGCCTGCAGGCACTGATCGATGAGCGCGGGTGGGAGACGGCGGCCGACCTCGCGCGCGCCTACATCGCGTGGGGCGGCTACGCCTACGGCGCGGGCAGCGACGGTGACCCGGCGCATGGTCTCTTCGAGACCCGGCTTCGTCAAATCGAGGCGGTGGTGCACAACCAGGACAATCGCGAACACGATCTGCTCGACAGCGACGATTACTATCAGTTCGAGGGCGGTCTCGCGGCCGCCGTGCAGCATCTCAAGGGCGCGGCGCCGACTATCTACCACAACGATCATTCGCGGCCCGAGCACCCGCGGATCCGCACGCTCGAGGAAGAGGTGGCGCGCGTCGTGCGCGCCCGGGTGGTCAATCCGAAGTGGATTGCCGGCGTCATGCGGCACGGTTACAAGGGCGCCTTCGAAATGGCGGCGACGGTCGATTACCTGTTCGCCTTCGCGGCGACGACGAATGCCGTCCGCGATGCGCATTTCGAGGCGGTGTTCGACGCCTATGTCGGCGATGAAACGGTGCGAGCGTTCATCATGGAGGCGAACCCGGCGGCGCTCGTCGAGATGTCGCAGCGTCTGATCGAGGCTCAAACGCGCGGCCTCTGGCATCCGCGCGCCAACAGCGCCCGCACCACGCTCGAGGATTGCGTGCGCGTCGGCGGCGACGCGCGGGCCCGTAGCTTTGCGTTCGCACCGGCGGAGCAAGCGACAAAATGATGCCCTATTTGACGCGCAATCCTTTCCCGGGCAACCGTGCCCGACTGGAGCAATCATGACGCTCGAGCAGCCGACAGCGCAAAACGACGACGCGCACAAGGCCAAGATGGCGCGCATCAAGGCGGCGCGCGACCGCCTGATGGCGACCAAGACCGAGGCTCGCGGCCTCGTCATCGTTCATACCGGCAAGGGCAAGGGAAAGTCGTCGGCCGCCTTCGGCATGGTCATGCGTTGCCTCGGCCACGGCCTACGTGTCGGCATCGTGCAGTTCATCAAGGGCGCGTGGACCACCGGCGAGGCCCGGTTCCTCGCCCGCTTTCCCGAGCTGGTCGACATCAAGACGATGGGCGAAGGCTTCACCTGGGAGACCCAGGATCGCGCCCGCGACGTCGCCGCGGCGGCACGCGCCTGGGCCGCGGCCGAGGCGATGCTCGCCGATCCCGCCTATCGCATGGTCGTGCTCGACGAGATCAACATCGTCTTGCGCTATGATTATCTCGATCTCGACCGGGTGCTGGCGGTGCTCAAGGCGCGGCCGCGCGACATGCACGTCGTGGCGACCGGCCGTAACGCGCCGTCCCGACTTGTCGAGACCGCCGATCTGGTGACCGAGATGACCCTGGTCAAACATCCCTTCCGTGACGGCGTCCGGGCGCAGCCCGGCGTCGAATTTTAAGTTCAACCCCCGACCGGAGAGACGCGCCATGGACAGGTTTCTCGCCCGCACCATCGCCTTCGTTTTCGTGATCGTAATCGCGCTCGCCATTGCACCCACGGGCACGGCGCAGACCTCGGCCGAGCAGGAGATCGTCGAAAAGGCGCGGCTCGCCGTCGACAGCATCCGCCGCGACAATGATTTTCCGGTCTTCGTCCAGCTTCTGCGCCGCGCCAAGGCGGCGCTGGTTGTTCCCTCGCTGGTCAAGGCCGGGTTCATTCTCGGCGGCGAGGGCGGGTCGGGCGTCCTGCTGACGCGCGATGCCAACGGCAATTGGAGCTACCCTGCGTTTTATACGCTGGGCAGCGGGTCGATCGGGCTGCAGATCGGCGTCCAGGACGCCGAGGTCGTCTTCGTGATCATGACCGACAAGGGTCTCGACCAGATCCTCAAGAACCAGTTCAAGATGGGCGCCGACGCCAGTCTCGCGGTCGGTCCGGTGGGCGCCGGCGTGGCCGCCGGAACGACGCTGGCGTTTGGCGCCGACATGTACTCGTTTGCCAAGGCGCGCGGATTGTTCGGCGGCGCATCGTTCGACGGCACCGTGATCCACCCGCGCAACGACTACAACCGGAAATACTACGGCCAGAACGTAACCGGCCGCGAGATCGTCATGGCCCACAAGGTCTCGAACCACGCCGCCGATGCGCTGAGGAAGTCGCTTGAGAGCCGGTGAAGGTACGGATCCCGGCCGGCGCACGCCGGCCGTGATGCTGCAGGGCACGGGCTCCGACGTCGGCAAGTCGCTGCTCGTGGCGGGGCTTGGCCGCGCCTTTGCGCGCCGCGGCCTCGCCGTGCGCCCGTTCAAGCCGCAGAACATGTCGAACAACGCCGCCGTCACCGCTGACGGCGGCGAGATCGGGCGCGCCCAAGCGCTCCAGGCCCGCGCCTGCGGCGTGCCGCCTTCGATCGACATGAACCCGGTGCTTCTGAAGCCGCAATCGGAGACGGGCGCGCAGCTCGTCGTCGCGGGCCAAGCGCAAGGCACGATTGGGGCACGCGACTATCATTCGCTCAAACGCCGGCTGCTGCCCGGTGTGCTGGCGAGCTTCGAGCGCCTGTGTGCGATGTCGGATCTGGTGCTGGTGGAAGGCGCCGGCAGCCCGGCGGAGATCAACCTCAGCGCCGGCGACATCGCCAACATGGGGTTCGCCGAGGCGGCCGACGTGCCGGTCGTGCTCGTGGGCGACATCGAGCGCGGCGGCGTGATCGCGAGCCTTGTCGGTACGGTGGCGCTGCTGGCGCCCGCCGAGCGCGCGCGTCTCAAGGGGTTCATCGTCAATAAGTTCCGCGGCGACCCGCGGCTGTTTGCCGACGGCATGGCGATCATCGCCGCGCGTACCGGAATTCCAGGCCTCGGGCTCGTGCCATGGTTTGCCGAGGCGGCGCGCCTGCCGGCCGAAGATTCATCTGCCCTCGACAGTCGCCGTTACGCCGGCGAGGTTGCGCGCGCCGAACGCCCGATCAAGATCGCCGTGCCGCGCTTGCCGCGGATCGCCAATTTCGACGATCTCGACCCGCTCGCCGCCGAGCCGGATGTGATGCTCACGCTGGTTCCCCCCGGACGGCCGCTCCCGGCCGATGCGGATGTGGTGCTGCTTGCCGGATCGAAGGCGACGCGCGCCGATCTCGCGGCGTTTCGCGCCGAGGGCTGGGACATCGACCTGGCGGCCCATCTGCGGCGCGGCGGACGGGCGATCGGGCTTTGCGGCGGATTCCAGATGCTGGGGCGGACGATCGCCGATCCCGCCGGGCTCGAAGGCCCGCCGGGTACGACGCCGGGCCTGGGATATCTCGATGTCGAGACCGTGTTGGCGCCTGAAAAGACGCTGCGCGAGGTCCGCGCCCGCGACGCCCGCACGGGGAGCGACGTGCGCGGCTATGAGATCCACCTCGGCGCGACCACAGGGCCCGATCGGGCGCGGCCGCTCCTCATGCTGGACCATCGGCCCGAGGGTGCGGTGAGCGCCGATGGTCGTGTCGAGGGCTGCTACATCCACGGGCTGTTCGCCAGCGACGCCTGGCGTCGCGCCTGGATCGACCGCCTGCGCGATGCGCGTGGAATGGGTCCCGGCCAAGGCGGCGCTTCGTTCGACGCCGAGATCGATCGCACGCTCGACCGGCTGGCCGATCATCTCGCGGCATCGCTCGATCTCGAGCGGATCCTGGAGATCGCCCGTGCGCGCTGAGGCACCCGCTTCATCCGATCAGCCGCAGAAGCGCGATCAGCGTTGCTTCGACGAGGCAGGTGAGTATGTAAAGCGCCAACGCCCGACGGATGTCGAGGCTGGTTGCATTTTGGCGCCCGTGGCCGATCCACGGATCCTCGACGACCTTGCCGCCATAGACGCGAGGGCCGACGAGCGCCAGCGCCAGTGCGCCCGCCATCGCCGCTTCGGGCCAGCCGGCGTTCCGAGAGCGGTGCAGCCGCGCATCGCGGAACATGGTTTCGAACGCCGATCGCGGATCGGCGAACGGGGTAATGATCGCGCCAAGCGCCAGAAGCACGCCGGCAAGCCGCGCCGGAACGAAATTCATCCAGCTATCGAGCCGCGCCGCGGCTGCGCCGAAGGCGCGATGGCGCGGGCTCATATGGCCGATCATGCTGTCGAGCGTGTTTATCGCCTTGCAAGCGAAGAGTCCCGGAAGACCGAGAACCAGGTACCAAAACACCGGCGCCACCACGCCGTCGGCGAAGTTCTCGGCCAGCGATTCGATCGCCGCGCGGGCGACCCCGGCCAAATCGAGGCTCTCGGGATCACGGCCGACGATTTGGCGTACGGCCATTCGCGCCCCCGCCAGACCGTGACGGTCCAACGCCCGGGCGACCGCGAGCACATGGACGTAGAGACTGCGCTGCGCCACGAGCACGGCCACCGCAAACATCTCGATCGCCCAGCCAAAGGAAACCGAACGGGCGAATTCCATCACCAGCCAGCCAAGGGCGACGGCGAGCCCCGTGGCGAGAATAACCGTGAGCCCGCCGCGCCAGGCCCGCGTCGTTTCGCTGCGCTGCGGCCGGTTGAGGCGATCATCGAGAACCTCGATCAGCCGACCGAGCGCCGCCACCGGATGCGGAATGCGCCGGAACAGCGCGGGCATATCGCCGAACGCGGCATCGAGCGCCAGCGCACCAAGCAAGATCAGCAGCGGATCGCCGCCGCCGTGGACCAGCGGATACAACATGGCGGCGAAGATCGCCGGGACGCGTGGCGCGGTCAACCGCCGATGCGGCGCCTGGCGGCAATTCGCACCAGAGCGCCGATCGAAGGAAGGATCAATCGATGACCGACACCGCCGTTCTGCTTTGCGGCCACGGCAGCCGCGACGACGAGGCGATCGCCGAATTCGAGGCTCTGGCGAGCGCGCTTCGCGCCCGGCTGCCGCAATACCGCGTCGGGGCGGCTTATCTCGAATTCGCGCGGCCGATCATCCGCGACGGGCTCGAAGCGCTGAAATCGGCCGGCGCCCGGCGCATTCTGGCGCTGCCCGGCATGCTGTTCGCGGCCGGCCACGTCAAGAACGACCTGCCGTGGGAGATCAACAGTTTCGTCGCGGCCAATCCCGGCGTTGCCGTCGAATTCGGCCGCGATCTGGCGATCGATCCCAAGCTGCTCCGGGCGGCGGCCGCACGGATATCCGCGGCGGAGAAATTGTCGGCCCATGACGTTCCGCGAGCCGAGACGCTGCTCGTCGTGGTCGGGCGCGGCACCAACGATCCCGACGCCAACGCCAACATCGCCAAGATCGCCCGCATGCTATGGGAGGGAATGGGCTTCGGGTGGGCCGAGGTCGCCTATAGCGGCGTCGCGCACCCGCGGGTCGACGCCGGCCTCGCGCGCGCGGTCCGGCTTGGCTTCCGGCGGATCGTCGTGTTTCCCTATTTCCTCTTCACCGGGGTGCTGGTGAAGCGCATCTACCTTCAGACCGACGACGCCGCGAGCCTGTACCCCGAAGTCGAGTTCCTCAAGGCGACGTATCTCGGCGCGCATGAACTCGTCGTCGAGACGTTCGTCGATCGGCTCGACGAGGCGCTCGCCGGCGACAATGCGATGAATTGCCGCTTGTGCAAATACCGCGAGCAGGTGGTGGGCTACGAACGCGACGTCGGCGCGCCGCAGGTCGGCCACCATATGCACGTACGCGGCGTCGGCACCGATGGCGATCACGGACATGATCATGGCAACGGGCATGGGCATGA
>CAZLYV010000070.1:0-9027 GCA_964563665.1 uncultured Acetobacteraceae bacterium
GTGTGGATCGACGCGCCGGGCGGGCTCGCCTTCGGCCACCGGCGGCTCGCCATCATCGATCTTTCGCCCGGCGGCGCGCAGCCGATGGTCTCGGCCTGCGGCCGTTACGCCATCTGCTACAACGGCGAGGTCTTCAACTTTCTCGAGCTGCGCGCCGAGCTCGAAAGCGAAGGGTGCCGCTTTCGCAGCGCCTCCGACACCGAGGTGATTCTCGAAGGCTTCGCGCGCTGGGGCATCGCCGCGACCACGCGCCGGCTCATCGGCATGTTCGCGATCGCGCTGTGGGATCGCCGCGCGCGCACTCTCACGCTGATACGCGACCGGCTCGGCATCAAGCCGCTCTACTACGGCGATTTCCCGCACCGCTTCATCTTCGGCTCAGAGCTGAAGGCGCTGCGGGTGGCGCATGGCTGGACCCCGACGCTCGATCGCGACGCGCTTGCCGGCTATTTCCGGCACAACTACATCGCGGCGCCGCGCACGATCTATCGCGAGATCCGCAAAGTCCCGCCGGGCCACATCCTGACGCTGGCGCCCGGCCGATCGGCGACCATCGAGCCGTATTGGGACATGCGCCAGGTGGCCGAGGACGGCCTTTCCGCCGCTTCGCGCACGCCACCCTCGGAAGACGAGGCCGTGGAAGCGCTCGATCAGCTGCTGCGCGACGCGGTGCGACGCCGAATGATCGCCGACGTGCCGCTGGGCGCCTTCCTTTCGGGCGGCATCGACTCCTCGACCGTCGTCGCGCTGATGCAGGCGGTGAGCAACCAACCGGTCCGGACGTTCTCGATCGGCTTTCATGAATTCGGCTACGATGAGGCGGCGCACGCTGCGGGCGTCGCCCGGCATCTCGGGACCGACCACACCGAGCTTTACATCGATCCCGCTCATGCGCTCGAAGTGATTCCGCGGCTGCCTGAATGGTACGACGAGCCGTTCGCCGATCCGTCGCAGATTCCGACATTTCTTGTCGCCGAGATGACGCGCCGACACGTGACCGTGGCGCTTTCGGGCGACGGCGGCGACGAGGTGTTTGCCGGCTATAACCGCTATTTCTGGGCCGATCTCGTTGCCCGACGCGTCGCACACCTGCCGCGGCCGTTGCGCAGCGCCGCGATCGCGGCTGCACGCGCGTTGCCGCCCGCCGCCTGGGACCGCGCCTTTGGCGTGGTGCCGGCGCGCTGGCGCCCGGCGCAAGCAGGCGACAAGGTGCACAAGCTTGCCAGCCTGCTCGAGAGTAGCGAGCCGGATGCGATCTACCGCCGCCTGGTGAGCCAGTGGCCCGAGCCCGGGCGGGTGGTGCGGGGCGCCGCCGAGCCGAAGGGCGTGCTGTGGGACGAGTCGCTCGCCGCGGCGATCCCCGGCTTCATTCCCCGCATGCAATACCTCGACACCGTCACCTATCTGCCCGACGATATTTTGACCAAGGTGGATCGGGCGACCATGGCGGTAAGCCTCGAGGGCCGCGTGCCGCTGCTCGACCATCGCGTGGTCGAGTTCGCCTGGCGGCTTCCGCTGTCGTTCAAGGTGCGCGACGGGCGCGGCAAATGGATTTTGCGCCGCGTGCTGTCGCGCTATGTGCCCGAACGGCTGGTCGAGCGGCCCAAGATGGGCTTTGGCGTGCCGATCGATGCCTGGCTGCGCGGCCCCTTGCGCGAGTGGGCCGAAGATCTGCTATCGCCCAAGGCGCTCGCCGCGGACGATATCCTCGACCCAGGCCCGATCGTCGCGCTGTGGCGCGAGCACCTGTCGGGAGCACGGAACTGGCAGTACCCGCTATGGGTCGTATTGATGTTCCAGGCCTGGCGCCAACGTTGGTGGGCGTGAAAGCGGCGCGGATGAAGATCTGCCAACTTTGCGCGGTCGATTTCACGCTCTACCATTTTCTTTTGCCGCTGATGCGCGCCATGCGCGCCGCCGGGCACGAGGTGGTGGGCGTGTGCGCCGACGGGCCGCTCGCAGCAGAGGTCCGCGCCGAGGGATTTCGCGTCGAGGCGGCGCCCCTGGTACGCGGCTACGACCCGCGCGATCATTGGCGCGCCTACCGGCGGCTGGTGGCGCTGTTTGGCGCCGAGCGCTTCGACATGGTCCATGTCCACACGCCCATCGCGGCCCTCATCGGCCGGCTCGCCGCGGCGTGGGTACGCGTCCCGAAGGTCGTCTACACGGCGCATGGGTTCTATTTCCATGACGGCATGCCGGCATGGAAGCGCTGGGCGTTCGCGGCGCTTGAATATTTGGCCGGTCGATTGACCGACGTCCTGTTCACGCAAAGCGCCGAGGACGCCGCGACAGCGCGCCGGTTTCGGCTCTGCCGTAGCGGCATCATCGAGGCGATCGGCAACGGCGCGGACCCCGCGCGCTTCTTTCCCGCCGCAAGCGGCGATCTCGAGCGCGCGCGTCTTCGCCGCGAACTCGGCGCCGAGGGCGAAACAACGGTGATCGCGGTCGTCGGCCGTCTCGTCGCCGAGAAGGGATATCTCGAACTCTTCGCGGCGATGCGCGAGGTCGACGGTCTGTTGTGGGTGATCGGCGAACGGCTGATCAGCGATCACGCAGCGCCGATCGACGCCGCGATGGACGCCGTCGAGGCCGATGTCCGGCTCAAGTCACGCATCCGCTTTCTCGGCCACCGGGCGGACGTGCCGGCCCTGCTGCGCGCGGCCGATATTTTCACCCTGCCGTCGCATCGCGAGGGGATGCCGCGCTCGATCATCGAGGCGATGTTGAGCGGCTTGCCGGTGGTTGCCACCGACATCCGAGGCGCGCGCGAGGAGGTGGTCGAAGGCGAGACCGGCATGCTTGTTCCGGTACGAAATCCCGCCGCCCTCGGGCGGGCGCTGCAGCGCCTTGCCGGCGATCCCGCGCTCCGCCGCAAGATGGGTGCGGCAGCACTTGCCCGCGCACGCGAGCTTTATGTCGAGGAGAAGGTGATCGCCCGCCAGCTCGTCCGTCTGGGTCTGGTCGATAGCGGGGCGCAATGAGGATCGCGGTGTTGGGCGCCACGGGAAAGACCGGCCGCTACGTCGTCGCGGCGCTCTGCGCGCGCGGCCACCAGGTGATCGCCATCGGCCGTAACGCCGACCGGCTTGCCGTCCTCGATTCGCGCGCAAGCCGCGCGCTCGCCGATCTCGAGCGGCCAGCGACGCTCACCGCCGCGCTCGATGCCGCGGAGTGCGTGGCAAGCCTGGCGCATGCGCGCCACACCGCAACCTTGCTTAGCTGCCTGCCGCCCTCGTGCAAGCGTGTGGTGCTGACCGGGAGTCTGCGCAAATTCACCAGCCTCGCCGATCCCGCGGCCGAAGCGGTGCGCGCGGGCGAGGCGGCGTTCCGTGCCTCGGGCAAACCGGGCGTCATGCTGCATCCCTCGATGATCTATGGCGCGCCCGACGAGCGGAACGTCAATCGCATTCTCGATCTCATCGCGCGGTTTCCGCCCTGGCTGCCGGTGCCGCTCCCGCTCCCCGACGGCGGGCGCCATACCGTCCAGCCGATCTTTGTCGACGACATGGTGGCGGCGGTCGTGGCCGCGATCGAGCGGGCGGAGGTCGACGGCTTGACGATCGCGGTGGCCGGTCCCGAGCCGATCACCTATCGCGAGATGATTTCGACCTGCGCGGCGGCGCTTGGCCGCACGGTCGTCATCATCCCGCTCTCGACCAAGCTGCTCGGCCGGCTCGCAAGCTGGGCCGCAATGTGCGGTTTGAATCTTCCCTTCGAGGCCAGCGAATTCGCCCGCGCGGCCGAGGACAAGGCGTTCGATATCAAGGACTTGCGTGAGCGGTTGGGCGTTCACCCGCGGCCCTTTGCCGAAGGACTGCGGCTCAAGCTCGCCCGCGGCTGGCGCGGTTGAGCGAAGTGCCTGACGACCTAAGCTTTACGCTCGCCGCGGCTTCGGATTAGAAAGACCGTCTCGGGCGTTCTGGTGGGCCCGCCGCCCGCGCCCGTCTTGCTCCCTTTCACGAGGTTGATGTTGTCTTGACCATCGACGAGCTGCTGGTTCACGACCGTGATTCGCTGGACGCGGCGCTCGACGCCATCGAGCGCAATGGCCTTGGTCTCGCCTTCGCCATCGACGCCGCCGGCTGCATCACCGGACGCATCGGGGCGGAGGAAATCGCCGCACGGCTTGCCGCCGGCGGAAACTTGCGCGATTCCGTGGCAAGCGCGATCGCGCCCGGCGAGACGTTGCATACGACTCGCGCGGCGGATCCCGGCCACGACGGCCTAAGCGAGGTAACGCCGGTCGTCGATGATCAAGGACGTCCGGTAAGCTACGTCTCGCCGGGTTACCCGAAAAAAATCCCGGTCGCCGAGCCGTGTCTGTCGGGAAACGAACTCAAATACGTGACCGAGTGCGTGACGACGAACTGGATTTCGTCGCAGGGCGCTTTCGTGCCCCGCTTCGAGGCCGAATTCGCCGCCCGCCTCGGCGTGCCGCATGCGGTCGCCTGCTCGAACGGCACCGCCGCGCTCCACCTGGCGCTGCTCGCGTTGGGCATCGGGGCGGGCGATGAAGTGATCCTCCCCGACCTCACCTTCGCCGCGACGATCAACACGGTGATCCACGCCGGCGCGACGCCGGTGATCGTCGACGTCGACAAGGCGAGCTGGAACATCGACCCGGCGGCGATCGAGGCGGCGCTCACGCCCCTTACGCGCGCGATCATGCCGGTGCATCTCTATGGCCAGCCGGCCGACATGGATCCGATTCTTGCCATCGCCAAACGTCGCGGTCTCGTCGTCATCGAGGATGCAGCCGAAGCGATGGGCTCGGCCGACAAGGGCCGGCCGTGCGGCGCGATGGGCGAGGCGGGGGCGTTCAGCTTCTTCTCGAACAAGCTCATTACGACGGGCGAAGGCGGCATGGTCGTCTTTCGTGATGCCATGGCGGCCGCGCGTGCGCGGCGCTTGCGCGACCACGGCATGGATCCGGGGAAGCGCTACTGGCATATCGATGTCGGCTACAACTATCGTCTGACCAATCTCCAGGCGGCGATCGGCTGTGCGCAGCTCGAACAGATGGACCGCTTCCTCGCCCGCAAACTGGAGATCGCCGAGCGCTACGCCGAGCGCTTGGGGCATCTCCCGGGCATGACGCTGCCGGCGGTCCTCGCCGGCGCGGCCAACAGCTTCTGGGCCTTCTCGATCGTTCCCGACATGAAGCGCCTCGGCATTTCGCGCGACGATTTCATGGCCCGTCTCGGTCGGGCCGGGATCGAGACGCGCCCGCTATTTTACCCGCTCCACGCAATGCCGCCCTATCGGGCCTTCGCCGGAAATCGTGCTTTTCCCAATACCTCCTGGCTGTCGGAGAATGGCGTGAGCCTGCCCTCGGCGGTGACGCTGACCGACGCCCAGATTGATTACATCTGCCGCGTGATCGAGCGTCTGCATGTCGTGCGCAATCTGGCGCGCACGGCGGTACGGGCGTAATCTCGCGCGCCATTCCCCTTCCGACCCGACGCCGTCCCCCTTGTCGAACCCGCCCGCACTGCCGTTTGTCGATTTGCAGGCCCAATATCGGCGCCTGCAGGGGTCGATCAATGCGCGCCTGCAAAAAGTGCTGGAGCATGGCCGCTTCATCCTTGGGCCCGAGGTCGTCGAGCTCGAGCAGGCGCTAGCCAGATTCTCGGGCGCGCGCGAGGTGGTGAGCGTTTCGAGCGGCACCGAGGCGTTGCGCCTGCCCTTGATGGCCGAGGAGGTCGGCCCCGGCGACGCGGTGTTTCTGCCGGCTTTCACCTTCACCGCGACCGCCGAGGTGGCCGTAGCCCAAGCCACCTCGCCGGTGTTCGTCGACGTCGATCCGGCGACCTACAACATCGATCCGGCCGCGCTCGAAGCGGCAATCGCGCGCGTCAAGCGCGAGGGACGTTTGCGCCCGCGCGCCGTGATCGCGGTCGATCTCTTCGGGCTGCCGGCGGATTATGCGCGGCTCAACGCCATCTGCCGGCGCGAGAGCTTGCTCCTTCTCGCCGACGCGGCGCAAAGCTTTGGCGGGGCATGCGGGAACACCCGCGTGGGTGCGCTGGCGCCGGTCACCGCGACCAGCTTCTTTCCGGCCAAACCGCTCGGCTGCTACGGCGATGGTGGCGCCATCTTGACCGACGATTCGGCTTTGGCCGAAATCTATCGTTCCATTCGCATGCACGGCGCCGGCGCCGAGCGCTACGACATCGTGCGCCTGGGCACCAACGCGCGCCTCGACACGATGCAGGCGGCCGTGCTGCTCGCCAAGCTCGAGGTGTTCGAAGACGAGCTCGCGGCGCGCGAACGCGTCGCAGGCGCCTATGATCGCCTGCTCGACCCGCGAATCGTTCGGCCGCCGCGTATCCGCGGATCGATGAGCGCGTGGGCGCAGTACTCGATCCTGATCGACCGGCGCGATCAGGTGATGGCCGAGCTGGCGCAGCAAGGCATCCCGACGGCGATCTATTACCCCAAGCCGCTGCACCTGCAACCCGCCTTCGCGGGGTTCGGCAGCGGCGCCGGCACGCTGCCGGTCGCCGAGCGGTTGTGCGGGCGCATCCTGGCGCTGCCGATGCACCCTTATCTCGACGAGCCGACGATCGCCCGGATCACCCGCGCGGTGAACGCCGCGGCGGCGCCAGCGGCCTGAGAGATTACGCATGACGCCGGGCGCGCGGCGGATCACGCTCCGCCCGGCGTCAGCCCGTCGATCAGATAATCTTCAGAGTCGACCGCCGTGCTCGCCCCGGCCGCCCGGACGTCCGCCACGATGGGCAAGCAGTTCGTCGGCCGACCGCTTCTGGTCCGCGCTCATCGATTCGTAGAGCGGGCGGAACGCAGCAAGGAAGTTGCGCGCGCTGTCGGTGCGCGCCGAGGCGAAGCGCTCACGCCACTCCAGCCGGGCAATCGCGCTCATCGGCTTGTCGCGGCTTTCGCGGAACTGCCGGAAGAGGTCCCGAGTCGCGCGATCGTTCTGCCGCATGACGCTTGTCACGGCGTTCCACGGCGCGTTTTGCGCATCGGTGACTTTCAGCTCCGCCTTCAGGAAGGCGATTCGGCCCTCGATTCGGCTTGGCCGTTCGCTCGCGGCCGTGGCGGCCGCTGGGCCGCCCGCCGTCTGGGCCGAGGCCGACCCTACGGCCGTGGCCGCGCCCAGCGCGATCACGAGCGCCACGAGTGCGGCGGGGAAGGGGTTGGTGTGCATTGAAGTCCTCATACGTTCGGGTTGATTGACATAGACTCCCGTCCCGGCGCTCGCCGGTCCCTGCTCCATTTCACGTCGAGCCGGGCTGAATCCTGCGGCGGCGGGGACGGAGGCTCCGCCCGGCCGCCGTCTCCAATCCGGGAGCGGCCCGTCGCCCGGCAGGGCCACGTGCAATTTCCGCTAAACAGGACGTCCCGGTCGCCGATACAATCCGCCTCGATGCCGCCACTTTTCCGCCGCCTGAGCCGCCCGACCATCGCCTTCATCCACGACGTCCTGATGGCGGCGATTTCGTTCGAACTGTCGCTGGCGCTTCGCGTCGGCGCGGAGTTCTTCGACTATCCGCTAGACTTCCTGTTTCTCGGCACGGCGATTTTCGCGCTGGTCGCGGCCGCCGTGTTCTGGTGGATGCGGCTCTATCGCGGCGTCTGGCGCTATGCTTCGCTCAACGACCTCCTGGCGATCGCGCGGGCGGTCACGCTCGTCATTTTGATCTTCCTGCCGGCGTTATTTCTGATCACCCGGCTCGACGATCTGCCGCGCTCGCTGGTATTCATCAACTGGTTCGTCCTCGTGAGCCTGCTCGCTGGCCCCCGCGTGCTCTATCGGCTGCTCAAGGATGGGCGCTTCGATCTGATGTATGACCGGGCGGCCGATCGGCGCATTCCGGTGCTGCTCATCGGCGCCGGCGATCAGGCCGAGATGTTCATCCAGGCGACCGAGCGCAAGAGCCGGGCCGACTACCGGGTGGTCGGCATCGTCGACGACAGCCCGACGCGGATCGGCCGCAACATTCGCGGCATCGACGTGTTTGGCCCGCTCGACGAGCTGCCGGCGATCCTCGCCCGTCTCGATACGCGGGGGACCCGCCCGCAGCGCCTTATCGTGGCGCACGCGGATCTCCGCGGCCCCCGGCTCCGAGCGTTGCTTGACGTGGCCGATCGCCAGGGCCTCAGCGTCGCCCGCCTGCCGCGCTTGACCGAATTTCGCGCCGCCGAGGCCGATCGAATCGAAGTACGGCCGATCGCGATCGAGGATCTGCTCGGCCGGTCGCAGGCGGTGCTCGACCGTCAGGCGATGGGCGATCTCATCGCCGGGCGGCGGGTCCTCGTCACCGGCGCCGGCGGCACGATCGGCAGCGAACTCGTCCGCCAGATCGCCGAGCTCGCACCGGCGCGCCTGGTTCTCGTCGACAGCTCGGAGTTCAATCTCTACGCGGTCGATCTCGAGCTCGGCGAACGCCATGGCGGGATCGCGCGGCGCGCCGAACTCGCCGACGTGCGCGACCGCGGGCGTATCGACGCGTTGTTCGCCGAGGAGCGGCCCGATCTTGTCTTTCATGCCGCGGCCCTGAAGCACGTGCCGATCGTCGAGGCGCACCCGGCCGAAGGCGCGCTCACCAACGCGGTCGGAACCCGCAATGTCGCCGAGGCGGCACGCGAGGCGGGCGCCGCCGCGATGGTTCTCGTCTCGACCGACAAGGCGGTCAACCCGGCGAACGTCATGGGCGCCACAAAGCGGCTCGCCGAGAGCTATTGCCAGGCGCTCGATGTGGTCGAACGCGCCAAGCCGCGGGGCGCGCGCTTCGTCACCGTTCGCTTCGGCAACGTGCTGGGATCGACCGGCTCGGTGGTGCCACTCTTCCAGCGGCAGCTCGCCGCCGGCGGCCCGCTCACCGTCACCCACCCCGAGATCAAGCGCTACTTCATGACGGTGCGCGAGGCGGTCGAGCTCGTACTTCAGGCCTCGGCGCTTGGCGTGCGCGACGAAGGGGAGTCCTCGGGCAAGATATTCGTGCTCGATATGGGCGAGCCGGTGCGGATCTTCGATCTGGCGCGCCAGATGATCCGGCT
>CAZLYV010000070.1:9127-10607 GCA_964563665.1 uncultured Acetobacteraceae bacterium
ACGACATGACCGCCCCGCCCATGTCCGAGCCGAAAATCCGCCGCGCTTTGATTTCCGTCTCCGACAAGACCGGCCTCGTCGAGCTTGGGCGGCATCTGGCGCGACACGGCGTCGAAATCCTTTCGACCGGCGGCTCGGCCAGGGCGCTTCGCCTCGCCGGCCTTACGGTCGTCGAGGTGAGCGCGCATACCGGGTTCCCCGAGATCATGGACGGTCGGGTCAAGACGTTGCACCCGGCGATCCACGGCGGCATCCTTGCCAGGCGCGATGCGGCCGATCACGTGCAGGCGATGGAGAAGCACCAGATCGCAGCGATCGATCTGGTGGTCGCCAATCTCTATCCCTTCGAGGCGGCGGTCGCCAAAGGCGCCGACTTCGCGACCTGCGTCGAGAATATCGACATCGGTGGGCCGGCGCTGATCCGCGCCGCGGCGAAAAACCACGATTTCGTCGCGGTCGTCGTCGATCCCGCCGACTACGCCGAGCTGATGGCCGAAATGGAGGCGCATGGCGGCGCCACGACGTTGGCACTCCGCAAACGGCTGGCCGCGCGCGGCTACGCCCGCACCGGGGCCTACGACGCGGCGATCAGCCAGTGGTTCGCGCACGCGCTTGGCGAATCGTTTCCGCGCCGCCTGGTGCTGGCCGGCGAGCTTCGCCAGACGCTGCGCTACGGCGAGAACCCGCACCAGCGGGCGGCGTTCTATGCCGGCGGGCCCGCGCGCCCGGGCCTCGCGACCGCGCGCCAGCTCCAGGGCAAGGAGCTGAGCTACAACAATCTCAACGATACCGACGCCGCGTTCGAGCTCGCCGCCGAGTTCACCGCCCCCGCCTGCGCCATCATCAAGCACGCCAACCCGTGCGGCGTCGCCGTCGCGCCGGATCTGCGCGCGGCCTACGCCAAAGCACTCGCCTGCGACCCGGTGAGCGCGTTTGGCGGCATCATCGCCGTCAACCGGCGGCTCGACGGCGCGACTGCACGCGAGATCGCCAGGCTGTTCGTCGAAGTCATCATCGCCCCCGAAGCGGACGACGAAGCCGAGCGCGTCTTGGCCGAGAAGAAGAATCTGCGCCTGCTTCTCACCGGCGCGATGCCGGATCCCGGCGCGAAGGGCTTGACGGTCAAGTCGCTCGCCGGCGGCTATCTGGTTCAAGACCGCGATGACGCGACGATGTCCGACAACGATCTGAAGGTGGTGACCAAGCGCACGCCCTCCCCGGGCGAGCGCGCCGATCTTCTGTTTGCCTTCGCGGTCGCCAAGCACGTCAAGTCGAACGCCATCGTTTACGCCAAGGGCGGCGCGACGGTTGGCATTGGCGCGGGCCAGATGAGCCGTGTCGATGCGGTGCGTATCGCGGCATGGAAGGCAGCGGAGGCGGCGCGTGCTGCGGGCGAGCCGCGCTCGCGTGCCGTGGGATCGGTCGTCGCCTCCGATGCCTTCTTTCCCTTCGCCGACGGCTTGCTCGCGGCGGCCGAGGC
>CAZLYV010000071.1:0-3760 GCA_964563665.1 uncultured Acetobacteraceae bacterium
GGTGCGCGCGATCATGACCGATTCCGACCCGTTGCTTTTCCTTACCCGGCCGATCTCGGGCGGGCTACTTCTGTGCACCGTGCTGTCGGTCGCGCTCGCGGTCTGGCAACATCTGCGTCATCAGAGAAAAATGGCGGCGCAGGCAGAGCCCGATTTTTAACCGGCGGCGTCTCGCTTCAATCTTCGGGAGTTCGAACCTGGTCGCCCAAAGACCGGCCTCGATAGTTGTTCGGCCAAGATATCGATAGCGCCACGGCCCCGTCGCGGGTCCTCGGACAGAATACGGTCTGGTCCTGTATTATTGCGCACATGTACGAGTCGAAAGACCGTGCCTTGTCTCCGACGCGCGTCACTCCGGTAGCCGCTTTGCTCTTGGCGGTGATCGCCTGCATCGTATCGGCCGCGACGGGTCCGGCCTGGTCGCAGGAACTCGACCCGCTGAAGGCCGTGATTGGACGCTGGGCGGTCAGCGCCGATGATTGCGTGGGAAACCAGTATGTCTGGCGTTTCGGACGCGACCGCGCCGCGCTCTTTATCGACAACGCGGTCACCACGCGCGAATACGCCGCGAGTTGGTCGCGTGATGGCCAGAACATCACCATGAAGATCGACCGTGAGGGCGGCGAGGCGATTTTCGTCTTCGAATTTCTCGGTCCCGACGAGTTCCTCACCGCCCATCTCTGGCTGGGGTCCCGCGAGGTGACAATCGGCCAGCGTGTGGCGGGGAGCGTCGTCCCGCCGACTCGTCAGAAGTGGCGTCGCTGTCCGCCGTTCTAATATTTCAAGCTGCGGGCGAATGGTCGCCCGATTTACGCGCGGTTTCGTGTACGCCCTCTTCCGCCACGCCCGCCGCGGGAAGTGCGGGCGGCGGCATCGCGGCGGCGGCACTGCCGCCGCTCGTCGCCTGGAATGCGGCCCGGGCGCGGAAAAATGTCAAGACCGATACCGGGATGCTCAAGATGTAAACCACGCCAATGCAGATGAACGTTACCCATGGCGCGCTGCCAAGCGCGGTCATCAGCAGCCCGAACAGGAGCAACGCCGGCACCATGTAGTCCTGGGTGATACGCACCCGCTTGATCGAGAACGTGGGAACGCGGCTCACCATCAAGACCCCGGTGACGACGAGGACGATCGCGCCCACGTAAGGTCGGTCGAAAATACCGGGGCCGGCCTCGAAGCTCAGGATCATCGGCAGCATCGCCAATCCCGCGCCTGCCGGCGCCGGCACTCCGATGAAATAGTGCCGCGTATAGTGCGGCGGAGCGACGTCGGTAAGCGCGGTGTTGAACCGCGCGAGCCGCAACGCACAGCACACGGCGAACAGCATCGCCACTGCCCAGCCGAGACTGCCGATCTGGTTGACCGACCACAGATAGACGATGACCGGCGGCGCCACGCCGAAGCTCACGAAATCGGAGAGCGAATCGAGCTCGGCGCCGAATTTGCTGGTCCCGCCCAGCAAGCGCGCCATTCTCCCGTCGAGGCCGTCGAAGATTCCTGCAACGACGATGGCGAACACGGCAAGCTCCCACTTGCCCATGAGGGCGAAGCGGATCGCGGTCAAGCCGGCGCAAAGCGCGCCGACGGTGAGCGCGTTGGGAATCAGCTGGTTCATCGCGCCGCGGCGAAAATGCGGCGCCCGAAAGTGAGGCCGACGAAATCGCGGCCTCCGTCCGCGCGGGCGCTCGCCCGAATGATCGATGAATCGGAACATCAGCGCACCTCCCCCCGGCGCAACGGCTCCAGCGAGGCAAGATCGGCCAGCACGGTCTCGCCGCCGACCGCTCGCTGCCCGACGACCACGAGCGGCGCCGCACCCTCGGGCAGATAGACGTCGAGTCGGCTCCCGAACCGAATCATCCCATAACGCGCGCCCGCGCGCACCGCGTCGCCGAGCTTGAGATCGCAGGAAATCCGCCGTGCGATCAGGCCGGCGATCTGGACACAGGCGAGCTCGCGCCCATCGGCCATCGCGAGGCGCACCGACATGCGTTCGTTATCATCGCTCGCCTTGTCGAGCGCCGCATTGAAAAACTTGCCCGGGCGGTAATTCACCGCCTGGACCGTACCGTCGGCCGGAACGCGATTCACGTGCACGTCGAAAATATTGAGAAATATGCTGACCCGCGGCACAGCTTTCTCGCCCATGCCAAGTTCGGACGGCGGGGCGGCGTTGGCGATCATCTGCACGCGCCCGTCCCCCGGACTGACGACCAGCCCGTCGCGCACCGGGGTCATGCGGTCGGGATCGCGGAAAAAGTAGGAGATCCACAGCGTGGCGATCGCGCCGAACACACCAAGCGGGGACGAAATGAGCGCCAAAATCACGCTGGCGGCAGCGGCAACGGCGATGAACGGCCAGCCGGCCGGGTGGATGCGAAGGCTCATGGAGCCGAGCGAGTCATCGAGGTCCAAGCGACGCTATCTCCGTCCAATGGTTCCGGCGCACACCCAGCGCCAATATTTTGGCGGATGTGTTGCCAACGGTTAAGAACGCACGGCCGCGCCGCCTTCGCCCCGATCGCCCAAGCCATTCCGCGCGATCACAGCGGCTTGTCGGCGATCCGGATCGCCGCCCCACCGACTGGACGGTAGCACGCTTGGGCGACCCGAAAAATCGCTTGGCGGGCGCGCATAGCGGGTCGCTGTCTGGGCCGCGAAGTCTAACGGCGCTGCGGGACGCCGAAGGTTTGTCCCGGGAAGATGAGATCGGGATCGCGGATGCGTTCGCGATTCGCCTCGTAGATCATCGTATAGCGTACGCCCTCGCCATAGATGCGGCGGGCGATTCGCCACAGGCTGTTGCCCGGCTGGACGACGACGACGCTTACCATCCCATCTTTCGTCGGCTCGGCGCGGGTAAATCCCGTCTCCGTGCGCGCCACAACCCGACCGTCCGTCGCAAGCTGGTCGATGCGAAGCGTATGATCGCCCGCCGCCACCAGCACATCGGGCGTCAGCGTCCAATTGCCGCTTGCGTCGACCACTGCCCGACCGAGCGGCGCGTTATCCAGGTAAACTTGAACCGTGGCGCCTGGCGGCGCCGTGCCGCTCAGGCTCACCCGGCCGCTGTCGTCATACTCCACCAGCTCGAGTGCGAGCGTACCTGGACCCGGGGGGCGTCCGCCCGGTCGCTGAATCAACGTGCTTGGCCCGACGCCCTCGCGTGGCGAGGACAGCACGAGCGGCGGTTGCGGCTCCGACGCCGGTCGGCCGGCGAGGTCCTTCCCACGCTCGGGCACCGCCAAAACGACCACCTGCTCGGAACGCAATGTTTGGCTACCCGCTGACTGGGCCGAAAGGCTGAGTTCGCGCGCCCCGGGCGGCAATGGCTCCTTGGGGATGAAGACCCACTCGCCGCGCGCGTCGGCGGTGACCCGTCCAAGCTCGCGATCGCCATCGAAGATCGTTACCACCGAGTTCGGTGCGGCGCGTCCAGCGATTACCGCGTCGCCGGCCGGATTGATTCGTACGACATCGAAGCTCGGCACCCGACTTGCCGGTGATATCGTTGCCGGCGCCGCCGGCGTGCCCAGCGGCGGCTCGGGCGGCGGGGCAAGCGCCACCGGCGGCGACGGCGGCGGCGGCTCGCCGGTGAGTTGCAACCATGCCGAGATCGCCCCGGCGATTGCCAAAACCAGGCCGATCAGACCAATGATCAGAGGCCGCTTCACGTCGTCTACGCCTACTCCCCACCGCGCACCGAACCTTAATCGTGCGCGGGGGCCGGTGCAACCATCACCCGCCACCCCGACGC
>CAZLYV010000071.1:3860-10596 GCA_964563665.1 uncultured Acetobacteraceae bacterium
ATTACTGCTTTGCGGTCGGATTCGCTGAGCTTGCTGGTCGTCTCGCGCACGACCTCGGCCATCGTCGCGCCGACAAAGTCGCCGTCAGGCGTCATGCCGTGGCGAAGGAGGTCGTCAAGATCGGCCGCCGACCATTTGCCGATGCCTGTTGCTGGATCCGGCGTGAGGTTCGGCACCCGCGCGCCTTCGGGACCATCGGGCGTCCCGGCGAGCGCACGCGACTTTTCCGTCGCGCCCAATTTATTCCGTGGCGTGTGGCATTCTCCGCAATGTCCAAGCGCCTGCGTTAAATAAGCCCCGCGATTGATCTCGGCAGAACGAGCCGAATCGGCATGAAATGGTCCTGGTACGAAGAACAGCATCTTCCAGAAGTGCTGGATGAACCTGAGATTGAACGGAAACGTCACATCGTGCGGCTTGCTCGGCCGGGCGGCCGGCGGCAGCGAGCGAAGATACGCCCACAGGTCGCTGGCATCATCATCGGCGATCTTGGTGAACGACGTATAGGGAAATACCGGGAAATATTGCGTCCCGTCAGGCCGAATCCCTTCGCGAAGGGCGTGCTGAAAATCCGCCTTGCTCCAGGCGCCGATGCCGAAAACGGGGTCGGACGTTATGTTGGGACCGTAAAACGTCCCGAACGGCGTCGGCAGCGCGCGTCCACCGGCGCCGACGGGGCCTTTGTTCTTGACGTCGGTATGGCAGCCGGCGCACCCGCCGGCGCGGAACATGTACTCACCGCGCCGGATTGCCGCGTCATCGACCGGCACCGCATCTTGCGCCACCGCGGGCAAGTCTGCGGCCCACAGCAAGAGGGGGAGCGCAAGCACCCCGCCAAGCCAGGATTTCATGCCGTGCCACACCGTCCGCCGCCCGCCACATCGCGGGACGATCATCCCGCGCCAGACCGGCCAGATCCATCCGCTCGCCGTCTTTTCATCGATCGGGGTACGGCGAGCGTTGCGGTCGAGATCGAGCTATTAGTTCGATTTCGCGCGATAGGTCTCGTGGCAGCCCCCGCAGGTCTTGCCGACGTTCGGAAACTGCGCTTTTACCCCGTCGACATCATTCGCGCGCGCGAGCCGCGTAAGCTTCTCGCTCTCGGTTGTGAGCGACTTCGCCTTGTCCTGGAAGTCTGTCCATTGCTGCCAAATGACTGGCAGAGCGCTGGTCTTGCCGGCTTCGAATCCGGTCCCTTGCGGGAAAACCACGGGAATGGCTTTCGAGGAATCGCTGAGCACAAACGCCGCCTTGATCGCCGCTTCCTGGTCCCAAGCCGTTTCACCGCGTACCATCAGGGTGAGCGTCTTCATCGCCGCCCCTTGCGCTTTCATCGCCTCTTGGCGCGCACCGATCGTCTGAGCCGCATTGGTCTGCGCCTCGGCGATCGCCGCCACCGCAAGCAGTGCCGCGGCGCCGAGGGTCGATACGATCAGCGCTCTGGTTCGTTTCTTGCCTGTCGTCATGTTTGTCGTTTCTCCACATTTCGCCCACAAGAAGGGCGCGAAGGCTCTTGATGTTCCAAACCACGATTGCCGGAAATTTATTCCCGCGACGAAAGATTTGCTTCCGCGCGCCAATAAAAGAATACAAATATGCGTGATCGCCCGGCGAGCGAGCGACATTGACGCATGGCCATATGATCAAAATCGAATCGCTCTGCGTATACTGCGGTTCGTCGAATCGGGCGCCGGCCACGCATCGCCAGGCAGCGCGGGGGCTTGGGCGTTTGCTGGCCGAGGCCCGCATCGAGCTTGTCTTTGGGGGCGGACATGTCGGGCTCATGGGGGTGATCGCCGACGCGGCGCTGGCCGCCGGTGGCCGCGTCACCGGAATCATCCCCGATCATCTAATCAAGGCCGAGGTTGGTCACGCGAAAGTGAGCGAGCTTATCGTCGTCGACAGCATGCACGCGCGCAAGGAAACGATGTTCCGCCGCGCCGACGCCTTCGCCGTGCTGCCGGGCGGGTTCGGCACGCTCGACGAGTTATTCGAGATTCTCACCTGGCGCCAGTTGCGTCTTCACGACAAGCCGATCGTCTTGGTGAACCTCGACGGCTACTGGGATCCATTGCTGGCGCTGATCGATCGTCTCGTCGAAGCGCGCTATTCGCCGCCAGAATTCGCCCGCTTCGTCAGCATCGTTCCGCGGGTCGAGGACGTATTGCCGGCGTTGCTTGCGACGCGCCCCCCGCGCATCGCCGCCAAGCCACAAAAGATGTAACCATTTCAAATCAATATCCCGGCCTTACGGGGTATGATGCGGGTCATGACTTTGGCTGCGGATTGGGTTAGAAATCCGCCCGTTTTGACGTCGCTTGAGCCACGTGACGGGTCTGCTTCGCCATACGGACGCCGCAGGGCACGATGGTCCGCCGTCATCGGCGTCCGCCACCGGCGATTTCCAATCCGGAGAGAGAAGATAAAGTCATGAAGAAGATCAAGGTCGCCAGCCCGATCGTTGAGCTCGATGGCGACGAGATGACGCGGATTATCTGGAAGATGATCCGCGAGCGCCTGATCCTCCCCTTCCTCGACGTCGATCTCAAATACTACGACCTTGGGGTTGAAAGCCGCGATCGCAGCGAAGACAAAATCACCGTCGAGGCCGCCGAGGCGATCAAGAAATTTGGCGTCGGCGTCAAGTGCGCGACGATCACGCCCGACGAGGCGCGGGTGCAGGAATTCGGCCTCAAGCAGATGTGGAAGTCGCCCAACGGGACGATTCGCAACATCCTGGACGGAACCGTATTCCGCGAACCGATCATCTGCCGCAACGTGCCGCGCCTCATTCCCACCTGGACCAAGCCGATCGTCATTGGCCGTCACGCGTTCGGCGACCAGTATCGAGCGACCGATTTCGTGGTGCCGGGTCCGGGCCGCCTCTCGGTTACCTTCACCGCGACCGACGGGAAGACCAATATCCGCCACGTCGTGTTCGATTTCCCGGGAAGCGGCGTGGCGCTCGCCATGTACAATTTGGATGAATCGATCCGTGGATTCGCGCGAGCCTGTTTCAACTACGGTCTCCAGCGCGGCTACCCGGTCTACCTCTCGACCAAGAACACGATCCTCAAGGCCTATGACGGGCGCTTCAAGGACCTCTTCGAGGAGGTGTTCGCGGAGGAATTCGCGCCGAGGTTTAAGGACCAGGGCCTCACCTACGAGCATCGTCTGATCGACGACATGGTGGCGGCCGCGCTCAAGTGGAGCGGCGGATTCCTGTGGGCGGCCAAGAATTACGATGGTGACGTGCAGAGCGATACGGTGGCGCAGGGCTTCGGCTCGCTCGGCCTGATGACCTCGGTTCTCATGTCGCCCGACGGCAAGACGATCGAAGCCGAGGCGGCGCACGGCACGGTCACGCGACATTATCGCGAGTGGCAGAAGGGCAAGGAGACATCGACCAATCCGATCGCTTCGATCTTCGCCTGGACGCGCGGCCTTCAGTATCGAGGTCAATTCGACCGCACGCCCGAAGTCGTGCTGTTCGCCAACACCCTCGAGCGCGTGTGCGTCGAAACCGTCGAAAGCGGCGACATGACGAAGGATCTGGCGGCGCTTGTTTCGGCCGACCAGAAGTGGCTCACCACCAACCAGTTCTTCGACAAGATCGAGGCAAATCTCAAGCAGGCGATGGCGTGAGTGGCGACATGAGTGGTTAGCGGTCTTCGTTCTGAGCTTTTCGAAGGACGCGGACGCAGATTGCCGGCCCATTTCCGCCGTCCTCATGCTTCGACAAGCTCAGCATGAGGACGATGAATGATCCTCATTTACCAATCGACGTTTCGATCACCAATTCCAGTTCGTCGATCTTAGCAATGTCGGGGCCGCCGCCTTGCGCCATATCCCGCCGCCCGCCACCGCCCTTGCCGCCGAGCTTCTCGACCCCCTTACGGACAAATTCGACCGCGTCAAATCGGTTGACTAAATCATCCGTGACGCCGACGACGAGACTCGCCTTTCCTTCGGCGGCGGATACAACGGCAACGATACCCGAGCCAACCTGCCGTTTCAGCTCGTCAGCCATCGCCTTGAGCTCGCGCGGCGGCACGTTATCGAGCTTCCGGAACACGACGTTGACGTCCTTGATCCTCTTTCCGAGCGCGCCTGTCGTCCCGCCCATAACCATGGCCCGGCGCGCCTCGGCAAGTTCGCGTTCGAGCCGCCGGCGCTCTTCGACCAGGGCGGCGACGCGCGCCGGCACATCGGCCGGCTGTACTTTTAGCGCCGCCGCCGCGTCACGCAGGAGGGTTTCCTGCTCCACCAGATAGGCGCGAGCGGCTTGCCCGGTCAGCGCTTCGATCCGCCGAACGCCCGCCGCAACCGCGCCCTCGGCGACGATCTTGAACATGCCGATATCCCCGGTGCGCCGCACATGAGTGCCGCCGCAAAGCTCGGTCGAATAGAACCGGTCCGGCTCGCTCAACGGATCGTCGCCCATGCTGACGACGCGCACTTCATCGCCATATTTTTCGCCGAAGAGGGCGAGCGCGCCCGCCTCGACCGCGGCTTCGGGCGACATCAGCCGCGTGCGCACTTCTGCGTTCGCCATGATGCTCGCATTCACCTCCTCCTCGACCATGCGCAGATCCTCGACGCTGATCGGCGACGGATGACTGACATCGAAGCGAAGGCGGTCGGGGGCGACGAGCGAGCCTTTTTGGGTCACGTGCGAACCAAGACGCCGGCGCAACGCCTCGTGCAAGATGTGCGTCGCCGAATGATTGGCGCGGAGCGCGTTGCGGCGCGCGACTTCGACGCGAAGCTCGACGACGTCGCCAACCTTGAGCGTACCGCGTTCGATGCGCGCCAGATGGACGTGCAGATCGCCGAGTTTTTTCTGCGTGTCGGTGACCACCGCCTCGGTTCCACCGGCGGTGAACATCACCCCCGTGTCGCCGATCTGACCGCCGGATTCGCCGTAAAACGGCGTCTGGTTGACGATGACCGCGACTTCGGCGCCGGCGGCGACCTCCGGCACCTCTTTATCGCCCACGACCAGCGCGCTTACTTGCGCTTCCGCTGTCTCGGCGTCGTAGCCGAGAAACTCGGTGGCGCCGAGGCGCTCGCGTAAGGCAAACCAGATATGCTCGGTCCCCTGCTCGCCCGAACCGGCCCACGCCTTGCGCGCCTCGGCGCGCTGGCGCTCCATCGCCTTGTTGAAGCCATCGGTGTCGACCTTGAGCCCGCGCCCGCGCAGCACGTCTTGCGTCAGGTCGAGCGGAAATCCGTAGGTATCGTAGAGCTTGAAGGCGACCTCGCCATCGAGCGCGGCGCCCTTGGCAAAGCCCGCGGTCGCTTCGTCGAGCAGACGCAAGCCCCGATCGAGCGTCTGTTTGAAGCGCGACTCCTCGAGCTTGAGCGTTTCGACGATCAGCGGCTGGGCGCGGCCAAGTTCGGGGAATGCCTGGCCCATTGCCTGCACGAGCGCTGGTACCAGCCGGTACATCAGCGGCTCGCGGGCGCCCAGCATGTGCGCGTGGCGCATGGCGCGGCGCATGATCCGACGCAGGACGTAGCCACGGCCTTCGTTCGACGGCAAGACGCCGTCGGCGATGAGAAACGACGCGGCGCGCAAATGGTCGGCGATCACACGGTGCGCGACCGCATGGGGACCGTCGGCGGCCACACCCGTCGCCTCGGCCGAGGCGACGATCAGCCGCCGCATGAGATCGGTGTCGTAATTGTCGTGCTTGCCCTGCAGTACGGCCGTGATGCGCTCGAGCCCCATGCCGGTGTCGATCGACGGCTTGGGCAACGGCACGCGCTTGCCCCCCGCCATCTGCTCGAATTGCATGAAGACGAGATTCCAGATCTCGATGAAGCGGTCGCCCTCGGCATCCGCGCTCCCCGGCGGTCCGCCGGGAATTCCCGGACCATGATCGTAAAAGATCTCCGAGCACGGCCCGCACGGACCGGTATCGCCCATCGCCCAAAAGTTGTCCGAGGTCGCGATGCGAATGATCTTTGAATCCGGAAGACCGGCGATTTTCTTCCAGTGCCCCGCCGCCTCGTCGTCCTCGGAATAAACGGTGACGACCAAGCGGTCCTTTGCCAGCCCGTACTCCTTGGTCATCAGATCCCAGGCGAGCTCGATCGCCACGTCCTTGAAGTAATCGCCGAACGAAAAGTTGCCGAGCATCTCGAAGAAGGTGTGGTGTCGCGCCGTGTAGCCGACGTTTTCGAGGTCGTTGTGCTTGCCGCCGGCGCGCACGCATTTCTGCGACGTCACCGCGCGCTTGTAGGGCCGCTTCTCGGCCCCGGTGAACACGTTCTTGAACTGCACCATTCCGGCGTTGGTGAACAACAACGTCGGATCGTTGCGCGGCACCAGTGGCGAGGACGGCACGATCTGGTGGCCATGCCGGGCAAAATAATCGAGAAAAGTCGAGCGGATTTCGTTTGCACTTGCCATTGCAGGCGAACCTCGCGGGCGGACGATCGATCGATCGCCGGCGGACTCGGCCCCCCGGCCGTTCCGTCGACCGATCGTCAAGGCCGCGTCCACCCTTGCCGCCCGGCAGGCCGGCCGGGCACCGTCCAAGTTGAGGCACGGCATGAAGAATTGCCCTTAGATGTAGCGTTGCGTCGCGCGGCTGTCCAGCCGAGGCATGGCTAAGCCGATCGCGGAGTCTTCCAGGACCGGCCCGACACTTTGTTTGCAGCCATGAAAATTGTCGAGGGGGCGGGCGCCCAAGCCGCAGCACTTCGGACTTACGCGATGGCGGGGCGC
>CAZLYV010000072.1:0-9307 GCA_964563665.1 uncultured Acetobacteraceae bacterium
CGTGCGATCCGATGCACGGCAACACGATCAAGTCGGCCACCGGCTACAAGACGCGGCCGTTCGACCGCATCCTCGCCGAGGTCCGCAGCTTCATTGCGGTTCACCAGGGCGAGGGGACAAAGGCGGGCGGCGTCCATTTCGAGATGACCGGGCAGAACGTCACCGAATGCACCGGCGGCGCCGAGGCGATCACCGAGCAGGCGCTGGGCGATCGCTACCACACGCATTGCGACCCGCGGCTGAATGGAAGCCAGGCGCTCGAGCTTGCGTTCCTGATCGCCGAGGGTCTGCGCAAGAGCCGCGCCGACGCCGATCCGCGCCGCGCCGTCGCCGCGGCGTCCTGAGCCGGCGTTTCACGGCCATGGAAGGCGGGCGGCCCAAATCTGGTCCTGGCCCACATCCCGCGCCGGGTGAGATCGGTCGCTGGACCGATCATTATTTTTCGCGCACGCGCGCGGTGGTCGAGCGCTTCGGCGACAAGCGCGTGACCTACGCCGTCTTCATGCGCCGCCCGGTGATCTGCACGCCCAAGCTGGCCCGCGAGTGGCTCGATCAAATCGCCGCTGCGCGAAAGACGAAATTCGACATCGACCTGCGCTACGCCGAGGGCGCGTGGGTGGGCTCCGGCGAGCCGCTCGTCTACATCACCGGATCGTTGCGTCACCTCGTCGACCTCGAGACGATCTACCTGCAGAAGATCGGCCCGGCCTGCGTCGCCGCCTACAACGCCTATACGATGTGCGTCGACCTGCCAAAGGTCTCCTTCATCGCCATGGATGCGCGTCATTGCGCCGGAACCGAGATGGCGGAGATGATGGCCTACGCCGCCGCCGTCGGCTCGGCCGCGGCGAGGGCCGAGGTGAACGCAATCGGCTTCGTCGCCAACGCCACCGATGCGACGGCGCATTATTTCGGCCAGTCGGGCGGTCGCGGGACGATGCCCCACGCGCTGATCGGCTACGCCGGTTCGACCGTTCGCGCGGCCGAGATGATGTTCGAGGCGTTTCCCAACCAGGAGCTGACCGTGCTCGTCGATTATTTCGGCCGCGAAGTCACCGACGGGCTCGCCGTCTGCCGCCGCTTCCCCGAGCTTGCCGCCGCCGGCCGATTGGGCGTCAGGCTCGATACCCACGGCGGGCGTTATCTCGAGGGGCTCGATCTGACGCGCTCCTACGCCGTTCTCGAGCGGCATGCGCCGCAGTCGATCCGCGGCTACCGGACCGAACAGGAGTTGCGTTTTCTCGTCGGCACCGGCGTCTCGGCGGCGGCCATCTGGCATGTGCGCGAGCAGCTCGACCAGGGGGGCTTCCCCAAGGTCAAGATCGTGGCGTCGTCCGGCTTCACGCCCGCGAAGTGCAAGACGATGGCGGTGGGGAACGTTCCGGTTGACGCCATCGGCACCGGCTCGTACCTGCCCGAGACCTGGAGCGAGACCTATGCCACGGCCGACATCGTCGACTACGACGGTGTCGCCTCGGTCAAGGTCGGTCGCGAGTTCCTGTTGCGGAAGAAGTGACCAACCGACGGTCGGGCGCCCCATGACCGACACATTTCTCCTCGCCATGGCGCAGACGCCCCAGATCGTTGGCGACATCGCCGGCAATGTCGCGCGCATGCGCGCCGCGCGCATCGCCGCCGCCAAGGACGGCGCCGAGCTCGTGGTCTACCCCGAGCTCAACCTCGCCGGCTATCCACCGGAAGATCTTGTCCTCAAGCCGGCGTTTCAGGAAGCGATCGCAACCGCGGTCGATGATCTTGCGCGGCTCACCGCCGATGGCGGGCCGGCGATGCTGGTGGGCGCGCCCTGGCGGATGAACGGAAAACTGTACAACGCAATGCTGCTGCTCGATGGCGGTAAGATCGCCGCGACGCGCTTCAAGCATGATTTGCCGAACTACGGCGTGTTCGACGAGAAGCGTGTCTTTGCCGCCGGGCCGCTGCCGGGGCCGGTCGTCTTCCGCGACAAGGTGCGGCTCGGCGTCATGATCTGCGAGGACATGTGGACCGCCGACTGCGCCGAATGCCTGGTTGAATCCGGCGCCGAACTGCTGGTGGTGCCGAACGGCAGCCCCTACGAGAGCGACAAGCCCGACGAGCGTATCAATCTCGCCGTGGCGCGCGTCGGCGAGACCGACTTGCCGCTGGTTTACGTCAACCGGATCGGCGGCCAGGACGAGCTCGTCTTCGATGGCGCGTCGTTCATCCTCAACGCCGACCGCGGCCTTGCCGTACAGGCGCCGAGTTTCGCCGAGGCGGTGGTGACGACACGCTGGTCGAAGGGCGGCAACCGTCGCTGGACCTGCGCGCCCGGTGAAATCGTCAAACCGGCCGAGGGGCTGGACGCGATCTATCAGGCGCTGACGTTAGGCCTCAGGGATTACGTGACCAACAACCGCTTTCCCGGCGTCATCCTCGGCCTGTCGGGCGGAATCGATTCGGCGCTCACCGCGGCGCTCGCGGTCGATGCGCTGGGCGCCGACAAGGTATGGGCGGTGATGATGCCCTCGCCCTACACCTCGCAAGAGAGCCTCGACGACGCCAGGGAGGTCGCACGGCTGCTCGGCATTCGCCTCGACACCATCTCGATCGAGCCGGCGATGGACGCGTTTGCCACCATGCTGGCCTCGACATTCGATCGACGCGCGGCCGACGCGACCGAGGAGAACATCCAGTCGCGTTGCCGCGGCATCACGCTGATGGCGTTGTCCAATAAGTTCGGTCACATGGTGGTCTCGACCGGCAACAAGTCGGAAATGTCGGCTGGTTACGCGACGCTCTATGGCGATATGTGCGGCGGCTTTGCGGTGCTGAAGGATGTCTACAAGACGACGATCTTCAAGCTTGCGCGCTGGCGAAATCAGACCCTTCCGCCGGCCGCCAAGGGTCCGGCCGGCCGCGTGATGCCGGAAAACGTCATTACCCGGCCGCCGAGCGCCGAACTCAGGCCGAACCAGACCGACGAGGCGACGCTGGGGCCTTATGTCGAGCTTGACGACATTCTCTTTTGTCTCGTCGAAAAGGAGATGTCGCTGCCCGAGATCGTTGCCCGCGGGCACGATGCGGCAATGGTGCATCGCGTCTGGCGCATGCTCGACGTCGCCGAATACAAGCGCCGCCAGGCGCCGCCCGGAGTCAAGATCACGCGGCGCGCGTTCGGCCGCGACCGGCGCTATCCGATCACCAACGCCTTCCGCGCGCCGACCTGATGACCCTACGTGTCCGTTTCGCGCCGAGCCCGACCGGGCGGCTCCATCTCGGCAATGTCCGCGGCGCCCTCATCAACTGGCTGTTCGCGCGGCGTCATGGCGGCCGGATGCTGCTGCGGCTCGACGATACCGACCGCGAGCGCTCGACGCCTGAGTTCGCCGCCGGCATCGAAGAGGATCTGCGCTGGCTCGGTCTTGACTGGGATCAATTTGCCCGCCAGTCCGATCGGCTGGATCGCTACCGCGCGGCGGTCGAGGCGCTGAAGGCCGCCGGCCGCCTCTATCCCTGCTACGAGACGCCGGAGGAGCTCGAGCATCGGCGCTTCACCCAGGTCGCCGGCGGCGGCGTCCAGGTCTACGATCGCGCCGCGCTCCGCCTGTCCGAGGCGCAGAAGCGGGCCTACGAGTCGGAAGGCCGCGTGCCGCACTGGCGCTTCCTCTTGGAGCTTTCGGACATAACTTGGGAGGATGCGATCCGTGGGCCCGTCCATTTCCACGGCGCCAAGCTCAGCGATCCCGTGCTGGTGCGCGCCGACGGCTCGCCGATCTACACCCTTGCCTCGGTCGCCGACGACGTCGAGCTCGACGTCTCGCACATCATTCGCGGCGAGGATCACGTCACCAACACGGCGGTACAGATCCAGCTTTTCGCGGCGCTCCGGCGCGATCCCGCGACGATCAATTTCACCCATTTCTCGCTGTTGACCGACGCCGGCGGGCATAACCTGTCGAAACGGCTCGGCAGCCTCAGCGTTCATGCGCTCCGCGAGCAGGGCATCGAGCCGATGGCGATCAACAGCCTGCTGGCGCGGCTCGGCACGTCGGATCCGATCGAGCCGAAGCAGGCGCTCGACGAACTCATCGCCGGATTCGATCTGGGGAAATTCAGCCGTGCGGCGCCGAAACTGGACCTCGACGAATTGAACCGGCTGAACGCACGGCTGCTTCACGATTCACCCTTCGCCGCGGTCCAGGCGCGCGCGGCCGCACTCGGCATCGCCGGGATGGACGAGGCGTTTTGGCAGGCGGTGCGGCCGAACCTGTCGACCATCGCCGAAGTTCGGGACTGGTGGCAGGTCTGCCGGGGAAGCGTCGCGCCGGTGATCGCCGATCAAGCCTTCGCCGCGACGGCGGCCCGGCTCTTGCCGCCCGAACCGTGGGACGAGACGACGTGGGGCGTCTGGACCAAGGCGCTCGCCGCCGAGACCGGCCGCAAGGGCCGGGACCTTTTCATGCCATTGCGCCTCGCGCTTACCGCCCGCGAGCGTGGACCCGAACTCAAAACCCTGCTACCGATGATCGGCCGAGCCCGAGCCGCGGCGAGGCTTTCCGGCAAGACCGCGTAGAGCGAAGAGATCGGACCAGGAACCGGACGTGGCGCTGTATCTTCACAACTCGCTCACGCGGCGCAAGGAGCGCTTCGAGCCGCTCGACCCCGGCCACGTGCGGATGTACGTCTGCGGCCCCACGGTCTACGACTACGCCCACATCGGCAACGCGCGCCCCGTCATCGTCTTCGACGTGCTTTATCGCTTGCTCAAGCGGCTCTATCCGAAGGTTACCTACGTCCGCAACATCACCGATATCGACGACAAGATCATGGCCGCCGCCAAGGCATCGGGCGAGCCGATCGACTCGATCACCGCGCGGACGACCAAGGCGTTTCACGAGGACATGGCAGCGCTCGGGCCCCTGCCGCCCGATGCCGAGCCGCGCGCCACGGATTATATCGACCGGATGATCCGCATGATCGAAGAGTTGATCGCGCGCGGGCATGCCTACCTCGCCGAGAGCCACGTTCTGTTCAACGTGCCGACGATGCCGGACTATGGAAAGCTCTCTGGCCACTCGCGCGATGAACTGATCGCAGGCGCGCGGGTCGAGGTGGCGCCGTACAAGAAGGATCCGGCCGATTTTGTGCTGTGGAAGCCGAGCACAGCCGATCAACCAGGCTGGGATTCGCCCTGGGGCCGCGGGCGGCCCGGCTGGCACATCGAATGCTCGGCGATGAGCGAGGCGCTTCTCGGCGAGACCATCGACATCCACGGCGGCGGGCACGACCTCATCTTCCCGCACCACGAAAACGAGATCGCGCAAAGCGAATGCGCGCACGGCCGCCCGTTCGTGCTCTGCTGGGTGCACAATGGCTATCTGGTGGTGAACGGCGAGAAGATGTCGAAGAGCCTCGGCAATTTCTTGACCGTGCGCGATCTTCTGGCCCGGGCGAGGGGCGAGGCGATCCGTCTCCTGCTGCTCAAGACCCATTACCGCCAGCCGCTCGACTTCACCGAGGAGGGCTTGCGTCAGGCGAAAGGCGAGCTCGATCGCTTCTACACCGCGCTGCGCGGCGCCGCCGAGCTTGCGCCAGCGGACGGCGAAATGCCGGCGGGCGTCATGGACGCGCTTGAGGACGACCTCAACACGCCGCTTGCGGTCGCCTACCTCCACGAGATGGCGCGCGATCTCAATTCCGAACGCGATCCGGCACGTCGCGCGCGATTCAAGGCGAACCTGTTAAACGGCGGGCATCTATTAGGACTGCTTAACTCGACCCCGAGTGAGTGGTTCAACTGGCTGCCAACCAGCCCGGGATCAATCAAAATGGAGGAAGTTGAAGATCTGGTGCGCAAAATGGATGATGCACGGAAACAGAAAGATTATAAGACAGCTGATGAGATTCGAAGCCGGCTTCGAGACCAAAACGTCAGTGTTTCTAGCGGAGGCGCTGCGTTTTCATTTTGGCAATACAGCGATAAAAAATGACCGAAGACAAACGCATCTACCTTTATGACTCGACGTTGCGCGACGGCGCGCAAACCCAAGGCGTCGATTTCGGCGTCTCGGACAAGATCGCGCTCGCCGGCGCGCTGGACCGGCTTGGGATCGACTACGTCGAGGGCGGATGGCCCGGCGCCAATCCCACCGATGACGCCTTCTTCGCCGCGGCGCCCAAGTTTGCCCACGCTCGGCTCGCCGCCTTCGGCATGACGCGGCGTTCGGGCCGCAGCGCGTCGAACGATCCCGGACTTGCCGCGCTGTTCAGCTCATCGGCGAGCGTGCTGTGCCTGGTCGGCAAGACGTGGGACTTCCACGTCACGACGGCGCTGGGCGTTCCGCTCTCCGAGAACGTCGACATGATCGGCGAAAGTGTGGCCGAAGCGAAGCGGCGCAAGGACGAGGTGATGTTCGACGCCGAACATTTCTTCGACGGCTACAAGGCGAACCCGGCATATGCGCTCGATTGCCTGAAGGCGGCACACCAAGCGGGCGCGCGCTGGATCGTGCTTTGCGACACCAACGGCGGCACGCTGCCGCACGAGGTCGAACGCGTCGTCGGCGAGGTGGCGCGCGTCATTCCCGGTACGCGGCTCGGCATCCATTGCCACAACGACACCGAGAACGCGGTCGCCAATTCGCTCGCCGCCGTGCGCGCGGGCGCACGCCATGTGCAAGGCACGCTGAACGGGCTTGGCGAGCGTTGCGGCAATGCCAACCTCACCTCGATCATTCCCAATCTCATGCTGAAGATGGGATTTGCGACCGGCATTACGCCGGAGCAGCTCACCCATCTCACCCACGTCTCACGGTTGCTCGACGAACGCTTGAACCGCGCGCCGATCCGCAACCAGGCTTTTGTCGGTGAAAGCGCGTTCGCCCACAAGGGCGGCCTTCACGTCTCGGCGGTTGAAAAGGACCCGCGCACCTACGAGCACGTCGCGCCGGAGCTGGTCGGCAATCAGCGCCACATCGTCGTCTCGGACCAGTCGGGGCGGTCGAACATCCTTGCCCGCTTTCGCGAAATTGGCCTCGAGGTCGATGCCAAGGATCCGCGCCTTTCCCGCCTGATCGATGACGTGAAGGCGCGCGAGCACGACGGGTTCTCCTATGACGGCGCCGAGGCGAGCTTCGAGCTGCTGGCGCGCCGCGCGCTCGGCTCGGTGCCGGATTATTTCCGCCTCACCTCCTTCAGGGTGCTGACCGAGCGGCGTTTCAACGCGCGCGGCGACCTCGTGACGATGTCGGAGGCGACGGTGAAGCTCGACGTGAAGGGCCACCGGGCGCTCACGGTGGGCGAGGGGAACGGTCCGGTGGACGCGCTCGACGGCGCGCTCCGCGAGGCGTTGCTGCCGGTCTATCCGCAGCTCGAAACGGTCCGGCTCACCGACTACAAGGTACGCATCCTGACGCCCGAGGAAGGCACCAAGGCGGTGACCCGGGTGATGATCGAGAGCGCCGACGAAACGGGACGCCGCTGGTCGACCGTCGGCGTGTCGGCCAACGTGATCGACGCTTCCTACAACGCGATCCACGACAGCATCACCTGGAAGCTGTTCCACGCTGGGGCACGGGCTTAACCCTCGATGGTGCCGTAATTTCATCTTCTCCCGTTGGCAAAGGCCCGAATCTCTGACGTCCGATGGTATCTGCCCCCGCAATCATCCTGGTCCGGCCGCAACTTCCTGAGAACATCGGTGCCGCGGCGCGCGCGATGCGCAATTGCGGCCTTGCCGACTTGCGGCTCGTCCGGCCACGGATGCGTTGGCCCCATGCGAAGGCCCGCGCGGTGGCGGCGGGGGCCGATCGGGTGCTCGACCAAGCGAAGCTGTTCGAGACCGTCGAGGCGGCGGTCGGCGATCTTGGCTACGTCCTGGCGACCACGGCCCGCCCGCGCGACCAGGTGAAGCCGGTGCTGACACCGCGCGCAGCTGCCGCCGAGCTTCGCGCCCGCGCCGCTGCGCGAACCCGCGCCGGAATCCTGTTCGGGCCGGAGCGAACGGGTCTGGAGAACGAGGAGACTGATCTCGCCGACGCCTTCGTCAGCGTGCCGCTCGATCCGGGTTTTTCGTCGCTCAATCTCGCGCAAGCCGTGCTGGTGCTGGCTTACGAATGGTTTCAGGCGGGCGATGTCACGCCGGCCCGCCGGATGCCGCCGGCGGCGAGAGTGGTGCCGGCAAGCAAGGCGGAACTCGCCGCGTTCTTCGCGCGGCTCGAGGCGGAACTGAAGGCGTGCGGCTTCCTGCGCAATCCGGAAATGCAGCCGGTCATGGCGCGCAACATCCGCAGCATGTTCGCCCGTGCCGAGCTCACCGAACAGGAGATCCGTACGCTCCACGGCATGCTAACCGGCCTCACCCAGCGCCCGCATGCACCGCGAGAGCGGTCGGCTGGCACGGCCACCAAGGGGCGCCCCGAAGCGTCGAAGAGTCCAGCGCGCCGGCGGCGCTAGGACCCAGACTCCGGCGGCGTGCGGGGAGGTTAACTCGTTGATCGATATGACGCTCCGCGCGACCCGAAACGGTTTGACAGGGGCCCGCGCGCGGGTATAGTACGCCCCGCTTTCTGGCGGAGGCTGGCCGCAGCGATTGGCTCGGGGCCGGCCGCCGCCCGTTGTTTTTTCGCATAACCCGTTTCGGAATAGGCGATGACCAAGCGCGTCCAATCGAAATACAAGATCAACCGCCGCCTCGGGGTGAACCTGTGGGGCCGCCCCAAAAGCCCGATTAACAAGCGGGAATACGGCCCGGGGCAGCACGGCCAGCGTCGGCGCAAGCCGACCGAGTTCGGTACGCAGCTGATGGCCAAGCAGAAGCTCAAGGGCTATTACGGCAACATCACCGAGCGCCAGTTCCGTAAGCTCTATACCGAGGCGAATCGCCGCAAGGGCGACACCGGGCAGAACCTGATCGAGCTTCTCGAACGCCGGCTCGATGCGGTGGTTTATCGGCTCAAGTTCGCGCCCACCGTGTTCTCCGCGCGCCAACTGGTGAACCACGGCCACGTGCGCGTGAACGGCAAAAAGGTCGATATACCTTCCTACCTCGTCAAGGACGGCGCCACGATCGAGCTCAAGGAAAAATCCAAGGAGATGGGCGCGGTCTTGGAGGCGATGCAGTCGAACGAGCGGCAGGTGCCCGATTATCTCGAGGTCGACGCCAAGGCGGTGAAGGGCAAATTCGTCCGCGGGCCCAAGCTCACGGACGTGCCCTATCCGGTGCAGATGGAACCCAACCTCGTGGTCGAGTTCTACTCGCGCTGATCGTTACTCGCGCGCGCCAAATGAAAAAGCCGCCCTCGGGCGGCTTTTTTGTTTGCCGTCGCCG
>CAZLYV010000072.1:9407-10536 GCA_964563665.1 uncultured Acetobacteraceae bacterium
GTCGTCTATCACAGCGGGTTCGGTCACACCAAGGTTCTGGCCGAGGCCGTCGCGCGTGGCGCAGGTTCAGTCAGCGGCGTCGAAGCCCAATTGATTTCGGTCGAGGACGCCGCCCAGCGCGCCGACGATCTCGCGACCGCCGACGCGATCATTTTTGGCGCGCCGACCTATATGGGGAGCGTGTCCGCGCCGTTCAAAGCGTTCATGGAATCGACGTCGAAAGTTTGGGCGGAGCAGAAATGGCGCAACAAGCTCGCCGCCGGATTCACCAATTCGGCATCGCAGAACGGCGACAAGCTGAACAGCTTGGTCCAGACATTCATCTTCGCCATGCAGCACGGAATGATCTGGGTCGGCCTCGACCTGCTGCCGGGAAACAACAGCAGCAAGGGGAGCATCGACGATCTCAATCGGCTTGGCAGCTTCGCCGGCGCGATGTCGCAGTCGAACACAGACGCCGCGCCGGACCAGGCGCCGATCATGAGCGATCGACTGACGGCCGAACATCTCGGCCGGCGCGTCGGGCGCTTGGCGGAGTTGGCGCGCGCGCATGCGCGCTCAGCCGAACTTGCGGCGTGACGCAGGGCGATGCGACGACTTCGGGAGCGAACGCAATGATCGAATTTTACACCGCCGACACGCCGGACTGAAACCTCCAAACGTCCATCATCAAACCAGGTGAAAAGCCATGCCTATCGATGACAGGTACGCGCCATACGGCGCATTCGCTCTGCGGGTCGCGCTGGGGATCATGTATCTCACGCACTCGCTCGTCTTGAAGCTGTTCGTCTTCACGCTTGCCGGCAACGCGCAGTTTTTCAGCTCCATCGGTCTGCCGGCGTGGTTCGGGTACGCCGTGTTCTTCGCCGAAGCGGTCGGTGGCGCGCTGCTCGTACTTGGCGTCTACGCGCGCCCGGTGGCAATCGGGCTCGTGCCGGTTCTTTTGGGCGCCACGTGGGTCCATTGGGGCAACGGGTGGGTGTTCTCCAGTCCCAATGGCGGATGGGAGTACCCGGTGTTCCTCATTGTCGCATCGCTCGCCGTGGCGCTGGTGGGCGACGGCGCGTATGCTCTGAAGCGGACGCCAGCCGCGCTTGGTGCGTGGCTTGCCAAGGCTTAAGGCCTAAGA